>DAOTKE010000013.1:0-35981 GCA_035449085.1 Kiritimatiellia bacterium | reverse complement strand
CTGTGTCGGACTTTAACCGACTGCATATCGCACGCTTTGCTTGGCGCACTCATCCCAAACTCCCCCAGCAAACCTCTGATTCCACTTCAAATAACGGGCACTCCTCGGCATGCCCATCGCAGTGTCAAAGCCCACTGTAACACTCAGAACCTCGACTTAGCACGGTCTGATGCCGACAGCATACTCGCAACTTCTTCTTCCTTCCCCCGTGCCCGGCAATTTGCTAGACTGGTGTCATAAAACGTGAGTGAAGCGTTTCCATATTTGACTGCGGCGGTGCTGAGCGACATCGGCTGCCGCCGCGAAAACAATGAGGACGCCGCCTTGATCCTGCCGGAGTGTGGCGTGTTCGCGGTGGCCGACGGCATGGGCGGCGCGGCGGCCGGAGAGGTTGCCAGCCGTCTCACCGTTGAGGCCATCCGCGAGGCCTTCTCTAAATCGCCGGATGCACCGTTCGCATTGACCGCCGAGTCCTCGGCGCGGTTGTTGGTACGTGCCGTCAACAATGCCAGCCGGGCGATCAAAGCCTATGCGGCGGCCCACGGTCTCGCCGATTCGGGTTCAACCGTCGTGGTGTTGGCGTTTGACCGCTCCACGCCTGCGCGCGCCTGCGTGCTCCACGCCGGTGACAGTCGCGCCTACCGCTTCCGCGACGGTCTGCTGAGCCGGTTGACCGCAGACCACTCGTTGGCGGCAGCGGCCGGAATCACAGAGGAAGAGAGCCTGCCCGTGCGCTTCCGCGGGGTCATCACGCGGGCGGTCGGTTCGGCACCGGATGTAGAATTGGATCGGACCTTTCTCGACGTGCGACCGAATGATCTGTATCTGCTCTGTACGGACGGCCTCTCAAAGATGGTGACCGATACGCAGCTTGCGGCCCTGCTGACCCGTAAAAGCGGACGGCCTCTGGAGGAGCAGGCCCGGTTGCTGATCGACCAAGCACTGCAGGCCGGCGGCGAGGACAATGTCTCGGTGCTGCTTGTCCGCGTGGCGGATCGCTTGCCGCCGCCCGCCGGCGCCCCCTTGCCGTGCCAAACCCGCCTGCTCGAAAAAGAACTTCATTCCCAACCCGCGGGGGCCGCTTTGCTGAAAGAGCTCATCCGGCAAAGCCTCAGCCACGACGCGCACCCGCTGGTACAGTTCATCAAATACGGGGTCGTCGGCGGCATGGCGACCGCCCTGCATATCATCACCTTTTTCCTGTGCGGCTGGTTTCTGCTGCCGTGCCTGACGCAGGATGATCCCGTCGTCAGGTTGTTGGGATTGACCGCCCCCGTCCTGACTCAGGCCACGCGCGCCTGGAATGCGGGCTTGTGCAATGCGATCGGCTTCTTCCTGTCGAACACCTTCTGCTATATCCTGAACCGACTGTTTGTTTTCAAGCCCGGCCGTCACCACTGGATCATGGAGTTCCTGCTTTTCTTCGCGGTTTCCGGGATCAGCATGGTGTTGGGCACAACGATCCAGACGTTCCTGATCACGCAGGCCGGTGTTCAGACCACCCTCGCCTTCGGCGCCAACATCATCTGCGCACTGTTCATCAACTACGCGATGCGCAAATTTGTGATCTTCAAGGGCTGATGGTCTGCGGTCACATCATGCTGAGCGCGTCGACATCGATCGCCAGCGCGACGTCGGGCGCCGGTCGCGTTTTGGCCAGCAGCGCGCGCAGCGGGCGCGTGATGGCGCGCACCGTCGGCGCGCGCAGCAAAAGCTGATAGCGGTAATGGCCCTTGGCTTTGGCGAGCGGCGCCGGACAGGCTTCAGAAAGCAAGACGTTTGAGTCAGCCAGCACGCGCCGCAACCCGCGTTCCACGCTCTCGGCCACAAACCGCACCTTGGCCTCATCCGGCCCCTTGAAGGTGACGCACACCAGATGCGTGTAGGGCGGATAGCCACCGGATCGGCGCTCAGCCAGTTCGGCAGCCGCGAACGGCGCAAAACCCTCATCTGAGGCGGCGGCCCGCACAGCCGGATGGTCAGGCGAGAAGGTCTGCACAAACACCTCGCCCGGCAGCTCCGCGCGTCCCGCGCGTCCCGAGACCTGCGCCAACAGCTGATAGGTCCGCTCCGCGGCACGGAAATCCGGCATGTGCAGACTGGCGTCAGCCGCCAGCACGCCAACCAGCGTGACATTGGGGAAATCGAGTCCCTTGGCGATCATCTGCGTGCCGATCAGAATATCCGCACGCCCGCTCTTGAAGATCGCCAGCAGCTCGTCGTGGCTGTTTTTGCGCGCCGTCACATCCGCATCCATGCGCAACACCTCCGCCTGCGGAAAACAGCGCTTCAAGGCGATCTCCACGCGTTGCGTGCCGAAGCCGGTGAACTTGAATGCCGGATCGCCGCACCCCGGACACACCTCGGGTAGAGGTCGCCATCCGCCACAGATATGACAGCGCAGACAGGTGTCGGCTTGATGGTAGGTGTAGGCCACACTGCATGAAGGGCACTCGGCCACCGCGCCGCATTTGGGACAGACCAGCGAAGTGGCATAGCCGCGGCGATTGAGAAAGAGAATCGACTGCTCGCCGCGCTCCAGACGCAGCTTGAGCGCCTCCAGCAGAACACTTGAAAAGATCTGAACGTGCCCCGCCTTGGCAGTCTCGACACGCATGTCCACGATGTTCACACGCGGCATCGGACGTCCGGCCACGCGCTGCGTGAGACGCGCTGCCACGTATTTGCCCTTTTCGACATTGAGCCAGCTCTCCATCGCGGGTGTCGCGCTGCCGAGCACCACGGCACATCGCTCCAGCCAGCCGCGCATGACCGCCACGTCGCGCGCGTTGTAGCGCGGCGCCTCGTCCTGCTTGTACGAGGGCTCGTGCTCCTCGTCCACCACGATCAGTCCGAGATTCTTGACCGGCGCGAAAACGGCCGAGCGCGGCCCCACCACCACAACCGCCTCGCCGCTGCGGATACGGTGCCACTCGTCATAGCGTTCGCCGTCGCTCAGAGCGCTGTGCAACACCGCGATACGTGCGCCGAACCGTGAGGCGAAACGCTGCACGGTCTGCGGCGTGAGGGCGATTTCGGGCACCAGCACAATCGCGCCCATCCCGCGCTGCAACGCATGCGCAATCGCTTGCAGGTAGACCTCAGTCTTGCCCGAGCCGGTCACACCGAAGAGCAACACAGGTTTGGGAGGGACGGGGCCGGGGGCGCGGACGGCCCCGTCCGCGTGATGGCTCGTCTGGATCGCGGGCGAGCCGTCCGCGCCCCCAGCCCGTGCCCGCGCCCCCGCATCGACCGCCGTGATGATTTGCGCCAGCGCGGCAGCCTGCTCGGGCATGAGCGGCAGGGGACGCGTGGGCAGCACGGTACGGTTGGCAAGCGGGTCACGCCGCATCTGGCGTGCCGCGATCACGGCGGCCCCCTTCTCTGCCAATGCCTTAAGCGTCTGTGGCGTACAGGAGAACTCGCGGGTCAGGCCGTGCATCCAACCGCCGCCGACACGCCGCAAATTGGCCAGCAGCTCCGCCTGGCGCGGCGTGAGATCGAAAGTCCCCTCGCACGGCGTAACATAGAGGCGTTCCTTGGCCTTGACCGTGCGGCTGCGCACAGCGGCGGGCAACATGCAGCGCAGCGCCAATTCAAGGGTCGCACACGTGTAGTCGGCCATCCAGCGCGCCAGCTTCAACAGCACCGGCGAGAGGAACGGCGTCGCGTCCTCAATCGCGATGACAGTCCGCAGTCTTCCCTGACAGGCGACGTCCGGCGCGTCAGACCTGTCTGACCCGTCCGACCACCCGAACAGATCAGCCGACCCGGACTCAGGCGCGGCATCCGCCACAATCTCCACCACATAGGCTGCGACCGTACGGCCGCCGAATGGCACGCGCACGCGCTGCCCTACGGCCAAACGCGCTGCTAACGTGTCCGGCACCCGATAGTCGAAGAGCCGTCCGACGGAAACCTCTGTGGCCACACGCGCGATCATAACCGGATTCTACCCAAAAAAAAGGGAGCGGTGCGCGCCGCTCCCTTTTCTCATCATCACCCACTATGATAGCGGTCTTGTGGGACTCTTAGCCGCCCGGGCTGATGTACTTGAAAGTGTTTTCACCGCCGCCACTGGTCAAATCAAAGTACTGATTATTGTAAACGACCGTCAACTGACGATAACGGCCGCGCCCCTTAAAGATGGCGCCGCCCTTACGGACCATCACAAATCCCTTGTCAGAGAACGGCTTTTTCCGCCATGCCGCCGACGCCCACTCCAACGTTGCCGACCTATCGCTGGCCGGGTCAAACTGGTCCTTCTTGAGCGAGTTCTCGTCAACATTCCGTGTGACCAGAATGGGAATAACGTCTTCCATCTCGTCGCGCACATTGCAGGCAATCGTCCACATGTTGTAATCCTGGCTCAGGGAGTCCGTGTTACACGTCGGCACACCGCCGCCCGCCAGCTTGGAGTAATCAAAACCATCGGCAACCGGACTCCAGTTCTGCCCACTTTTCTTATTCTCCTCATCATAAAGCCATTTAAAATATTCCGTAGATGACCTGGAATGGCTGGCGAGATCGCGCTCTTCTTCCGTTGGATTGGCAAAGTCATCACGCGGCCACACGCTTCCAAGACCCAGCGGCTCGCGCTCCATGTTGGCCGAGGTGATCGCCACAAAGATGTCCTTGCCTCGGGTTCCGACAGCCGTCATATTGGCCTGCATCACCGCGTTGCCGATCGCGGGGAAAAGCGCTGCGGAAAGAATACCGAGAATGCCGATCACGACCAGCAGCTCGACGAGGGTGAAGCCTTGATTACCATGCGTTTTCATTTCTGTCTCCTTCACGCAGCCGGTCCCCGGACTGCCTTGACTCATTTGATGACTTTTATTTTGCCACCCCATCGCAAGAAGGTCAAGCGCGAGAATAAAGTTTTTTGGCGGTGGCCACGACCAGATAGACGATGATTGCGCTCTCGACGATCATAGCACCGGGGGGCCAGCCGGGGCCATAACTGAGCGCGAGCCCCAGCAAGCTGACCCCCGCACCGATGCCGACGGCTAGCGTCATCATCCGGTCGAGGCGCCGCGTGAGCAGACCGGCCGCAGCCGCCGGCAAGGTCAGCAGGGCGACCGCCAACACGATTCCCGCCACGCGCACCAGCAGCACGACGGTCAACGCGGTCATCACGTAATAGACCACTTCATAGCGCCCAGTGGAGACCCCGCGCAGCCGGGCCAACTCAGCGTTGAAGGCGATCGCCAGAAAGCGGTTGTAACAGAAGGCCATGACGGCCAGCAACACGAGATCGGCGGCCAGCATCCAGAGCAGATCCATACCGGGAACCAGCAGAATCGACCCGAACAGATAACTCATCAGATCGTCCTGATAGCCCGGCGTCGCGGCCACGAAGGAGACCCCCAGCGCCATGCCGCCGGTCCAGACCGCGCTCAAAACGCTGTCGGAGCGATGCCGGCCATGCAGCGTCAGCCAGGCCAGCAACAAAGCCGCCGCCACCGCCGCCAGCGCTGCACCGGCCATCGGGGGCAACCAGCCGATCCCAAAACGCCGTTCCAGCAGACGTGCAAGCCCCAGCCCGGCCAAGACACTGTGCGAGACTGCACCGGCCAGATAAGTCGAGCGCCGCACGACCACCAGACTTCCCGTCACCCCCGCCGCCACCGCCGCCAGCAGAGCCGCCGCGACCGCGTTACGCAGGAAAGGATATGCCCAGAGGTCTTGAAAGAAGTGGAGCATCGAAAGATTCGGGAAATCGATCACATCGAGGGAATCGATTGAATCGAATCAATCGACTTCATCGATTCATTCGACATTTTTATTTTTGCGGCACCAGCCGTTCCAGGCCACGCAGGTACGGACGCAGGGCCTCGGGCAGCAACACCGAACCGTCGGCCTGCTGATATTGCTCGAGGATCGCGATCATCAGCCGCGGCAACGCCACGCCCGACCCGTTAAGGGTGTGCACCAGACGCGTCTTACCGTTGGCGTCGCGGTAACGGCAGTTCAAGCGGCGTGCTTGGAAATCCTCGAAATTGGAGCAGGAGGAGACCTCCAGCCAGGCCTGCTGGCCAGGCGCCCACAGCTCGATGTCATAACACTTGGCGGCCGAGAAACTGATGTCGCCCGAGCAGAGCTCCAGCACGCGGTAGTGCAGACCCAAACTGGTGAGCACCTCCTCGGCATTCGCCACCAGCGTCTCCAGTTCGGCGTACGAGGTCTCGGGCTCGACGAACTTGACCATCTCGACCTTGTCGAACTGATGCACGCGCAGGATGCCGCGCGTCTCTTTGCCGGCCGAACCGGCCTCGCGCCGGAAACAAGGCGTGTAGGCGGTAAGATAAATCGGCAGCGGGCGGTCGATGATCTCGTCGCGGTAGACATTTGTCACCGGCACCTCGGCGGTCGGGATCAGCCAAAGATCATCGACCTCGCAATGGTACATATCCTCGGCCATTTTCGGAAGCTGGCCGGTGCCTCGCATAGAAGCGCTGTTGACCACGAAAGGCGGCAACAGTTCAGTATAGCCGTGGCGTTCGGTGTGCATATCCAGCATGTACTGGATCAAAGCACGCTGGAGCTTGGAACCCGCGCCCTGCAGCAGCGGGAAACCCGAACCGGTTATCTTGGCGCCGCGAGGCAGATCGAAAAGTCCCAGCCGCTCGCCCAACGCAAGGTGATCCAGCGGCTTGAAAGCGAACGACGGTTGCTCGCCGACGATCCGGACGACACGATTGGCCGAAGCGTCCGGCCCGGTCGGAATCGTCGCGCACGGCACGTTGGGGATCAGCAGCATGACCGCCTCGAGATCAGCCTCGATCGCGCGGATCTGCGCGTCAAGCGCCGCAATCTGGTCGCCAATCGCGCGCACATCGGCCTGCACGGCGGTGGTGTCCTGACCGGCCTTCTTCAGGGCGCCGATTTCCCTGGAACGGTTGTTGCGCAGCGTTTTCAGCTCGTCGGACTGCATGACCAGGGCACGCCGCCGCGCATCCAAGTCGCGCGCGCGCTCGGCCCCTTCGACCGACGCGCCACGCCGCCGCAAGCCCTCGGCCACCTCATCAAAATTCTCACGGATCCGCTTAATGTCTAACATGGCATACCCTCAAAGGTTCACGAAACACGGAGAGGATACCCCTTTCAGACAGTTCAACGCAAGTCTCTACGGCAACCCCTACGGCGAAACCTCACATTCTTTGACCTTACTCTCATAAAACGCCTGTGTCAGCAAACCGCGATCATACAGATCCTGCAGCTCCCTGAGACGACGCTCGACCTGCTGTTTCGTGAACCTTGGCTTGGTGGCGGCGATGGCATCCTTGACCTCGGCCTCGTTTAACGCACGCTTGAAGATCACCACCTCATCCAGCATGCCCTCGAAGGTCACCTCTCTGTTCTTGGGATCGGCCGGCACACGGCTCGCGCCGAGCAACAGGTCCGCACCTTGCGTGCTGAAATCGCCGCCCGGCACGATCCGTTGTTTCTGCGCCACGCCATCCACATAGAGAACCGCATTCGCGCTGTCGATGCTCAATGCCACATGGTGCCAATTGTTGTCGGCCACCGCGACATCGCTCAGGATCGCCTTGCCCGCGACCGTGGCGCGCAGCTTGCCCTTGTTCGCCGCTTCTTTACCGGTCACCAGCCGCAACGCATACCCGGTCTCAAGATGCTTTTCGACCAGCGTGCGTTCGGGCCACTCGGTCTTGTTCGTCTTTAGCCAGAAACCGATCGTCGTCTGCCGACTCTCCAACATCGGCGAGTTGGTGACCAGCACCGAACTCTTGACACCGGTAAATTCACAACAGGCATTCAGACGCCCGCCGGACGCATAGCGGACACCCGTGGCGCGCCCGTTGCTGTTACTGCCCGTGGCTTCGGGAAGCAGCGTGCCGTTGTTGCGCAACTCGTCGCAGGTGAAGCGCAGAACCAAACCATCTGGCATATCCGCCATCGCCATCCCCGCCATCAGCATCATCGCCCAAACAATGCGTCGCATGGTGTCATCCCTTTAGTTTTTTAAAAACGCCCGCGGCAACAACGCGTCCAGCGTGGTGGCGACGCACCGGCCGCCAGTGAGCCGCGCGTAATAGACCGGCATCTCCGGCGTGCAGAACTCCGCCAACATTTGGCGGCATGCGCCGCACGGAGCGGCCGCGGTCTGCTCGCCCCCCACCACCGCCAAGGCCGCGAACCCGCACAGCCCCTCACTCACCGCCTTGACCAGCGCCACGCGCTCCGCGCAGAGGGTCAGTCCGAACGAGACGTTCTCGATGTTGCAGCCGGTGACGATCCGGCCGTCTCGCGTCAGCAGCGCCGCCCCCACCGGATAGTTTGAGTAGGGACAGTAGGCGCGCGCCGCCGCCTCACGCGCCGCCGCAATCAGTTTCCGCCGCATCTGCGCATCAAGTGTCATGGCCGCGCTCTCTCCCACCCAGTTGAGCGTTCAGCGTTGAGCGTTCAGCGTTCCCGCCCACTTCTTCGAGCACCAACTTCCGCGCAGGCGGTGCCGTCGCGCCGATCTGTACCGCAGCGGCAGCCTCCGGCAACAACGCCTCCGCGCACGCGGCATCGCGCGCCAGCAGCCGCATCATGGGCTGACCGCGCACGACCGCCTCACCGGCCTGCACCAGCCGGTCCACACCGGCGGCCGGATCGATCACGTCGTCGGTGGCGGTACGTCCGCCGCCCAACTGCAGCACCACGCGCCCGATCTGCCGCGCGTCAACCGCAGCGACAATCCCATCTCGCAGCGCCGGCACCGCCAGCACCGCGCCGGGTTGCGGCAAGCGTTGCGGCTCATCGATCACGCGCGCGTCACCGCCCTGCGCCTCGACCATGCGCCGGAACACCTCCAGCGCGCGGCCGTCATCCAGCCGTTCGGCCAGCGCGCGCCGCGCCGCCGCGCGGTCACCCAACACCCCCGCGCACTCGCACATCAGCGCGGTCAATTCAATCGTCAGTTCACGGGTGTCCGCCGGGCCGCCCCCCTTGAGAGTCTCGACCGCCTCGGCCACCTCGACGGCATTACCGACCGCGCGACCCAGCGGCTGATCCATGTCGGTGATCAATGCGCCCATGCGGCGTCCCAAGGCCCGGCCGACACGCAACAGGCTGCGTGCCAGCTCACGTGCCGCATCCAACGTCTGCATGAACGCCGCACGCCCGCACTTGACATCAAAGACCAGTGTGTCGGCGCCTTCGGCCAGTTTCTTCGACATGATGCTGGCGGTGATGAGCGGGATGCTGGGCACGGTGCCCGTCACGTCGCGCAACGCGTAGAGCTTTTTATCGGCAGGCGCCAAACGTGCGGTCTGACCGATGATGGAGCAGCCGACCTCGGCGACCACGCGCTGAAACTCGGGGATCGAGAGCCGCGCGTTGTAACCGGGGATCGATTCCAGCTTGTCGAGGGTGCCGCCGGTGATGCCCAGCCCGCGGCCTGAAATCATCGGTACCGCCAGACCGGCCGAGGCGGCGAGCGGCCCGATCATCAGCGACAGCTTATCGCCGATGCCGCCGGTCGAGTGTTTGTCCGCCGTGGGACGCGGCCACCCGGTGAACGACACGCAGTCGCCGGAGCGCATCATGGCGTCGGTCAGCACCGCCGTCTCCTCCGGCGTCATGCCCCGGAAGTAGACCGCCATGGCCAGCGCGGCCATCTGATAGTCCGGGATCGTGCCGTCCGTGTACCCCGCGATGAACGCGCGGATGTCATCCGGCAGAAGTGCACCGCCGTCACGTTTTTTTTCGATCACCCATTGCGGAATCATGGCCAGCCTCCAACGTGAATGTTGTATCACGGAAAGCGTTGGCGGGGCAAGTAATCGGTTAAGGATGTCGGGGAGTATGCGTGTCGGTTGCGTGATTGGGGCGGAATCCGGGGCGCGGGCGGCCTCGTCCGCGACGAGAAACCAGTTGTCAGCCTGCCCCTCAACACATAGACTGTTTCATTGACTTAGACCACATTATTGAAACGGGGGAACGACATGAACAGGTGCTTTGGGATTGTATGCTGTGTGATGGCCCTCAGTGTGCGGGGTGCCGGTGAGCCGCCTTATGAACGGGTACGGGCCGGACGCCTGCAGGATGACCATCCGGCGTTGATCCCGTTCACCGAGGTGACGGGATGGCGTGTCGAAACGAACGACGCCGAGGCGCGCTTCGAACGTTCGGACGAGGTGTTGCTCTTCGGCGACGCCGTGGCCAAGCTCGCCTACCGAGCCACCGGCCCTCAGCCGCGCGTCACGCTCCGGCCGCCGGCACCGGTGGCGGTGACCGGCGCGTTTGACGCCGTGACCTGCTGGATCTACGGCAACAACCACAGCTACGCGGCCGATCCCGGTACACCGCCGGTGTCGGTCACGCTGCATTTCACCGACAGCACCGGCGCACGCTTCGCGGTACCGCTCGCCCGCGTGCATTTCAAAGAGTGGTTCCTCTGCCACCGCCGGCTTGAGCCGGCGCAGGTCGAGCGCGTCGCCGCCGGCGCCGCGTTGACGGCGATCGATATCACCAACGGTCGCAATACCGAAGAACGGGTGATCTTCTTGAACAGTCTGGCGGTCTTCACCGAACGGTTTGAGCCGCTCACCTTCGCCCCGCGGCCGCAACGCGGCGTGCGAATCTTTCCGGCGTGCGATCCGGGCGCGAACACCGGTGTTGCGGTTCTGCCTTTTCCAAACACGCCGCTGACCATCGTGCCGCGCGACTCCGCGCCCTCCGTGAACCGTGTCGGTCGCGGCGAGTCGGGCCGCTACTATCTGGTGCGCGAGGGCGAGGACGGACGCCTCGAATTCCGTCTGCCCGCGCAGCTCGGCGCGTGGGACGAGCTGGCCGTGCGCTGGGCCGACGGCGGGGTCTGGACGAGTGTCGGGTTGGGCGGCGGCCTGTACTTCGCGCCGTCCACGTCGACCGGTGCGCTGGCGCGCGCTGAGAGCGAGACGGTGACGGTCACGACCGACGGCAAGAGCGTCACCTACGCGGGACGGCTGACGCAGGGCGGACGCAGCGTCGAGGCGCACCTCCGCTTTCATCTCTCGGGCAAGTCGCTGGTGATGGACGTTCAGGCCGGTCAGGGCGAGATCGGCGAGGTGCGTTTCGGCGCCACGCGCGGCTTTGTCAATCCGCGCCTCGCCACGCTGCCTTACTACACGTACGGCTATGCCGACGGCTTGGCGCGGCCAACGGTGATCGTGTCGGGCAGCCCCGACGCACCGCTCTTTTATCTGGCGCACATCGACTGGACGCAGTCAAACGCCTCCACTCCGTTTGCCGAAAACGTGCGCTTCGACGGCTCGCTGGCCAGTAACGGCGGCACGCGCTATGTGCCGAAGACCGACGGCCGGCGCAACCCGTGCTTTGAACGTTTCGTGCTGACGCTCTCGCCGCGTTTTGACGACGTGCTGCCCAACATTCCGAACCCGCCCTCGCCTTGGAAGGGCGTCACCGGTACGCGGGTCTGGCGTGCGCACGGGGCGAGCGACCGCGCGCGCGACGCGGCCTATTGGCGCGCGGTGCACCGCTGGGGCATGACGGAACTGGTGGTGACCGATCACGAAACCGGCTGGCGCGACGGCAACGAGAGTTTCACCTTCCGCACCGACCCCGCGCCCAAAAAAGGCGGCGACAAAGGCCAGTATGACTACGCCCGCATCATGCAGGACGAACTGGGCTTTGTCTACGGGCCCTACAACAACTTCACTGATTTCGCGCCGGTCAACGGGTTCTGGCACATCGATCTGATTTCACGCACGCGCGAGAATCAATTGCAGCACGCGTGGGAGCGCTGCTACGCGCCCAAGCCCGCCCGCGCGGTCGAATATTGTGAACGCCTCGCGCCGATTATTGAGAAGAAGTTCGGCTTCAGCACCGCATACTGCGATGTCCACACCGCGGTCACGCCCTGGAGCCGCGTGGACTACGACGCGCGCGTTCCGGGCGCCGGCACTTTTGCCGCAGTCTTCTACGCGTTCGGCGAGATCATGCTGCTGCAGAAGGCCGCTTGGGACGGGCCGGTCTACTCGGAAGGCAACAACCATTTCCCCTACTGCGGGCTGACCGACGGCAACTATGCGCAGGACCAGAACTACCGCATCCATGAAAACCCGTGGCTGGTCGACTTTGACCTGCGCCGCATGCATCCGCTCTGCTGCAACTTCGGCATGGGCAATCCCGACATGTTCTATCCCGGCAAGAGTGCGCCGGATGATCCGGATGTCGCCAGAGACCGTTTCCTGGCCGCCACGGTGGCCTTCGGCCATCCCGGTTTCCTGCTGCACGGACGCGACGGCGAGCTGCGCAGCTACTACATGCTGCAGGCGCTGGCCAGCCGGTACACGCAAGTCGAGGCTGAAACGATCCGTTACGCGGATGCGGACGGCACGCTGCACGAGACCTCCGCCGCGCTGGCCAACGGCGCCTACACGCGCTCGCAGGTGGTGACCCGCTACGCCGACGGCACGGTCACGGCGGTCAACGGTCATCCCGAGGCACGCATGGTGGTGACGGTGGAGGATCAGCCACTCGATCTCCCGCCCAACGGCTACTGGGGACGCAGCGGCGACGGCGCGGTGCGTGTGTTCAGCGGTTCGGTCAACGGCCGCCGCGCCGACCTCTCCGTCTCGCCGGCCTACACATACGTGGACGGGCGCGGCCATTTCACACGGTTTGCCGAGGGCGCGGCCGCAGGGGTCGCGATCTGCCGTGCGCTGACAAACGGCAGGGTGGAAGTCTTGATGCACAACTGTCGCGAGGCGGGATTCCCGTATACCTTCAGCGATGCAGTCGCGCTGGACACCTCCAACAGTGTGCTCGGCACCGCCGAAGTCCGTGTCGCGCGCGGCCTCAGTTACGTGCAGCCGGTCAAAGGCGCGTTCAGTTACCGCTTGCGACGTGGTGCGACGCCACCGGTATCCGTCCTGACCTGTGCGCGCGAGGTCGTCAAGCCGGGCGAACGCGTTCTGATTCAGGGCACCACCGAGCACGCGGTGACGATTCCGCACGACGCACGCCCCGGCGCTCGGCTCTGGTTCGAGCGCGAGGGCGCGTGGATCGATTTCACCGTCGAAGAACCGCCGCCGCCCCCTCCGGCCCCGACGGCCAAACCGGGGTGCCCATTGCCCGCCTGGTACGCGCGCGGCATGGCCGTGCGCGGTCAGGCCGAACGCGAATTGGACGGAACGACCGGCGCACATGTCTATGTGTCGTCGTTGACCTGCGGGGGCCACACCAAACCGCGCGGGCTTTTCATGCACCCGCCCTACAGGGGCGGCACCGGATACGCTTTCGCGCGTTACAGCCTGACGCTGCCGTCCGAAGCGCTGCAGATCCGCTGCGCGGTCGGCAAGGCGGACGGCAGTGTTGCCGGGGACGGCCTGCTGTTCAAAATCGTGGTGGAGGATGAGGCGGGACAGCGCCATGAAATCGCTCGGCGCCATGTCGCCGCCCACGCGTGGTATACGCTGGAGGGCAACCTGGCGCCGTGGGCCGGGCAAACCGTGAGCCTGCTGCTGCTCACCGATGTGGGCGAGAAAGACGACAGCAACGGCGACTGGGGAGCCTGGGCCGACCTGGAACTGGTTCCACCGCAGACCCACCCATAGACGCCAAAAAACACGCGGGGACAAGCGTCGGCTTGCCCAGGACGGGCGGACGCCGTCCCCTGTGCGTTACGTCGACGACGGCCCCAGCACGCAGCGGAACTCGGCCTCGGCAGCCAGCTCGTCGCCGACGAAGGCCTTGCCGCATTGGATCGCCATGCGCGAACTGACGCGGATGTTCTCGATCTCCATGCGCACGGTGTCGTTCGGACGAACCTGCCGGCGGAACTTGGCGTTATCCACACCGACGAGCAGGAAGACCGCACCTCTAGGAATCTGCTCAGAGGCCACCAGTCCGGCACCGCCGCACTGCGCCATGGTTTCCGTCAGGATCACGCCAGGCACGACCGGATACTTGGGGAAGTGCCCCGGAAAGAACCACATGTCCTCGCCGAAGGTCATCTCCCCGATCGTGAAGGTTTTGTCTACATGCAGCAGGCGGTCGACAAACAGGAAGGGCTTGCGGTGGGGCAGCAAATCCTCCACCGATCCCGCGTAAGGCTGATAATCCGCGGCCTCGGGTTTGGTTTTCTTGATCGCTTCGCTCATCTTTTCTTCACTCCCCTGTTACAGGCGCACCTTATTTATACGCCTTGAGGGCGATCACGCCGTTGTGTCCGCCGAATCCGAGCGAAGTCGAGATCGCCGCGCGGATCGGTCCCTGCACGCCCTTGTTGGGCACGACATCCAGGTCACACTCCGGATCGGGATTTTCGTTGTTGATCGTCGGCGGATAGAAGCCGTCATGAATGGCAAGCGCACAGATCGCCGCCTCGAGCGCACCGGCGGCACCCAGCAGGTGGCCGGTCATGCTCTTGGTCGAGGAGACCTTGAGGCGGTACGCATGCTCGCCAAAGACCGCCTTGATCGCCTTGGTCTCCATGGGGTCGTTCAGCGGCGTGGAGGTGCCGTGGGCGTTCACGTAATCGACATCCTCAAGGCCGAGGCCCGCGTCTTTAAGCGCGGCCGTAATGGCGCGGATGGCACCGGAAGCCTCTGGATCGGGAGCGGTCAGGTGGTAGGCGTCGCCGGAAGCGCCGTAGCCGGCAAGTTCGGCGTAGACGCGGGCGTTGCGCGCCTTGGCATGTGCCTCGGTCTCGAGGATCAGCATCGCGGCCCCTTCGCCCATCACAAAGCCGTCACGGCCGGCATCAAACGGGCGGCAGGCCTTCTCCGGCGTCTCGTTGTACTTCGTGCTCAGCGCCTTCATGGAACAGAAGCCGCCCACACAATATTCGGTGATCGTGGCCTCGGTGCCGCCCGCGATAATCACGTCCGCGCGTCCCGCACGCAGCATGTCCAACGCCACGCCGAGCGCGTCGGTACCGGAGGCGCAAGCCGTGACCACAGTGTGCACGGCACCTTTGGCCTTGAGCGCGATCGAGATATTGCCGGCCGCCTCGTTGGCGATCAGCTTGGGAATGAGCATCGGAGAGAGACGCCCAGGCCCGCGCTCGAAAAGCGTGTGGTACCCCTCCTCATCGACCTCTTTGCCGCCAATGCCGTTGCCGATCATCACCGCGACGCGCTCGGGATCGGCACCGCCGTCGGCGAGGCCTGCATCCTGCCACGCCTGCTTGGCCGCCGCCAGAGCGTACTGGGTGAAAAGCGCCATGCGGCGCGCTTCCTTGGGATCGACATATTTCGAAATGTCGAAATTTTTTACCTCGGCGGAAACTTTCGAGTCGACGCGCGCCGGATCAAATTTGGTGGTACGGCACAGGCCGCTGACACCGTTACGGATGCTGGTCCACATCTCTTCGACCGTGTTGCCGACAGGCGAAATGACGCCCAATCCAGTGATCAAAACCTTGGTGTTGCCACTCATACGCTGTTTGATTACTCCTATTCTGTTTCTCGTTCGTTTCCGTAAAGGGTCACGCGGTGGGAGAGGCCATGGGCGCCGGTTTGACCGCCCGCCCGCGCCAGCTCATCAGAATGCCGCCATAGGTCAGCCCCGCGCCGAAACCGACCAAGGCGATGAGGTCGCCCTCTTTGATCTTGTTGGAGGCGAGCGCCATATCCAGCGCCACCGGGATCGAGGCGGCGGAACTGTTGCCGATCGTCTCCATGTTCATGTAAAAGGTCTCCAGCGGCACCTCCATGCGACGCGCCACCGCCTCGACAATACGGGCGTTGGCCTGATGGGGAATCACGCAGGCCAGATCGGCGAAAGTGTGGCCGGACCGGTTCAGCAGTCCGCAAAGCACATCGTCAAACACCTTCACCGCGAAATTGAAAACCGCGCGCCCCTTCATCTGCAGCGTGTGCTGCATCCACGGCCCAGCGGCCAGCCCGCGCGCACCGCCTTCGCGCACGATGAGCTGCGCCCCTGAACCATCTGCCTTGAGGATCGAGTGCCAGATGCCGCCCGGCACATCATGGCTGGCTTCGAGCACCACCGCGCCGGCCGCATCACCGAAGAGGATACACGAGTTGCGGTCGGTCCAGTCCACAATACGCGACATCATCTCCGCGCCGATGACCAGGGCCGGTCGCGGGTTGTTGCGCATCATACCGCGCGCCGCCTCAAGCGCGTAGATGAACCCGGTGCAGGCCGCCTGCAAATCAAAGCAGGCCGCGTTCACCGCTCCCAGCTCGTGCTGCACCAGGCAGGCGGTAGACGGGAACGCCTGGTAGTCAGAAGTGGAAGTAGCCACAATGATCAGCCCCAGCTCTTCCGGCACCACGCCAGCCGAGGCCAACGCGGCCCGCGCCGCCTTGGACGCCATGGACGAGGTGCTCTCATCGTCGGCACCGATGTGGCGGCTACGGATGCCGGTGTGCGAGAAAATCCACTCGTCGGTCGTATCCAGCTTGGCCGCCAACTCGTCATTGGTGACCACGCGCTCCGGCAAATACGAGCCCGTCCCTGTGATGTGGACAAACATTCAAGTTCCTTCCCAGTTGAAAACAACGTCGCTCATAGTGACATTTTTTGTTTTTTTGTCAACCTGAAACACGGAGAACAACACACCATGCCCCCGAAGAAAATTACCGGTTCCGACGGGCGTCGCGGATGATCCTTCGCGCCAGCCGTTCGCCGACCGGCGCCACGCCACCCACCACCTGCCGCGCATGCATCACACAGCCTTGGCGGTAACGCCGCACCGTCAACGGTGTGCCCGATTCCCCCGCCTCGGGAGACCGCAGCACCCAACACCTGCCCGGCCATGCCAGCGACGGCAGCGCGGCAACCGCCCGCTCCACCGCATCCGGATCAAAGTGCGGACAACACCTGACCGGCACAGCGGCCTGAACCAGCAGCGCGCGGATCGCCTCACGGTCGAACGCAAAACACCCTGATGGACGGAAAGCCCCGGCCTTCAACCACGTCGCGCCGGCCAGCCACGGCTGCCGCAGCAGGCGGCACCCCCAGACATTCATCGACTCGCTCTCCCCGTAACAATACACCTCTTCATCCTGCGCTGCGGCACGGCAACGGATACACGCGGTTATGTCATCCGGCAACGCGGGCGGACTCGGCGTTTCGGGCGGCGCAGACGGCTCTGCCTCCTCGGCGCCACTGTCAGTCACCTCTTGCGGGACCGGCTGCGGCGCGGACGCGGCAGACGGCTCCTTCGGCATCGGGGGGCGCACGGATGACGCGGACGCAACAGTGGCCGACGCAGGCGACGGTCTCTTTTTGTCCGTATCCCGCGAGGCCTTGAGCAGCGTGTCCAGCCGGATCTGAGCACGGCGCGCGATCATGTCCATGTCGACCTGAGCGTAACGTAACGTCTTGGCGAGCTTTTCGATCGGGGCGGAGACCTCAGGCCGCAACTCACCATTGGCCAGCACCGCCATGACCATGTCTTCCATATTGTCGCGGCGCGCCCGGCCCTCAGAGAGCAACGCCAACTCGTAATGACCGCTCGCAACCAAATTACGGGCCGCCGTGGCCTCCATCTGCGACACATTCAGACGGCGGGCGACATCCCTGAGGACGACAACTTCTTGCGGCGAAAACCGGCTGTCGGCGCCGCAGATCGCGAAGACATTCGCCAAATAGGAGATCTTGTCAGCCTCACAAAGTTGCACCATGCACCTTCCCCCATGGCCTCGTCAACCGGCGGCAGGCTTAGACGGGCCCGCAGGTGGCTGATCTGCGGCACTCGGTGCCGGCGCGCAACCCGCCGCCTTGCCGAGATAGTCGGGCAGTTCAAGACCGACCTGACGCGCCAGCTCGTGCATCGGCGGCAACGCCCCCATCAGGCGCTGGCCCAGCCCGGCCAGCCCGCCCTTTTCGCTGCCGCCATCCCACACCACCACCTTTTCAATCGGCAGATCCTGAATGGCCTGCGCCTGAATCTCGGCGATCTCCTGCAGCTTCTCGATGAGCAGCAGCGAGGCGGCCTGCTGGGCGGTGCCGCACGCCTCGACCAGCGCACGGTAACCGGCGGCCTTGCCGTCCAAGATCGCCTTCACGCCCAGACCTTCAGCCTTCATCTTGGCGAGCGTCGCCTCGGCTTCGCCCTGGGCGATTCTGACCGCCTGTTCGCGCGCGGCGTCCGCCGCGATGATCACGCGCTCGCGCTCGGCGTTCGCCGGCACCACCACCTCGGCGTTGAGGCGGGACTTCTCGCGCTCGGCACGCGCCTCCTCCGCTTTTTTCTGGGCCATTTCCTGCGCCACGCGGATCGCGCCGTCGGCATCGCGGGCCGCGGATTCGGCACGATTGCGCGCCTGCTCCTCGGCCACACGCTGGTTGGCGAGGTACTCGGCCTTCTTGGCGTTGGCGGCCGATTCGGCCTCCACCGCCTCGGTGTTCAATTGGGCCGCGCGCGCCCGGCGGTTGCGGTCGGCCTCCGCCTCGCCGATCTCAGCCTCGGCATTGGCCGCCGCCACGGCCACGCGCTGGTCGCGCTGGCGGGTCGCCACACCGATCTGCCCCTTCTTCTCCTGCTCCGCCACATCGATATTGGCCTGGTTGATCGCCTCGGCGGCAGCACGGCGGCCGAGTGCGATGATATACCCCGAGTCATCCTCGATGTCCCGAATGTTGACGTTGACCAGATGCAGGCCGATCTTTTCAAGCTCGCCGGAGACCGCCTCGTTGACTTTCGAGAGAAACGCCTGACGGTCCTGATTGATCTCCTCGATCCGCATGGTCGCGATCACCGCACGCATCTGCCCGAGAATGATGTCCTGCGCCTGGTCGCGGATCTGCTGGTCGGTGAGGCCCAACAGACGGATCGCCGCATTCTCCATCACACCGCGTTCGGTCGAGATGGCGGCTGTCACCGTGGTGGGCACGGTCACGCGGATGTTCTCGGCAGAGAGGGCGCTCTTCAGGTCGATCGGCACGACAAACGGCTCAAGGTCCAAATACTCGTACGCCTGGATCAACGGCCAGACAAAGGCCGCACCGCCGTGGATGCAGCGCGCCACGCCACTGCCGGTCTTACCGTAGATCACCAGGATCTTGTTGGAGGGACAGCGTTTGTAGCGGCGCGCGAAACCCATCAGCAAGACCAACACACCCGCTCCCAGCATCAAGGCCAGGACAAGGCTTACCAGCCCTCGACTGCTGCCTCCCGCATGTGCCGCTTGCGCCAGGAGCCCGTTGAATATCGTGCCAGATATCATGTCTTGCCTCTCCTCCCGGGATTAACCGCCTGTCTTTTCGACAGCACGCACTTCAACCCGATTTCCGACCACCACCCGCTCAATCACGACCGCTGTCCCGGCCTTGATGGCCTGTCCATCCGCCGCGCGCGCCTTGACATAGCTCACCACGCCGTCAACTTCGGTCCGGACCTCGCCCTCGCCCCCTGCCGGGATATCGACATAGACGTTTCCGGCGGCCCCCACCGAAGTCGCCAACCTCAAGTTGCCGGTATGCGCGAGTTTCGGCAGCGTATGCAGCAGCAACGCCACGACCAGCATGCCGGCCGCCCCCCACAAACTGGCCAGCCCCACCGCCTTCTGCACGCTATATCCGTCGGCCAGATACAGCGCGCCACCCCAACTGAAAAGCGTGAGGAATGTGACGATCGACCGGATGCTGAGCAGCTTGAACGCGCTCATGGTCTCCGTCGCGTCCCCCCCAACCATGTGATCGGCGGGGACGTCGCCGTCCGCCAGCCCGTCGCCACCCAACCCCCACAGCGTGGCCACCAATTGCCAGACAAACAGGACGCCGAAAAAGACCGCCGCACAGAAAAAGCCACGGTTCAGCGCGGTAAGCCCGCCCCACCATGCATGCATGTCCGCCTCCAATCTTTGTCCGGCAAACTCCCTGTCAGAAGTGGCAGTTCATGATCGGGATGCACGGATACTCATTGTGTTCGATAATGTTGATGAGACCGATCTGAATACCTGAGCTCATATCGCGCACATAGTTGAACACGCCGATCTGCCCGCCATGATCCATATCTCCGCTGTGGTTCCAGAACCCGATCTGCCAAGCATTCTTCGCCTGGATCGGCACCACATTCACAAAGCCGATTTGCAGCCCCTCGAAGGCGCCGCCCACCACGTTCGCGACACCGCCGATCTGCAGCGCGGAGACATCATCGCCCACCACGTTGACCAGACCGCCAACCTGTAACCCCGTGTAAGCGCCCCCCACCACGTTCGCCAGCAAGCCGGCGGACAACGTCATGCGCACGTCATCATCGACCAGGTTCACGGCGGCAGCCTGCACGCCAAACGAGCTGGCCGCATGCGTCACAACGCCCACATCCAGTCCGATGAAATCCTGACAACGTCCGTAAGGCAGACACAGCCGCAGCCCCTCAACATCCCAGATGGGCCGCCACCACGGCGCTTCCACAGGCGTATAGATGCTAAGCATCAGCGGCGTCACGCTGGCCCGCCTGTTTTCGGGGCTGGCCGCATCCCATGTGCTGCGCACACCATCCTGCGCTCGAGCCGCAAAAACCGACAACACCATTGCACACGCCATCGCACACATGCCACCCTTCATGCTATCGCCTCCATCCTGATAATTGCCGATGTTCCTTCGTTATGGGACCCACGCCCCTACCGGCACAAAAAGCGTATCCCAAAAAAAGCATACCGGGAGAGTGCCATATTCCCTATGGCCGGACAAGTAAAATGTGTGGGTGCTAGAGCCCGTATTCGGACAGAACGAACTTCGAGGTGTCGACCTCGGCCAGCATCTGGTCGATGAACCGCGACTCGTCACGCGGGAGGGCAGCCAACGCCTCGTCCATCGTGTCGAGCCATTGGATCTCGCGTTCGTCAATCCTGAGTGCACCGGCCGCATGCGCGGCGCGCAGGGATTTGAGCGCGGCCGCCGCCGCCCCGAGGCCGGCGGCATAATGGTCGGGCGCGTCGACGATCGACTGGGCGATCGCCACAGCGATGTCAGGCCGCAGGACCCAGGCTTGGGGATCGGAAGGCGCGTCACTCTCGACCATCCAGTCGCGCAGTGTGCAAGCGGCCGAGTGACCGTGACGGGTGGCGGTATTGAAAAGGCGGCAGTCATAGATGAGCTGTTCCGCATAGCAGGTCGGCGCCATCGCGGCGAGGAGTTTCACATTCTGCACGGACTCGTTGCTCCAGGTGTCGCACACGGCACCTGCGATATTGCCGAGCGGGCTCAGATGCGCACAGGCGGAAGCCTTGCCCTCCATCGCCATGGGGCATCCGGTGATCGCTTTCAGGTAGATGTTCTCGTAGCCGCAGTCTTTGCCGGGCCCGACACAACCGCACTCGTAGCCAACCAGCGTCCGTACCGCGCTGACGGCCCGCACCACAGCCGCAAAGACGCGCGGGATGTACCGCTTCTCGGCCAACACCATGGCGGTGTTGCCGAAACCGCAGGCCGTGTCGCCCGCGCACAACACGCCGTGTCGATCCGCGATCTTCTGCAGCTCCGTCCAGAGAAAACGCATGTCCCGCACACCCAACACGCAAAGCGCAAAGATCACTTGGGGCAGGTTGCAAAACGTCAAGGCCTCGTCACACACCTCTTTGCCACCCGTGGACTCGATGCTCAGCAACTCGGCACCCGCAGCGGCAGCACCTTCAAAAGTGGCCATCATCTTTTCAAAGAAGTGCCCGCGACGCATGAGCGGCGGACGGCTCATCTCGCGCAGGTCGTTCGGGGTCATACGCAGGACACCCTTGAGTCCGCGATCCGCCTCGGCCTCCGCCAGCCCATCCAGCAGAATGCGGGTCAGCTCAAGGGCCCACTCCGGGCACTCACACATGGGCGGCATGGTCTCGAACTCGACGACCAGACCGGGGGCCCCGAGTTCGGCGGCGCGCTGGGTGGCACCAGTGATGATCTCCCGGTATTGGCGCCGGATCTCCGGCCAGTTCGCCGCGTTGATCTCCATCGGCGGCAGCGTGAAGTTCAGTTCGGGGTAAACGTCGCCCCCGCCGATCACCATGCCGCTGCGCGTCCGCACCGGGCGAGGCGCACGGCCAAAAATGAGGTCTGATGGATTCGGGATCGCGAGTCTTGAGTATTTTTGCATGTTTCAAGGGCCTTTCAACGGATTGCGCATGTTGCTATCAGTTTGCACACATCACCAGAAACCAACGTCAGATTAGTCGATTAGTGCCAAACTTGAAAACTGTTTGACATGTGCAACATTGACCAAATATGTGCTCTATATTTGCCAGCCATCATGGGTGCCAGCGGTGAGGCGGCGGTATCCCGTCGTGTCTACCGCCTTGCTGGGTCTGGTTTTTTCCCAATCGCTATCGGGATCGGGCTCGACAGGGTTCTCGCCGTAGGGCGTCGCTCCCTCCCTCTTTCCCCTTTCTCCCTCCTCCTTCATCTTGCTACACTTCGGCCAGTTCGTTCTGGCGGGACACACGCCGGACACACTTTCGGAGGAAATATGAAGACAACGCACGACACGGTCGTGATTCTCGATTTCGGCGCCATCAACAGCCAGGCGGCAGCCAGGATTGTTCGTTCACTCAAGGTCTATTGCGAGGTGCTCCCCTGTACGGCGTCAGCCGAACGGATCGCCGCGCTGGCCCCCAAAGCGCTGATCCTGCAGCGCGGCGCGGCCTGCGGCGAGGCGACATTAGAACGCGCACCGGCCGTCGCCCCCGCCTCTTTCGGCGTCCCCGTACTCGACCTCAACGGCCTGCCCTGCGACGCGGCAACCATCGAGCCGTTCCTGCTCCAGCAGTGCGGCCTGCGGCAGGATTGGACGACCGAAGCCTTCATCGAGGACGCCATCGCCAATATCCGTGAGACCGTCGGCAGCCGTCATGTCTTGCTGGCCATGTCAGGCGGCGTGGACTCCTCGGTCTGCGCAGTCCTGGTCCATCGTGCCGTCGGCAAACAGCTCACGTGTGTGTTCGTCGACCACGGCCTGATGCGTAAAGATGAGCCCGAGGAGGTCTGCCGGGTGTTCCGCGACGGCTTCGGCATCGCGCTGCGCCACGTCAACGCCGAGGCGCGCTTCCTGGACAAGCTGGCCGGCGTCACCGATCCGGAACGCAAGCGCATGATCATCGGCGAGGAGTTTATCCGCGTGTTTGAAGAAGAGGCGCGCGCCGCCGGTAAACCCGACTTTCTGGTGCAGGGCACGATCTATCCCGACATCATCGAGAGCGGTTGGGACGGCGGCAAGCCGGTCAAGGCCCACCACAATGTCGGCGGCCTGCCCAAGCATATCGACTTCAAGGGGCTGGTGGAACCGATCAAATATCTGTTCAAGGACGAGGTCCGCCAGGTCGCGCTGGCCCTGGGCATCCCCGCCTCGATCGCCATGCGCCAACCCTTCCCCGGCCCCGGCCTCGGCGTGCGCTGCATCGGCGAGCTGACCAAGGAGAAGCTCGACATCCTGCGCGAGGCCGACGCGATTTTCCGGCAGGCAATCATCGAAAACGGCCTTGAATCGCAGGCCAGCCAGTACTTCGCGGTGCTGACCGGCAACCGCTCGGTCGGCGTGGCGAACGATGCCCGCACCTACGCCTACACCGTGGCGCTGCGTGCGGTTCGCACCTCGGATTTCATGACCGCGCGGTTCGTCAAGATCCCGATGGACATCCTTGAGACGATCTCCGAACGCATCACCGCCAACGTGCCGCAGGTCAACCGCGTCGTGTACGACATCACCAGCAAACCGCCCGCCACTATCGAGTGGGAATAACTTCTTCCAGGGCCGCCTCCTGCTCACGCTGGAGGCGTTCCAGCTCTGAAGCGTCGCGCTCCCACTCTTCAGAGAACACCTCAAGCTGGTCCTGCACCAGCTTGAGCCGTTTGTTCGTCGCCGCAAAATCCGTGTCCGGCTTGGGGTTGAACAGCACCTCGGAGAGCGCCTCCAGTTCAGACTCCAGTTCGGTGATACGCGCCTCGGCTTTGGCGACCTTCTCTTTCAGCGCACGGATCTGCGGCTGCAGCTTGGCCCGCGCCTGGGCACGGGCGCGACGCAACTCTTTGGACGAAACCGGCACGGTGACTTCTTCTGTTGACACAGCGGGCGCTGAAACAGCGGCCTGCGGTGTCCCATCGCGGTTTTCGTTGGCAGTTTTTTCGCGGTAATAGTCATACCCGCCCGGGAACCGACGCACACCGGCAGGCGAGATCTCGATGATCGACGTGACCGTGTTGCGCACGAACTCGATATCGTGACTCACAAGGCAGACCGTGCCGTCATAAGCCCGGATCGCCTTTTCCAGCGTGGCGCGTCCCTCAAGATCCAGATGCGTGGTCGGCTCGTCCAGCAGCATGAAGTTCGGCGGCGCCAAAAACAGACGCAGGAAGGCCAGACGGATTTTTTCGCCGCCGCTCAGCACGCCGGCCGGCTTCCCAATATCATCCGCAGAAAAGCCAAAGGCGCCGAGCTGCGAACGCAGCTCGCGTTCGGTCGCATCCGGCTTACACCGTTTGGCGCATTCAAAAACGGAGACCTCCGGCGGCACCGTTTCTGAAAACTCCTGCGACAAATACCCAGGCATCACTTTGTGCCCCAGCGTACAGGTGCCCGATGTTGGGGTGCGCACGCCAGCCATGATGCGCAGCAGCGTGGTCTTGCCCATGCCGTTGTAGCCTACGATCGCCACCTTGTCGCCGCGCGCGATCGAAAGGTCCACATCGTGCAAGACGTTGCGCTGGCCGTCGTACGAGAAAAAAACCTGTTCCAGCCGGACGATTTCAGCCCCGGCGTGCGGCGCCGACGGCAGGCGCAGATACCCGGCCGCCAGGCTACGCTTGGGCAGGACAATCGCCTCCTCGTCCAGTCGCTCGATCATCTTCATGCGGCTCTGGGCCTGGGTGGACTTTGAGCTGGTCGCTTTAAAGCGTTCGACGAAACGTTCCAGTTGTTCGCGCCGCCGGTCCTGATTTTCTTTGGCGGCGAGCAGGTTGGCATGCCGGATCTCGCGCTCGCGCAGGTAGAAGTCCAGATCGCCGTTGTAACGCGTGGCCGTGTTTGCGTCCACCTCAACCGTCGTCGTGGTCAGCGTGCGCAACAGGTAACGGTCGTGCGAGATCAGCACCAGCGTGCCGTCATACACACGCAGGAAACGCTGCAGCCACTCAACCGCCGGAAGATCCAAATAGTTGGACGGTTCGTCCAGCAACAACAGGTCGGGCTTGGAGGCCAGCACGCGCGAGAGCTCCGCGCGCATCTGCCACCCGCCGCTGAAGCTGGCAAAGGGCTTGCCGAACTCCTCAACCGAGAAGCCCAGCCCGCCGAGCGACACCTTCACGCGGGTCTCGATCTCATAGCCGCCGAGATGTTCGAAGGCGGTCTGCACTTCGCCCAGACGGTCGAGAATCCTCGCGCGCTCCGCCCCCTCCTCTGCCGTCGCCAGTGACGCCTCAAGCGCGTGCAGCTCGTGCTCCATCTCAGCAAGCCCGGGGATCCCGCGCAATGCGTATTCGAGCAGTGTTTCGGAGTCAGACGCCGCTTGAAGGTGCTGACGGATGTGCCCGATACGCGGCGACTGCTCGATAATCACCTCGCCGACGTCAGGATCAGCTTCGCCCAAGATCAGGCGGAAAAGCGTCGATTTGCCGGAACCGTTGGGCCCGACGATTCCAACGCGCTCACCGGCATTGATGCGGAAATTGACGTCACTCAGAACTTGTTGCGTGCCATAGCGCACACCGATATTGCGGAACTCAATCACGGCGGCGTATGATGCTAAAAAGCGGCGCGGCTGACAACCGTATTCAGCTCAACGGTCAAACACGATGAAGCAGGCATCGTGTGCGCCGAGAAAAACCTTGGCTGTGACGCGGCCATCGGGCTCGAGAGCCACATCCGTTTTCAGCAATTCAATCTCCCCGGTCGCGGGATCCCATCGCTCTGGGGCTTTCTTGCCGGTATCCCGGAACGTACAAGACACACTGCCCGGTTCTGTACTCTCATTCACGAGATAATAGACCTCATGCGCTGCCGTGCGCCTATGTACGAAGCTGACCTGCATCCCCGATGTATCGGTTTGCCAGACACAATCGGGGGGCAGTCCCGGCAACCCGCGCACACCTTCAGGAACCCAAACCGTATTCGCGGCATCAGCAAACCGTGCATGTGCAGATGTTTCGGTCTCGTCACGTCCCGCCATCAACCAGACCCGCACCCCGCGCGACGCGATCATCCGCACCAAACGTTCCGCACCTGGACGCCGCAAAATCTCGGGAGAAACCACCAGCCCCGTATATTCACGTTCGGAATCAAACCGGATACGCCCATCCTTGACCGCCGCAGCCTCCAGCATAACCTCGTTTGCGGTATCGCACGAATAGGCGGCCAGCGCGGGCACAGGGCGCTCGGACCATACCAGCACATCACCGGCCGGCGCTCCCTGTTGAAGCATGACCTGGCATCTGTGCGCATACCGGCAACCTTCGCGAAGTTGCCGGAACACACCGTCATCACTCGGCAGTGATCCGCCGACATCCAGCAGAATCCGCGTCGCACCATCAGCCAACAAACGGTCGAGCGCTGGTTTCCAGGGAAACGCCAGCAGCACTGCCGCCGGAGAAGACTCACCATCCAACGGTGTCAATTCCCCCATCACAAAACGGCGCCCCATGGTGCGCGCGCCTCCCGCCGCTCGCCTGTTGGCCTCACGCGCCGCTTCTTGTCCGGAAGCGACAAGGATCGGACGCCGGAAGCGCCAGGCCACCTCGACAGGCTCCACGGGAACTTCATCAATACGGACGGCCGCCTCCAGACCGGCTTCATGCACGAGCTCGTCCACGGTCTTGCCGCAGCGCTCGCGCCACAACGCTCTGACCGTGCGGACAGCCTGTTGCCGCACGAAAGCAGCCGTTGACTCGCTCCCTACCGGCACGCCCGCCAGCGCCGGCAGATGCCGCAGCAGATTCAAGCCGCTCAACTTCAAAAATGCCTCCGGCATATCGGAAGGCCAGGCAAATTCAGTTTGGGGATGCCCGGAAAACTGTACCCAAAGCAACGTGCTTCCGTACGTCCGCGCGAAACGGCTCTGAGCAGCAAAGAGCCACTGATTGACGTGACGGAAAAACGCCGTCCCCGCAAACGGATCGACACGCGGAGGCTCCAGTTCAACACTCCCGAAACGGCAAATCCGCCATGCGCCATTGGTCGGCAACGCCGCATTGGACAAATCGACAAGCTGATGCGGCTGAATCTCAGCGGCACCATCAGGGACGGCCAAATCTGCGATCAGCCGGTACGAAGAAGAGGACGGAACAGCCACTTGCGGCGCCGTTTCACGGCCGTCAGACGCATCAGCCTGTGTAGCCTCGCAGCTCCACACCAGCTTTCTGGCGCGCGGGACTTTTTCCTCGTCTTCCTTCGTGACACAAAAATCGCGGAAGCCGACGTCTAACCCTAACAAACGGGCGCGCTCCAACGCCCGTTCTAAGCTTTGCCACATCGCCTCGTCGACGGTCGGCACGGTCAGCAAAACACCACCGGCACCGACATCGCGCACACGCTCAAGCTGTCGATCCAGCCATTCCCCTTCAGCGGCACCGGGCCGCACGGCGAGCGCCACACACACGCGCGTCATGTTCTGCGGAGGGTTACGGAACTGGTCGTCAAGTTCTGTCGCAGTCGCGCAAACTGCCATCACACCGACCCACCATACCCCAAAAATCTGGCCGTATGACGATTTCACCATGCCGCCAGTTTAGCAGATTGGTCGTTACCGAACACGCCCGATCAACCGCAGCAATCCGTCGAGCACGGTGAGCGGATGCGGCGGACACCCCGGGATATACAGATCCACCGGCACCACCGAGGCCGCGCCGTCCGCGACCTCGGGCCTTCCGGCGAACACGCCGCCGGAGATCGCGCAGGTTCCGACCGCAATGACAATGCGCGGCTCTGACAGCGCGTCATACGTCTTCTTAAGCGCCAACACCATGTTCCGCGAGACAGGCCCCGTCACCAGCAGGCCGTCCGCATGACGCGGCGACGCCACGAACTGGATGCCGAAGCGCCCCATGTCCCAGCCCACCGTCGTCAACACATTGCTGTCGGCCTCGCAGGCGTTGCAACCACCCGCGCTGACCTGCCGCAATTTCAGCGAGCGTCCGAACAGCTTCCGTAATGCATCATCCAGTGCCGCGCGCTTCACCTCGATCGCCGCGCGTTCGCGCGACACCACGAGATCCGCGCGTTCGCGTGCCGCAAGCTGATGGCTGGATGCATAGGAGATCGCCTGATGCGGACAAGCGGCGGCACATTCCGGACAAAACAGACATTTGCCGAGATCAAGGGTCTCCGGCGCCGTTGCGCAGAGCGCGCCGGTCGGGCACACCTTCTCGCAGTCGTGGCAACCCGCAGCACAGCGCGCCGGATCCACAACCGGACGCCCGCGAAAACGGTCCGGCAACGGCGGCGGCTCGCCGTAGGGATAACGCATCGTCCTGTGCCTTTGTTGCAAACGCGCAACGATCTCTTGAATCATAACAGCGCCCTTGGCTTATAAATCGTGTCCGCAATAGGACAGGTTGAAACTCTTGTTGCAGATCGGAAAATCGGAGATCTCCTGATCGCGCAGCGCGTAGGCCAGCCCCGTCCAGTTGTGGAACGACGGATCCACCACCTTGTAGCTCGCGAAACGCCCCTGCGCATCCGTGATCGCCACATGGCACACTTCGCCGCGCCAGCCTTCGGTCAGCGCCACCGCAAAATGATCGGGGGCACACGCGCCCGCCGGAACGCGCACCGCGCCAGTCGGCAACGCCTGGAGCTGATCGCGGATGAAGGCGATGGCATATTGGATTTCCAGCCAACGGACATACGCGCGCGCAAAAACATCGCCGGACTCACACGTCGCCAGCGGAATCTGCGAAAAGCAAAAGATACCGCACGGCTGATCGCGCCGGATGTCGCGCTCCAAACCGGCGGCGCGCGCGGCGGGGCCGACCAGTCCCAGCTCGGCCGCAACTTTACGCGGAACGACGCCCACCTCCTCAAAACGCGCCATCACCGAAGGCGTTTTCCACAACAGCTCGATCGCCACATGCGCATCTTTTTCACAAGCATCAAGCCGCCGACCCAGTTCCGCCAGCCGCTCCCCGTCGGCATCGAATCCCACGCCGCCCGGCCGGATCAGTCCGCGTCCAAAGCGGCTGCCGCACAGCAGCGCGGTCATGTTGAGCACATCGCCGCGGATGCGTCCGCAGAAACTGGCGGTCGGCAGATACCCCACATCCCCGGCCAACGCGCCGAGATCGCCAATGTGCGTCGCCATGCGTTCCAATTCCAGCGCAATGCCGCGCAGCGCCTGCGCACGAGCGCTCGCCGCATGACCAGCGAGCGCCTCATAAATCTGGCTGTACGCCGTCGCATGCGCGACCGAGGCATCGCCAGAGAGCGTCTCTACCCGATGTATCGTACGCGCATCCGGCCCGTTCAACAACGCCTCCTCAACGCCGCGATGCTGATAGCCCAGCGCGATTTCCAAGTGATACACCTGTTCACCATGACATTGGAACCGGAAGTGTCCCGGCTCGATGACACCGGCGTGCACGGGCCCCACCGCCACTTCATGCACCTGGTCTCCCTCTACCCGATAAAAGTCGCCGGCCGCAGGCAGGATTGTTTCTTCCGTCGGCCGTGCCCAAACATCGCGGCCGGTCCACGAACTGCGGTAACGCACCGGCTTGAGCCAAGGATGGCCTTCCGGTCGCAACCCGAACTGCTCAGCGATCTCACGTTCAAACAGATGCGCCTGCGCACAGCGTGGAGTCAACGAAGGATAGGAGTCTCCGATCACATCGGACGCCGCCACCCACAGCCGATTCTGCCCGTCATCGGCCAGAACCGCGTACAGGCGCGTCGCGCCCGGCTGCGGCGCAGCCGCGCCAAACAACGCGCTGACGCGGCAACCCGACACCACACCCGACGCGATCGCTGCATGCAAGCTCTCTAATGGAAGAACCGGAACCCGTTCCAGCGCAACAGCCTGACCATTCGCAACGCTGACAAAATCGGCCAGAGATGCACTCATGGCTGGCCCTCCAGAAAATGAACGGCGTCGGTAATCAAAGCCGCCAACGGCGCAGGCAGCACCACGCCGATCAACACGACCACCGCCAGCAGTCCCAGCATGGGAGCGCCGGTCAACAGGGAGTCGCGGTAGGACGTGCCGCGCGCCGCCGAGGACGGACGCCCCTGCACCACCTTTAACACGGCGGCCCCCATGCCGATGAAAACCACCAGCAACAGCACGAGGAACAGTGCTCCAACCACCGCATGGCCGGCTGCGAACGCTCCGTTAAGAATCATGAACTCACTGATGAAAGGGCCGAATGGCGGCGAACCGGTAATGGCGAGAAAACCGGTCAGAAAGAGCGTGCCGGAAAGCGGCAGCCGCCGCATGGCACCGCTCACCTGCTCCGTGCTCTTACTGTTGTAGGCGCGGTGTATGTTGCCGGCCGACAGAAACAGGATGCCCTTGGTCAGCCCGTTGTTCACCACATGCAGCAGCGTGCCGAACAACGCCGGCGCACCCAGGCCGAGCCCCAAGACCAGAAACCCCATGTGCTCCACGCTGGAATAGGCGAGCATCCGCTTCATGTCGCGCTGCCCGACCATAAACAGGCCGGCGACCGCCATCGAGAACAGCCCCATGAACACCAGCAAGCGCGAAACAAAGGGCGCTTCACCGGCAGCCACGCAAATGTGATAGGCGCGCAAGAGCGCGAGAAACGCGCAACTGGTCACACCGCCCGCCAAAATGGCACCGATCACGCCGGGAGCTTCACCATAGGCATCAGGTTTCCAGGTGTGCATCGGGGCCAAGCCCATTTTCGTGCCGTAGCCGACCAGCAGCAGCACAAATGCCGCATGTAGCCAGGGCTTGGAAAGCTTCGGCGCATGTTGAACCAGATCGTGCACCATCAGCGACGCCTCATGTTCCGCGTGCAACGCGGAATAGGCCAAGAAGAACGTGCCCAATAGGGCCAGCGCGATGCCGACCGAACAGACCACCATGTATTTCCAAGTGGCCTCGACGCTGCGTTGCGTGCGGTTGAAAAAGATCAGCGGCGCGGTGACCAGCGTCGTGGCTTCGATCGCCACCCACTGTAATCCCAAATGACGTGACCAGGCCGCCAGGCTGGCCACACCAAGGAAGGCGAGCAAGCAGACACAGAAGACACGGTTGGGGCGCTCGCCACGCAGACGTAAATAGCCGGCCGCATAGTACGAGCAGAACAGAAAGAGCAGACTCACCACCAGCAGAATCACCTTGCCCAACGGATCAAGCGCAAGCCAAGCCGTCTCAGACAAAGGATCCTGCCGCGCCAACACGCAGCCGGTCAACACGGCGTGCAAGGTTCCGGCCAGCGGCAGCAGCCACGGCCGCCACCTGTCCGACGGGATCAGCGCCGCAAGAGCGGCCATCACCACGGGATAGAAAATGAAGAAAAACGCCATGAACGACTACTCCTTCAGCGCTGCCAAGCGGCGCGTGTCGAGAGAGGAAAAGGCTTGATTGATCCGGTTCACAATAATGCAGATCACAAAAATCGCGACAAACAAGTCCAGCAACACGCCCATCTCCACCACCAGCGGCATGGCGTCGACCAGCAGCATGCCGAAAATGTAGATCCCGTTTTCGAGCACCAGGTAGCCCATCACCTGTGTCAACGCCTTGAACCGCGTGATCAGCAGGATGAACCCGGTCAACACCGTGGCGATGGCGGCCGGCACCATCAAGGTGTCGGCATGCTGAGGAGCCAGAGGCAGCAGGCCGGCAAACAAAAGGGCAGAGATAGCTCCTAGCGCCCCCAACATCACCGAGGATTGAAAGCCGATCAAAGGCTCAACCTCGCGTCTGATCTTGATATCGCGCAACGCGCGGTTCATCATGCCAGGGATGATCACGCCTTTCAGCGCGATCGTCAGCGCAACAATGAACACCACGCCGATCGAAATGTGACCGTGCAACATCAGCGGCAGCGTCCCCAGTAAGGCACCCTGCATCGCGACGGTACGGATCACGGAGGAAATCCGGCTGGTTCCCAGCGCGAAGAGGTTGAGCATGAGAACCATCACCAACAGAGAATTGAGCGAGTTTGACATCGGATCACCTGATCAGAAGAATGAAACCGAAACCGCAAGAGAGCATCGCACCGACCAGCAGATAAGGCACATGCCGCATTTTGAGGCGCGCCATCACGGATTCCACCACACCGATCCCCACTGCCAAGGCCAACAGCAGGGTCAGGAACAACGGCCCCCGCCACAACTCGCGTCCCGGCAGGAACGGTACCAGCACATGCAGCACCACCATACCGAGCACCAGCATCTTCATCGCCGCCGCATAAAGAATGAGACCGAACAGCGGCCCGCTATGGTCGAGAACCATCGCCTCGTGGATCATCGTCAGCTCCAGATGCGTGTTGGGATCATCAACCGGGATGCGGCAGGTCTCGGCCAGCAGCACGATAAACAGACCGATGAGGATCAGCGTCAGCGGCGCGGCAATGCCCACGGAAAAAGCCGTTGCCGGCGCGTGCAGCATCGGCGTCAACGAAAGCGTACCTGAGATTTTGGCCAGCACCATCAAAGCGAAAAACAGGGCCGGCTCAGAAAAACAGGCCAAGGTCACCTCACGCACGGCCCCCATCCCCTCAAACGCCGAGCCGGTATCCAGCGCGGCCGACGTGGTGAAGAAACGGGCCAGCCCGAAAAGATAGGCGAAAAGGACCAGATCGCCCGTGAAGGCGATCGGCGCACTCGCCCGGCCCAACGGCACCATCAGGCCTGCCAGCAGGGTCGTCGACAATGCGACGACCGGGCCGGCCCAAAAGATCCAGGTGGTGGTCTTGCTGCACACCCAGCCACGCCGCAGGCATTTGGCAATGTCATAGTACGGCTGGAGCAATGGCGGCCCGGAGCGTCCCGCGAACCACGCCTTGGTTTTGGCGATCACGCCCGGCAGGAGCGGCGGAATCAGCAGCAACACCGCGATATGAATCAAGATTTCCAGCATGTGTCAGTGACTCCTTGCGTCCCGACAGGAACAACACATCACATCATGAGGGCAGAAACAGGACGCCGTTCTGTTCATTGCTTCAGCCAGACCGCAACCCAGTGCCTGAAAGGGCACAACGTGCACAGCAACATCAGCAACATCAGAAGCACATACAGGACATAATGTTGCGTCAGGCCGCGTTGGAAACGATGCAACCAAATGAAAGCCGCTTCAACTTTTCGTGCGGCAGGCACCAAGACCCGATCCAAGACAGCCTCATCGACATGGCTGTGCGTGTGCGTCGGCATCGGGAAGAGCCCCTCTACCTGCGGACGGTGTTCAATCGGTTTCAACACACCGCTAAACAACGACACCAGCGTACGTGCAAAAGAACTCGCCGTGTATTGCATACGCGCATCCGGTCGCGCATAACCACAATCCCAGGTGAGACGGTCGCGCAACGCCGCTGCCTCTTTCCAGAGCCGCAAACGCCAGACGATGCCGGCCGCGCAGACGAACAGCAGCAGGGCGATCAACGGGATCACGCCCAGCGGCACCGCTTGCGCGACGGAGGTCACCGCGAGGTCTGACCCCTGTAACCAACAACTGACGGCGGCATTCAGTGCGGGAACCGCCAGAGAGGGGCACACCCCGATGAACACGCATCCGGACACCAGCACCGCCATCGGCAAGCGTTCGCAGCGAGACACTTCATGCGCCTGCGCAGCACGCAGTGTGCGCGGCTCACCGAGAAATACTGTCCCCATGACCTTCACAAAGCACGCCAGCGCCAGCGCACCGGTCATCGCCAGCACCGGCACGCCGACCAAGGCGGCAAACGCGCCGCCCGCCGCGCCGGTCACTCCTTTCAGCAGACCGATATACAATAGCCATTCGCTGACGAAGCCGTTCAGGGGGGGCAGCCCGCAGATCGCCACGGCACCAACGAGAAAAGCCACGGCCGTCCACGGCATCCGCCTGGCAAGTCCGCCCAGACGATCCATCTGGCGCGTGCCGGCCGCATGCGCCACCGCGCCGGCGCAGAGGAAGAGCAAGGACTTGAACAAACTGTGATTCCACACATGCAGCAGGCAGGCACCGAGACCCAGCACGACCCACTCCGGGCGATGCAGGGCCCGCCCCAACAACGCGAGGCCGAAGCCCATCAAAATGATGCCGATGTTCTCGACACTGTGATAAGCCAGCAGGCGTTTGAGGTCATGCTGCCCAATGGCGAACAGCACGCCGAGCACGCTGCTCAAGGCACCCAAGAGCAGCACCAGCTCACCCCACGCGACCGGGGCTTCCGGCAACAGTGCGCACCACCTGACCATCCCGTAAATGCCCATCTTGATGACGACGCCCGACATGATCGCCGAAACATGGCTGGGCGCATTGGCGTGTGCGCCGGGCAGCCAAAAATGCAGCGGCATCATACCGGCCTTGACACCGAACCCCACCAAAACCAGGCCCACACAGAGGCTCGCCGTCCCCGGCCCAAACGTATGCAGTGCAGCAGGAACCATGTCAAACGAACCGGTGGCCTGGCGCCACACCGCGAACAACGCGAGCAGCGCCAGCGTGCAGCAATGGGTCGAAATCAAATAGATCCAGCCAGCCTGCCTGCTTGCGGAACGGTGATCTTCGGTCGCAACCAGAAAGAAGGCAGACAGCGCCATCATCTCCCAGCCCAGCAGAAAGGTCAGCGCGTGGCGGGCGATCACCAACAGCGCCATGCCCGCGACCAGTACGCCCCAGAAAAACCGCAGACGCCGACCGTTTGCGGGATGACGCCGATGCGGCCAGTAGCCGAGCCCATAAACCGGCCCTAAGCCGCCGACCAGAAAAACCGGCACCAGAAAAAACGCGCTCAGCGCGTCGAGCCCCACACTGCCGCCGCCGACGGCCGGCCACTTCAACGCGAGCGTTTCAACGCCATGCCCCAAGAGCGCGCCGACCGCGCCGGCCAGGCCCGCGCACGCCGCGCACAGCATGCCTGCGACGGCGATCCCTTCGCCGCCACGCTTCGGACGACGCAGCACAAAACCGGGCAGGCCACTCGCGGCCGCCACGATAATGGCCAGCAAAATGAGGATCAGAAACACCGGTATCCCTTTCGGCAGACTTCGTTCAGCGGCCGATGGCGGCTTCGGCCGCCGCCAGTCGTGCCATCAGCTCATCGCGCGGCGCCTGCCGCTTGACCGCCTCTTTGAAAGCGGGATGACGCAACGCGTAACTCAACCACGACAACAGGTGGAGATGCGTCTTCACTGTGGGGCTGATCAACGTGAAGAGGGTGTTCACCGGCTTGCCGTCCACCGCATGAAAGTCGATCGGTGTGGCCAGAAAACAGAGCGTGATCGTCGGCTGCGTCACGTGCAGCACCAGCGGGTTGCGCACGTGCGGGATCGCGATGCCGTCGCCGATGCCGGTCGAGCCCAGCCCTTCGCGCGCCAACAGGATCTGGCAGAGATATTCGCGATCAACCTCCGCTGGCAATTTCAGCAAGTTGACGACCGCGTTCAGAACAGCGGCCCGATCACCGCCCGGCACGTCGTACACGATACCACCGTTCGCGAGCGCCTGAGAGACAGTTGGAAGCTCAACATGTGCAGCCTCTTCCCGCGTGAACAGGTCGGGCGAGACGTCAAGATTGCGGGCGGTCGCCCACTCCAGCAACTCAGCGCGATTAAAGCGAAGCTGGTCATTGACCGTGTGGTACGGGATCTCATCCTGATTGACCCATCGGTATACCGTATCGGGCGAGACGCTCAGGAAGAGAGCGGCATCTTTAACGGAAAGTTTCATATTACACGCAAAAAAGGCCGCTGGGTCGGCGGCCTTTTTCTTTCATCCATGGTGGAGCGAAGGAGATTCGAACTCCTGACCCCCACGTTGCGAACGTGATGCTCTACCAACTGAGCTACCGCCCCATGAATCCCAAAAGTGCGCTGACTGTACCAAATACGGCCCCTGCGACGCAAGTGTGATTTTAAAATTTGCGAAAGATCCGGTTAGCAACAGAGAGATGCGAGTTTGCCG
>DAOTKE010000012.1:0-35992 GCA_035449085.1 Kiritimatiellia bacterium | reverse complement strand
GCCCGCCACCGCGCCGCGCCGTTTCCTGAAACTGCGGGTCGACTTCACGCCGTGAGCGGCTGGAGATGTTTCCCCTTCCGCTTACGCCGTCATGTCATGACGCCTGTGTGGCCTTCTGCTCTTGGATCACCGCGTGCAAGTTCTCGAAGAGCGCGTCGAGCTTGTCGCACGGCACGGACGAGAAGGCGATACGGATCAGGCCCATCAGCACGATCACGCCGGTGTCGCGTGTGGCCAGCAGGCGTTTGCGTACCGTTTCGGCATCGACGCCCAACGGTCTGACGCACATGAAGTAGCCCGAGTTGAAGGGCATCGGAACGAAGGACTGCGCATACTCCGGATGCGCAGCGAAGATCTCCTTGATGCGCGCGTAGCGCCGCTGGAGCGTGTTGAACTTCTCCTGCTTCTGCGCGGCGTACGCGGGATTACGGTAGGCGTTCAGCAGCAGGCTCTGACCGATATTGGTGACACTGGAAATCGAACCGCGCACCGCCCCGGCCGCTTTGGCCTCAAGCGCCTTGTACTGGGCAGGTGTCGCGCCTTTAGCGCCGAAGGTCATAAAGCCCACGCGCAGGCCCCACACGTAGTCCTCTTTGGTCGGGCCGTCGAGCTTGATCGCCAGCAGGTTCGGGTGCAGGTCGCAGAGTTGGGTGAAGAGCGACTCTTTGCTGACGCCCTGCTCGTACACGAGGCCGAAATAGGCGTCGTCCAGGATGACCACCACGCGCTTGCCGGCCTCGACGGCGCGCAGCAGCGCGGCACGGATCGCCTGGGCGTCGCTTTCCGTCGCGGTGTAGCCGGTCGGATTGTTGGGGAAATTGAGGATTACGATCTTCTTGTCGCCGGGCGCGAGCAGCAGGCGTTCCATGCCGGCCGTGTTGAAACGGTCGCCCTCGAACATCGGGAAAGTCGTTAGCGTGCCGCCGCAGCCCTCTTCGAACAACAGCTCGTAATTGTCCCAGTAGAGATCCGGCAGGATCAGGGACTCACCGGGGTCGACGAACAGATATCCGGCGACAAAGAGCCCGTGGGTCAGGGCGTGCGTGACAACCGGCAGGCTGAAGCGCTTGCCCGCCAGCGAGGGATTCTTGGTGAGCAGCATGTCGCGCCAGGCGTCGCGCAGTCCCGGCAACCCGAAACTCGGCGCGTAGAGGTAGGCGGTGGAAGGCAGGTTGATCAAACCTTCGAGGCACTCGAGGCAGAGCGGCGATCCATCCTCTTCAAAAGCGGTGCCGATCGTGGCGTTGATGGAAGAATCCTTGGCCTCGGCACTCTGCCCCAGAATCCCGCGTGACGGGAAGAAGGCACGCCGCCCCTTGACCGAGAGCATGCTAAAGAGAGAACTGCCGCCATCCTGCAAATCAGCGTTCAGGGCTTTAGCCAACTCATGAGCCTGTTCCGTCATACCACTCCTTCAAAAACTTGCATATCCTTCGTCGTTACGCCGCAATGTAACATAACCGGTTGCGGGTATAAACCCCGAAATTCAAAATTCAAAATACGGGTGGAATCCGATTGACGCCAACTAAATAAAGTGAAACACTATACATTATCGAAAGCCCTCTTGCGCCAACGGACAGCGGGGAGTGCTGCAGACAAGGAGGACTCACGGTTATGAAGTATGCGATTTCCGTCTTGGTGGCGGCCGGCTTGGCGTTGGTGGCGTCAGCTTATCCGCCCATCAGCAACAGCACAACGGTCCAACTCAATCAGTGGACGTACAAGTATAACGAGGGCTTGGCAAAGGCTGCCGCGACAGGGAAGCCGATCATGCTAGCGTTTGTGAACCAGGGGAAGTGCAGTTATTGCGCGAAATGGGATAATGCCGTCCTCTCCAACGCCGATGGACGCTGGAATGCGTTTCTGGCCGCGAATCCCATGGTGCTGATCTGGGTGGATCAAGGAAAATCTTCTTACTACACGAGCCCGAGCTGGAACACTTTGATCGCTGGCAATGGAAAGTGGAACACGGTGACGGCGTATCCCGAAATTGTCATCTTGTCCCCGACAGGTTCCAAACGGGATCAGTTTATTGCACGAAGCGCGTTGGGCACAGCCGGTGGATTCATCGACCGTGTGGCTAAGGCGATCAATGGCACAGCCGTGAACCCGCCGACGAATCCTAATCCGCCGACGAATCCTAACCCGCCGCCGCCCGCCGGAATGTTCCCCTCGCAAGGAGTTGGGTCGTATAGTGGCGTGGTTTTTGACAAGGGAGACGCGTCCACGGTACGCGGCGCGATCCAAATGACGGCAACCTCGGCCGGACGTATCACGGTCAAGGTGGTGCAAGGGCCCACCACCTCGACAATACGTGTTTCCGGCGTGAAAAGCACCGCGACCGACGGCAGCTTCAACTTTGCGTATACCCCAAAGAACCTGAGCATTCAGGTGAACGCCCGCGGCTTTTTCACCGGCACTTTCAACGGTCTGCCGATAGCCGGACGGAAAATCATATCGAGTGATATGACGCAATTCGCCGGATATTATACGACCGTTCTGGATGTCAAGGGTGTATCCCATACCGTCAGCCCTGTGGACAATGAGCCAAAGGGAGCGGGGTATCTGACGTTGACGGTCAACAGCCGCGCCTCGGTGAAGTACAGCGGCCTGCTGGCGGATGGCTCGAAGGTCAGCGGATCATCGACGTTGCAAGTGTATGACGGGGCCGATCTGCCGTCGTTGGGCATCCAGGGCGGTGTTGCGGGACGGAAATACGCCTGTTTCGCGCTCCACGTACCCCTTTACCGGAAACGCGGTATCGTGACGGGATTGGTGTTTATCGATGCAGGGGTCAGCGCGGGGCTGGGCGACAACCGTGTTTATGTGACGGGCTCGGACTGGCAGTATCCCGGCAAGACCACGTCATGGACGAGCGACCGTTTCACGGCGGATTTTGACGGCGGCGGCATCAGCCTGATCGGCGCTTTCTATGTGAAAGGACAAAGCTTGGCCAACCTTTACGGCGGCATGCGTCTTTATGCGGACGGAGAGAGCGTGGCCAACGTGCTGGCATCAGGAACGACGATCAAAGCAGACACAAGACTGAACCCCTCGCTAAAAGCCACACCCCGGACAGGCCTCATGAACGGGAAAGTCAAACATCCCGAGACAGGCGTGGCCGCCTCGTTCAAAGGCGTGCTGGTGCCCCCCTTGGAGATCGGTGCGGGCTTCTACCTTGTGAAAGACAGAAGCCCCGGGATTCAGATTCAGAGGTCGTACGCCGTGGAGATCGCGGAGTAAGGCGCATGCTTCAAGTAGAGGGCATGGGATTCGCGCCACTTGCGTGTTTCTGAATATGCTGTGCGGGCCGGGGATTCCCCGGCCCGTCTTGCTGTCGGCCAGGGTTCGGGTTGACGTCGCCTCCGGGCGGCGGCATACTAGGCCCCGTATGCGTCGACCTGATTCGGAGTCAAAGGGAGAAGGGGTGAGCCATGGATGTGCAGGGATGGGCGAAACGAGGCGGTGCGGGGCTTGTGGTGCTGTTGGCGGCTCTAGGTGGCGGAGCGGATGAGCCCGGCATCTCTGTACCGTCTGCCGTGCGGCCACCGACAATGGCGCTGAAATCTCTGCCGGCGCTCCCCCACTCTTTTGCCGCAGGGCTGTGGGACCGGCAACCGCATATCGTGCTTGAGGCGCTGGACTTGCAGGCGCTCGCGGAAGAGGATGCCGCTGAGGCCGCGACCGGCGAGAAAGCATTGCGGATCGGTGTGGTGCGCAGCCTGCCGCGGCGAATCGGGTTGCGGGCGACAACAGGAACCGAACCAAACGGCACATGGACGACGCTGGCTGATGGCTCGCGCGTGTGGCGCATGACCCTCCGTGCCGAGGACGCGCGCGGAATACGTGTCCACATCGAGGATGTCGAGTTGCCGAACGGCTGTGAGATCCGGGTGTTTGACGCGGAAGATCCGACGATCGTTCGTGGCCCGTACGACACAACCACACTGAAAGGACGTAAGTCGTTCTGGGCCGGCGCGCTTTTTACGCAGACGGTGACGGTGGAGTGCTGGGTGCCGCGGGGAACCGATCCGGCGCACGTCTCCCTCTCGGCGGGAGAAGTGGTTCACCTTTACCGGGCCCCGGGAATGATGACATTGAAGGAAGGCGGCTGCCATAATGATGTGAGCTGTTATCCTCAGTGGGTCCAGACCTCCAGAGGCATCGCGGGTATTGGGGTCTTTTTCGCTCAGAATTATCTCTATTGCACAGGATGCCTGCTGAATGATTTGGATGAGAGCACGTGGATTGACTTCTTTTTGACGGGCACGCATTGCGTCGCCAACCAGAGCGAGGCCAACGACACCGAGTTCTACTGGTTCTTTCAGACATCGAGTTGCAATGGTGCGCCCCCATCACTGGCGTCCGTAACGGTCACGGAGGGCGGTGCCGATTATCTCGCGGGACAGACCTATGAAACGGGGAATGACTTTGCTCTGCTTCGCCTACGTTCCCCGTCACCGGATGGCGCCACCTATGTCGGGTGGTCGACAAGCAAGCCGTCACAAAATGAAGTGCTATCCTGCATCCATCACCCGGACGGGGCTTTCAAACGGATCAGTTTCGGCAAACTGGACGGGAACGATCAGGACTACTGGTCTGTGAACTTTACAGACGGCGCGACGGAACCGGGCAGCAGCGGGGCCCCCCTGTTCAACGCGGAGGGGAAACTGATCGGGCAGCTCGTGGGCGGCAATTCATCATGCGCGACGGGCGGCGGAACCGACGTGTTCGGACGCTTTGATGTCACGTATAAGGCGATCAAAGGCTGGCTCTCGGGGCAAGGCGGAACGCCGCAGCCGGCGCTCAACGCGCCTTTCGGCGTCTACCACGGTCTGGCTTCACGCGACAAATGGTTTGCGGGAGCAGGCTTTGTGCCAGACGTGTGCGGAACCTTTTCCTTGAATGTGACCAAACTGGGACGGATCACGGCGAAGGTGATCCTGCAAAAGAAGAAGCTGAGCTTTAAACGGACGGGCTGGCAAGGTGTAACCGAAGATGACCGTTCTTATGCCCGCATGGAGAGTCCAAACGGGGAAATCCTTGAACTTTATGTCGGTCAGATCACCGTGGTCGGTCGCCTGTCGGGTGGGTCTTTGGGTAACGAAACGATATGGCTCGACGCGGCTTATCATGTGTTTGCAGACCGCACGGATCATCAAGCGCAGGCGGATCTTGCACGGTTGCGGGGATATTATACGGTCGCGTTGCCAACCTGGTATGCGCAACCGCGCGGATCCGCGAACGAGACGCCGCACGGCAGCGGGTATATGACAATGACCGTCGGCCTCAACGGCAAGGTCAAGATGGCCGGCATGTTGGCGGATGGGACCAAAGTGTCCCAGGCATCAACACTGCTATTATTCGGCGATTACGGCAGCATGGCTTGCGTGCCGTTTTTCCAGCCGTTATATCAACGCCGGGGATGGGTCGGCGCTTTGTTCTGGATCAGCCCTGACACACGTGTCGTCGACACTGACTGGTCAGCGAACTGGTTTGTGCGCTGGGACAAGCCCGGCAGCGGGCCTGACGGTTTTGAAGCGCTGATCATGCCATGCGGCGGATATTTCAATAAAGGCGCGCCACTGTCGCCCGCCTATCGGCTGAGCGCAGAGCAGAACAATGTCGCCTATTATCTGCCAGACGGTACGGTGCCGCCGCAACACCAGGCGCTGCCGGACTGGGTGCCGGTCTCCTCGGCAGGGACAAGACTTATGATCGAGAAGGGAGTCAAACCGGTAAGAGTGGATGGCACTTATGTTTATACGGGGGCAAACAGTGCACGCGCGACATTAAGCTACTCCGCACAGACCGGCATCTATAAGGGGAAGTTCAATCAGTACTATGATTACGAGAGCAACGGGATGTTGATGCACAGGACGGTGAAAGCCCCGTTCGCTGGCGTGATGACTCAGGTGCGCGACCCGTTTTTTGATGATTGGCCGGAAGGGCTGGGATACTATTTGCTTTCTGATAATCATCCGGCATTCAAATCCTTGCGCATCAAACGCTCCTTCCGGATGGACTTTTATGCTGTCCTGCTGGGGCAGTGAAAGCGCGGCGTGTTCCCAAACCGGCATCGGTGTGTCGTCCTGTCGGGGGGCCATCCGGATCAGCAAATCCAGAGCGCGACTTCCAGTATTGCGTACACGGAAGGCCTGTGCCATCCTGTTACCCGCAATGACGGACCGTATGACGCCAGAGCAACGCCACCGGTGCATGTCCCACATCCGCAGTCAAGACACCGGGCCGGAATGGGCCGTGCGCCGCATGGTGTACGCGATGGGGTTCCGTTATCGCTTGCACGTGAGCAATCTGCCGGGCAAGCCGGATCTTGTGTTGCCGCGGCACCGCAAGATCATATTCGTTCACGGCTGTTTCTGGCACGCACACGGTTGTTTGTTGTCACGCAAGGCACCCGCCACCCATCGGCGTTTTTGGGCCGAGAAGTTCGCGCGGAATGTCTCACGCGACCGGAATGTGCTGCGGCAGTTATGGTCGGCCGGCTGGCATGTGCTGGTTGTGTGGGAGTGTGAAACGAAAGACCCCGGACGCCTCCACGCGATCCTCTCTGCGTTTCTTAAGCCGTCACAGGGGGCTGCCAACTATGCGCTCGACGATCAGCACGCGTTGTATGAGCAAGTGGCTGAGAGCCGTGCCGAGTACGCGTTAGAGGAATAAGACAAAGAGGTTGAAATTTATGTGTCCGAACGGGTTCAAATCCTCGTCCATGAAGCGTTTTGGGAAGATGTCGGCGCATCTGACCTTTGCCTGATTTTGCCTGACAGGGGCATTGACTTTTCCTCAGAGAACGCATACTGTCTGCGCGTATGCGAGTTCTGTGGGTAGACCTCATCTCTGAGTTGGGCGGCGCGCAATACAGCCTGCTTGAAGTGTGTACCCGGTTGTCGGCTCACGGGATTGAAGTTGTGGCTGCTGTTCCGCGTGGCCCCTTGTTCGACCGCTTGTCAGCAAGCGGTGTCACGGTCTTTCCCGTGTCGCCGGTACGCGCTTCCAAGCGGGGGTGGAGCCTCTTCTCAACGGCGGCAAAATTGCTGCGCGCGCCCAGCACGGTCTGTCAGATCATTCGCGCCGTCAAACCCGATATCATTCATGCCAACAGCCTGACCGCCTTTCTCGCTTCCCGCAAAACCTTCTCGCACATCCCGCTGGTGTGGCATGTGCGCGATTTGCGGCTGCCGGCTTTGATTGCACGTGATGCGGCCAAGAAGGCCGCACGCATCATCGCCGCATCAGAGGCGATCGACGAGTATCTGGTCGAGATCCTTCCGCCGCACGTCCTTGGCCGTATCCGTGTGATACGGAACGGCATTGATCCTGAACGCTTTACGGTGGTGAGCCGTGCGGAGGCGCGGCAACGGTTCGGGCTGCCTGTTGATGAGCCGGTCATCGGCATGGTGGCGCACCTCATCCCCTGGAAGAGGCACGATGCTTTTATTACGGCTGCGGCAGAGATCCGCCGGCAAAGGCCGGACGCGCATTTCGTGGCGGTCGGACGGGATCTGTTCCGTGAACATACGCGGTGGATCTCGCAACTTGAAAAAATGGTTGCGGCCGCGGGACTCGAAGAACAATTCCACTGGATCCGCGATTGTGATGACGCCTCACAGATTTTGCGTGCTTTCGACCTGTTGATGCATCCTGCAAGTGGCGAACCCTTTGGCCGTGTCATTTGCGAGGCGCTGGTCGCTTCCGTGCCCGTAATTGCCGCTGAGTCAGCCGGCCCCGCCTCGATCATTGAGCCTGGAGTCTCCGGCGTCCTCGTGCGCGATGGCGATCCGGTGCGCTTGGCCGGCGAGGCGCTGGCGCTCTTGTGCGATCCGGAGCGTGCGGCGGCGCTTGCCGCCGCGGGGCGCGCACGCGTGTTGAGCCGGTTCACGACAGACGTCGTGTGTGCGCGGCTTGCGGCAGAGTACCGCGCGTTGATCGCCGCCACGGCGGATGGTCAGGATGATGATGACGAATGACCGTCTACGCCTGGGATCGCTGACTTTATCAGGAATGCGTGCGGCGCGCCGGCACACCTTTCGCCCCCAGCATCCAGCTCCGCGGCGGCAGATGCAAACGACCGGTGACGGTATCGAGCGTGGCGCCGGGGCCGGCGAGATAGGCATGGAAGCCGGTAGGCGCCGTGAGAACCAGATCCTTGTCGGAAATATTCACGGCGGTGAGCCACTCCGTGTTGTCTGCCAGCGGACGGCGGAACAGGTACACCTCGTGGGGGAACGGCGTTTCAAGAAATGCGGTCGGCGCGTCAAAGAACGAAGGACGTTCGTGACGGAGCGTGCTGAGCGCACGGATGAGCTCAAGACGATGCATCCCCTCCGGCGTGAAGGCCCGCGACTAGTCGATGCCCCACTTGCCGTAGAAGCGGTTCGACCAGATGCTGTGCGGTGCGGTGTCGGCGATTTCCTGTCCGTTATAGATCATCGGCACACCATCGAGCGTGAAGAGGGTTACGAGCAGCGCGTCGTTGAGCGCGAGGCCGAACTTCTCTTCCCAGCGTTTGGAACCGGGCGAACAGTTCGCGGAGTCGTGGTTCTGAAAACAGCGCATCCAGTGGAATCCTTTGGGAAACCGGGCTTCGCGCTGCACGCCATTGACGGACAGGTTTGTGGCGGATCCTTTGCCGGTGAGAAAATCGCGGAGCGCGTGCTGCATCGGGAAGGCGTAACAGAGATCGAAGGCCACCTGCTGTTCGCGCGGGTCGGCCCCCTCGCACAGCATCAGCACGTCGTCCTTGACCGCCTTGTTGCGTCGGTAGGCCTCCTCGCGGTACCAAAGGGGCAGCATGCCGCCCACATCGCAACGGAAACCATCACACTGGAATTCACGCAGATACCACGCCATGTTTTCAAAGAGATATTCACGCAAAGCGGGGTTCTTCACGTCGAGCCGGGGGAAGGCCCACTCCCCGAGGAGGTAGGAGCCGTCCGCATTGCGCAGCACCCAATCCGGATGCTCTTTAAGAAAGACGGCGTTGGGCCCGCAGTGGTAGTAAACGACATCGAAGAGCACTCTCATCCCCAGGCCGTGAGCAGCGGCGACGAAGTCTTTCAGATCCTGTTCCGTGCCGTATTCGGGATCAACGCCGAAGTAGTCGGCGATACGATAGGGATTACAGGGATTCCCGAGCTGGCTCTGCTTTTGGCGACTGCTCCAGTACGTGGGGTCTGTGCCACGGTCCGCGGTCGCTACCGGGCAGAGATAAAGGATGTCCGTGCCGAGCGACTTCACGAACGGCAGTCGGGCCTCGGCTGACTTGAGCGTGCCCTCCGGCGTGAACGGCCGCAGGAAAAGCTGGTACATCATCGCGCCGCGCAAAAATGGCGGCACAGCACGAGCGGTCAGGTTCGTCAGATCCTTATAGATCGGATCTTTCATTTCGAGATTCTGCGCACGCGGCGTCGCAGCCGCTGCCAATGCGGCGGCACGCGCCTTGCGCTCGGCGTTCGTCGGGACGGGTTCGGCGACCGCGCGGAGATCGAAGCCTGCACCCGTGAACGTATACACGTCACTGGCATATGTGCAGTGGGCGGCAAGCAGCGGTTTGTCCATGAGTGCGCCCGGCAGCTTCACCTTTGCCGACAATGTTTCGCGGCGCAGATTGAACACGCAGACGATGCGTCGGCCATCCGTGGCGGTACGCACGAACGCCGCCACCTTCTCCGGCGTGTCTGTTTCCAGCCATACGAGGTCACCCTCCGTGAGCGCCGGTTCCGTATGACGGAGCGTGCAGAGCTTCGGCAACATTGTGTGGCAGCAGCTTTCCTGCCCGGCGGTCAGAAGCGGTACGCCATCCAGCGCGAACGCGAACGCCACAGGGACAGGATCCCAGTGCGGGGCCCCACGAAGGAAGCGGCTGCCTTCGGGACGATTCTCGCGCATGAGTCGCCACAAACGCTCAAGTCCGGCAACAGGCTGACGTGCCTTCAGCACGTCGTTCAGTGCGTTGTTCCACGGCGGGGGAAAATCCGCATCAAAGGCGTTACGCTGATTGCCGAGACGCGACCCTTCGGCTACGAGCACGAGACTGGGCTTCACGCTTTTGACGGCCTGACGCGCCAACTCCCACGTTTCGAGCGGCAGACGGTCGGCACCCGACACCATCCAGCCGTCCGCCGGTGAATCGACCCAGCGCGGCACGAGGTTTGTGAGGACAAAAAGCCCCGCGTCACCGGTCTTTGCGGGACATCCGCAACGGGCCAGGGCCTTCAGCCCGGCGGCATGTGCGGCAGCGGTGAATGCTGCTACCTGCGCAGGTGTCGCGGCCTCCTCCTGCATCTGCACGATCGTCACGCCGCGCGCGGCGAGGGCGGGCATGTTCGTCGCAGCCGCAGTCGGCATCTGCAAGACAACGCCCTTTTCAAACCATTCCGGAGCGTCTCTGGCCGCCAGCACCGACGCCAACGTTGCGCACACGGCCGCAATCATTACCTTTTTCATGATCGCCATCGTATCACATGCCGACAAAACAACTTGCGGATTTGCGCAAAAAAAATATCTGTTTTGCGCACCGTACACTCAGTCCGGCGGGGGCAGGCAGCCTGATCCGATACATGGCGGAGGGGGAGGGATTCGAACCCCCGGTACCTTGCGGCACGCCGGTTTTCAAGACCGGTTCTTTAAACCACTCAGACACCCCTCCAGAAAGGATGCCGCCCAGTATAAGCGAAAAGGAGGGGCCGCTTCAAGCCCGCCATCACTTGACGACAGTCCAACCTTCGGGCACATCGACCGTAGCTTCCGGTACGCCCGACACCTTCCGCCACCTGACGCGCACTTCTTCGGTTGCGGATACGGGCACGATGCCCTCGCACCAGTCGAGCGGCATGTCCGCAGGCGGATCGACCCAGATTCGCTTGCCGCGGTAAACCCCACACCGTTCTATCGCCTGATCCGCGACGTGAAGTTCCTGCTGGCCCCTGAAAAGCGCGTCTGCCCCCCCTCCTCTCAATAACCCCCGCGTTCCGGGGCTGGCATGGTCTTGACACTTTGCCTGATTTCCCGCGTGTATTTCCGAATGTCCTTGCCGGTCAGAATGGGCACTTTCTCCTTGTAGATCTCTTCGATTTGAGCTGCCTTGGCGTCCAGCGCGGTTAGAAGCTTTTCCAGTTTGGCCATGTTATCCGGAGGCGGGTTAGCCGACTTCTTGGCGATCCAGTAGCGCAGAAACGCCTCGATATGAGGAATGCTGGTTTCGATGAAATGACGCTGCAACGTGAACTGATCCTTGAGATTCGCATACTCGGCAGCGGGCAGCGCGGGCCCTGCGGCTTCGACATCTTCCATCGACAGGCGGTTGAGCCGCAACGCCTCGGCGCGATCGGCGACGGCGACCTCGATCGTACGCTCACTGGGTTTTTCTATCAACTCACGGATGAGCACATTGGACTCGATATCCTCCGGCTTCCACTCGATCATGCCTCGGCCGGTTTGCAGGATTTTGGCCTCCATGTAGCGCAAGCTGGAATTGATGGTGCTGTGATTATGTATCCATACGCCTTTGAAGTAATACGTCAGATTGCCGATCTCGCAAGTTCGTTTTAACGCCGAGATCACTTTTGGCGCGGCTTCCTTTCCGAAACGGGGTTCGGCCCAATCGCGCCAGACCTTCTCGATAGGCACATCGGGGTTCCGGGCGAACTGCGCCAGGGCGTACAGGTTCACCTCGTTCAAGGTGCCGAAAATCATATCGCCCTGGGCGGCGAAAGATGTACCAATACACACGGCGTTGATGGCGGGATTGCGCGCCAAGGCGTACTGTAGCTGATACTGCATCTGGTCGGGATTCGCATACGGCATGAACGACAACCCCACATACTCGCCGAACCCATCGAACTGCAACATGGCGCTGCGGTCGGTGATGGAAGATATGGCGGGGTGGGTCGGTCGGTAAGGATCGAAGTCGCCGCTCAGCGGACGGTACGCCATGTCGAAGGGCGTCCCGGGACCGGCGGCGTGTATCGCCTCGATGACCAGTTTCTCTTGCCAAGGCTTGTGGCTGAAGCCCGTCATGACGTACCGCTTGTGCGCCGCCTGGGCGCCTCGCGAGAGCGCCACGATGACTTCCTTCAGGTAATCCACCGGAGCATAGTACTGACTGGGGGTAGAGTAGACCTCTTTGGGTTCCGCCCAGAACAATTCGCGGAAGTAGTTGGAGTCGTTGAGAATCGGCGCCTCCCAGAAGTGGCACCTCATGGTGCTCACTTCCGGGAGTTGCCGGGAAACCTCTGCTGTCCGCGCTTCGAGGAACTTCCAGAGCAGCCCGTTGCTGACATTTTTCGCTTCGGGGTAGGCTTCAAAGAAGTCAGGCGGGAGCACCGGCTCGGGACCGCTGATCATAATGTCCAGCCCCTTGCGATGGTACGGCTCGAGCCATTTGCGGAACCGGGCCACTGACTCCGCATCGACCTTTGAGGCGAGCCGCGGGAATCCGGGCACGGGGAAATCGCCGGCAATGCCGTCGCGATAGACGCGATGGAGGTCGAGCCCGTCGACGTCGTACTCGTCGATGGCCGCCAAGAACCGCGGGTCGGCGAGACTGTTGGCATAGGCTCCTAGATAGAGACGCAACCGTTTGCCCGGCTGCGCCAGCTCGGCGGAGGCGGCGGCCGAAGTATAGCAAAGCATAAGACAACCGAGGAGCGATGTCAGTTTCTTCGTGTTCATCATTCTTTCCTTATGTGATTGTTTACCGGGTCCGTTTGCTTTGTCATGGCCACCGGGACCCCACAGCAGTAGCCTGACGTAACCGCGTTTTGTTGCCGGACGGGGCCATGTCAAGTACATGCGGGAGTGCGACGTGCTGGTGCAGTTCTGCATGGCCCACCTGATCCGCGACGTGAAGTTCTTGCTGGCCCCTGAAAAGCGCGACTGTCCCCCTCCTCTCTCGCAGACAAACAAAGCCGCTTTCTTTAATCTGCGCGGATATGCCGTCTCCTTGACGCAACAACCGTTGCGGCAACCCCGCCCAATCGGCACCCATCAATAAACATTTGTCCTTGATCGCCTTCATGCTTTTCCCCTTCGAACAGCACCTTATCAAGGAACATTGACCAAGGCAAAAAACAACCAGAAGTTGTCTATACAACTTTTCCCCGTCGAGCCGCGGCGGATCAGCGGCGCGTCAATCGCCACCTCCCGGGGCGGCAATGCCGCGACGGCGATGCGCGAGACGAGAAACCCTTGCGCGGCTTCGGCGATCAGCCCGACCGGCTGGTGGATCGTGGTCATCTTGGGGGTGCAAAGCTGGGCGCAGAAGCCCGCCATCACTTGACGACAATCCAACCTTCGGGCACGTCGACCGTAGCTTCCGGCACGCCCGACACCTTCTGCCACCTGACGCGTACCTCTTCGGCTGCGGAGACCGGCACGATGCCCTCGCACCATTCGAGCGGCATGTCCGCAGGCGGATCGACCCAGATGCGCTTGCTGCGGTAATCGATCTGACGCACACCCAGAATGTCGCGATAGAGATACGCAGCCGCGATGGAAGCAAAACCATGGCAGCAACTGGCCGAAGGCTTGTCGTTTTCCCACAAGGTTCCCGTCTTCTCCGCCATGTAGAGGAAGTAATCGCGCAGCTCGTCGTACATCTGGCGCGACCGTCTCTCGCGCGAAAGGAGTTCCATTCGAAGAAGCGTCCCGAACAGAAAATTCGCCGGCGCGACCTCGGGATGCAGACCCTTCTTCAGACGGTTCGGGCCGAAGTCCGCGAGCAGCGTCCGATAGAGATCGGGATGACTTTCCGGCGTCGCTGTCCCAGTGAAGAACGCGAAGTACTGGCAGACTTCCGTACATTGTCCCGACGGGCCGAGAAAGCCGACTCGGTCTTTCACGACCGCATTATCACAGAACCATTTCCCGTTGTAGCTCTCCCGCCGCACCTGGTCGCGAATCCGCAAAGCCTCCGCCGCAAAGTCGGCCCGTCCGTACAGACGAGCCGCTGCATCGAGCGCCCAGGCATAGAGCATGTTCGACGGATAGTTGACGTCGTAGACGAGCTCGTTCGCCTTGCTCCACTCGATGAACACCCAGCCCGGCAGATGCTGCAGAAGGCCGTAATCATTGACGTATTTCTTCAGGAAGTCGAGGATTCCGAAGACCTTCGGGCGGAATTGTTCCTTGAGATCAGAATAACCGTTACGCGCGACGCACTCTTCGATTTCGCCGATGAGCCACATGTCATAAGTCGGTATGAAGCATTCGCGGCACATGAGGTCACACGGCCAGATCGCAGGGACGAGTCCCTGATAGCGCGCCGGTGCGGGGAAGGTGTCGGGGCGCGAGAAATTCTGCAGGAAGAGCTTTTCATTGAACCCCGTTCCCGTGAGCCACTGGCTCGCGCGTCCCGTGAAGAACGAGTCCCCGAGCCATCCGCCGCGCTCGCGGTTGGGGCAGTCCGTCAGGCAATCGACGGCGTTGGCGACGTAGCTCCCGCGCGCCGCTGCGAAGATCTTCTCCAGCGCCGGATCCGAACTCCGGAAGGTCGCGCGCGAAGCGCATGGCGATTCATAGGTTCGAAGAATGGGGGCCGAAACCGTCGCCCGGCCGCCTGCCGAAAGGATGCGAACATATTTGAACCCATATGGCTCAAACGACTCGAGCGAATAGTCGCCAGGCGCATCGAGATGCCAGGCAAGCGTCGCCATCGTATCGGTCCGCAGGAAATCAACCGCACCATCTTCCTGCAGGACTTCGTCATGCGTGAGATAGATCGTCGTCGGCGATTCAGCGCGGACCGTCAGCGCCGGAAACCCGCCGTACACACGATCCAGTGCGAAAACGACTCCCTCGCCGTCATTGAGCGCATAGCGTCCGTCGGGCGTTGCCGCGACCGGCTCGCGCGATACGGTCTTGCGCCGTTGCATCTCGAAAAACGGATTGTCCTCCAGTTCATCGGGCGGGAAGCAGACGAAATCTCCGAGCCCGCCTTCGATAAAGCGCGGAACCGCCGGCTTCATCGCGTCGTCACGACGCGTCCGCTCGCGTGAGAGGGGGCTGGACTTGACGCAGGCAAACGTCGGATACGCCCACTCGCGTGGCAGGAGTTTTTTGGGCGGCTGCACCTCGACAGCCCCGGCCGGTTTCGCAGAGAACGGCAGACGATACACTTCCGAGTATGGCCGCTGATAGGCATAGCGCGGCGTCTTGCGGAGTTTGCCCGTCGTGAACGCCGCAAAGCCCTCATTCCCCGTCGCCGCAACGACCCGGCCGTTCACACAGACCTCGGCCTGCAGAAACGGCATCTGCTTCGCGAGGTAGAAGTTCGGACAGTTGTAGCCCGCGACATCGACCTCGAGGACATTCGCCCCCTCTCGCGGCGTGAGTCGCCAGTCGTCCACGCGGAAGAATCCCGGCGTCACCCGCGCTGGGCCAAACGCGGCGAACGCGCCATTGAGCCGCGCCTTGTAAATGTAACCGGCCGTCGCCCGGAGGCACACATCGTCGCCCGCCGCCGCCTTGAATTCGCAGCGGAAGGTGAAGAACGTGTTCAGCGTCTCCGTCTCCCCCGCCGGCCAGACAGGGCGGGCTTTGGCGAACGTTGCGCTTGCCGGCTTCGCGACGTACAACGTGACGTTGCGGATGAAATAGTCAACCTCGGTGCCACGCGGATTGCCGCCGATCCGGAAGGAGGTCAGCTTCCTGCCCTTGTTCGCCGCGAGAACCGGAGCCAGATTGAAACGCCGTTTTTCCCAGACTTCGCTCGGATGCTCGAATTTCAGCCAGTCCCCTTCGTCCGTGCCGTCGAAGCCCAGCATGAGCGCACTCATCGAATAATCGTTCTCGACCTTGTTCTGCCGGCTGCGCACCTCAAACTCAAGGATCGTCGCACGGGACGCGTCCTCGCCCGGCTGCAGGACGTACCGCGGATAGATCCAGCGGTTGCTGAACGACGACTTCCATGCGTTCCGCATTCGGACGCCACCCTCCTGCTCGTTGCGTTCGCACGTGAAATCGTCGGCCGAGGTGTTGCGTTGCCAGTTCGCCGGGTCGTCCGCCGCGAGCACAACCTTTCTGGAATCCCTGACCGCCCGCATGGTGTCCTCGATTCGCAAAGCCGTCCGCGAGATCTTGCGTCCGTCGAACGTACCGCCCAGCACCATCAGCGTACCGGCGGGATTCGCGAGGAAAGCATCGTCGTTGACGAGCGTGACCGGCAGCTCGACCTTGCCGAACGCCGGAAGATCGACCTTTTCCGGCAGCCCCCGCAGAACCGCGCCCTCGACCGTCACACGTCCCGTCTTTGGACGGTCCGAAAGATTCCACACGTTGACCGTCATCGCCCCCTCCTCCTTCTCGACGAGGAGCGTCGCCTGTCCGGAGGCGACCGAGAAGTCCTTTCTCTCATGAATGACCTGCAGGACGACCGCCAGATCCTCTCCGTCCGCAGGGGCGGGACCCTGAGTGCCGCACGGCAGAGCCGATCGCGTGACGGCGATCCCTTTCACGCCGCGCACATAGACGGGATAGCGGTCGAGCGCCAACTTCAGTCCCTGCTCGTCAGCCCGCACCGTCCGCCGGGCACCGCACATGTCAACGACGCAATACTCTCCCGCCGGCACGTTCAGCATGTACTCCCGGGCCGGCGCCGAACGGTCGACGACAAGAAGGTCAGTTGTTTCGATATCAGACGTGCGCCAGGCGAGCAGGGTCTTCGTCCCGTCGGGGCAACTGAACAGGAATCCTCGCGCGTCGTCGCCGACCAGAACCTCGCCCTCGATCGGTGCGGATCCGAGCTCATCCGTCATCGTGGAAATGGCGGCGAACACAGGCTTGAGCGTGCCGTCCCGCCGCATGAGTCCCCAGTCCTTGACGCCGCCGCGCTCGTTGTAGGCGCACAGCGTGAAGAGATAGCTGCGCCGGACACCCGCCATCTGAAGAAGCGCCTGGGACTTCGGATAGAACTCTGCCACGATCAGCTCCTGCCAAGGCGCATGCTGCCGATTGCCGACACCCTCTGCCTCGCAGTGCCCTTCCGCGTCCGTACCGTTTTCCGTAATCCAAATCTCACGTCCCGGCCGGTCATGTCGGTTCAGGAAGGTGCGGAACTCGTTCAGGACGCTTTCATAGTTCTTCAGCGGTCCGTAGTGATGGTAGTTGAAGACATCAAGATACTTGCCGATGTCGTTCTCAAACATCACCCGATGATATGGAATGACCTTGCGCTGACTAAACGCGCCCTGCAGAACGAGGGTCTCCTTCCGGCCCACATGGAAACCGAGCGAAGCCGCCTTGAACGCCGAGGCGAATTCCCAGGCCGGCTCGGGCGAATGGCCGCCATCCTCCTCGTTGTCGAACTCCCAGGCCTCGACTAACTCGCCGAATTCCCGTGCGCAGGCCTCGGAGAACCGGTAGGTCGCCAATAGGTCGGACGCGATCGAGAACCTGGCGCCAGCCCACTTCGGCGCCTTTTGGTACATGCCAGAGATGCTGACGCCCGTCTCCGCCAGAAGCCGTGCGTTCTTCAACCGTGTGCGGAACTCGGGGACGGCGTCCGCCGCAGGTTGCTCACGTTTCCACTCCATCCGCTCGCGAGTATGAGGCAGGCCCGCGTAGCGATGCAGTTCAGCGACCATCTTGTAGGTGTCTCCTCCGAGCCATGGACACGCGAAGCGTCCCGAATGGCTCAGTCCGGAGAAGGCCGAGTCAATCGCATAGAACGACTGCGGATCCATTCGCCGTGTCTTGGGATCCGGCACACGAAAATACGAATGATGCGTCACAACGCCGTTCGGCTCCGTCACCGTCAGTAGGTAGTATCCGCGTTCCGGCGCCGGCGGTTTCACCGTTTCCGTCACCGGACCTTCTTCAACCGTCCGTCCGCGCCAGTCCGTCGCCTTCCACGTGCTGCCAACGGCCGCCTTCACGGCGAAAAGCGGTTCTTCGCCGTCAATGAAGAGTCCGCAGATCTTCTCTGTCGAGATCTCTGCGGCGGACGCGCAGAGTCCAAGCGCACCTCCGGCCATCGCACACAGTACCGCTTCGATTCGCTTCGTCATCTTCATCACCTCTCATTTTTTTTCATGCCATAGCGTCCCCGCTTGACATCTCATTCCACGTTCCACTTCACGCGCCGCCCGGCACGCACTTCGGCGTCGATCCACTTTCCGCGTCCATCGGGCAGGCGGAAGGAATAATCCTTCCAGTCCTCTGGCACGGCGCCTTCCACCAGCATCCGGGCGAGCGCGTAAGCGCATGTGCCGCTTGCCGTGGTGAACCACGGATGGATTCTGAGGCCGGGCTCGTTGATTTCCCACGTCTCGCCGAAAAGGCCCTGCGCCTCGGCCGCCTCCTTGAGCCAGCGACAAGGCTCCCGCCGGTCGCCGAGCTCGATCATCGTGGCAGCCATCTTGCCGGCATACCACGGACACACTTTCGACCCCATCGGATACATGTTGCCAGCCGCGCGGCCCACATCAACGAAATGGCGCGCGGCATTGGCCTGCAGCGCGTCGTCTTTGCCGAAAATCGGAAACGGATAAAGGCCGCCCAGTGTGCCCACGGACTCTTCCGTGCAATTTTCGTACGCCACGTAGCGTGTGCCGTCTGCTGAAACGGGAAGCCCATTTACGAGACGGTCCGCCGCCGCGCGGAAGTCGGCCGATTCCACGGCATTGGTCGCAAGCACGTCGGCCGCGTCCGCAGCCGCGCGAAGCGCATAGACGGCCCCGCACGTCGTGAGAAACGCCCTGTCGCGCGAAGGCCCGAGCCGTTCGAGGTCGGTGCAGCGGCCAATGTGCGCGACGTCTTCACCGTCCTCGAATATCCAGTTGTTGCGGAAAAAGAGCGCGCAGTTGCGAATCACGGGATACCCCTTCGCGGCCAACCAGCCCCGATCGCCGGAATAGAGATATTGCGTCCAGGCGCTGCGGGCGATGGTGCCCATCGCAAAAATATGATCCTGCCAGAAGCCGATGCCCGCCACTTCGATATCGCCATCTTCAAGCGACATCCACATCCAGCGCGCTCCGTATTTGCCGGGCTTCTGGTAATAGCCCTGACGTTTCTCGGCCCATGGCATCACCGCGAACCGCCAGTCAGGACAGCGCCGCGCCACATCGAAATGCCCGTTTGCGACAAGGCCGTCGTGCATGTAGGTGGCGTCAAAGCCGAAGTATTTTCCCTGCCAATGGTGCGGGAAAATGCCGACGGGGAACCCCCAACGTCCCGCATTGCACCGGAGATGGTACTGCTGCACGTCGTACATCCGCTGGATTTTCGCGTCGGGTACGAGCACGTGCGATTCGGCGTAGTACTTCGCCCACTCCGCGCGCGTTTCGGCGAGAAGGCCGGCAAAGCCCAACCGCGCCATCTCGGCGGCGAGCACCGCCGTACGCGCGGCGACTGCGCCTTTCGCCTCCTCGTAGGAATCGGTGAACGCCACGAACCACGCCGCCGACGCCGCTTCGCCCGGCTTGAGCGCGAACACGCGGCGCGAACCGCCGCCCGCATCCGTCATCACGCTGATCGTGAAATCGATCACGCGGTGACCGTAGGTGCGCCCTTCATAACGGCGCTCGCCCTGCGGCGTGGTGTGCCATGCGCCCGCAAGGCGGTCGTGCGGCGGCAGCGTGTAGCCCAGATCGCACGCAAGCTCGTGCGGTTTGCCGTCCACCGCGCGGAACGTGCGCTTGACGGCAATCACGTTGCGCGTCAAAGGCACAAACACTTCCGTGACAGCCTCCACACCGCCGAAACGCCCCTTGCAGGTGACGAGGCCGTCTTTCACGTCGAGGTGCTGAGCCCACTCGGTGGGCAAGCCAGCGTCTGCGCCGTCCAACACGAGCGTGGGGTTGAAGCGCCCGAAGCCGAAAAGCGCCGCTTCGCGCGCGGGCCCGCGCCGTCCCTGCCAGTAGACCTCGGTCTTCAGATGGTAGTACACGTTGGTTCCCTGACCACCCCACCAGTCCACGAGCAGGTTCAAATCGCCGTTCGAAACGAGCGGCGGCACATAGCCTTCGGGCGGATGCGGCCCAGTGCCCGTCACCGCGCCCATGCAGGACGCAGCCAGAATCATTGTGGATAAAAAGACGAGTGTTTGCATGATGGAGTCCTACTAACGGATGATCTCGAAAATTCGGGAGTCGGGCTCGTCGAAGGTGTACTCAAAAACATCCGCGTTCTCGGCGGCGGTCTTGCCCGATACCAGCTCGACGACTTTCGCGACGCGTTGGCGGAGGCGGATCGTACGCTTGCCGCCCTTCGCGGTGTGGACCGCAAGGAGGCGCTCGTTCGCGAAGACCGGCGTCTCTGGTCCGTCGAGATATGCGTGAACCCCGGCAAGACGCTCGATATCGGTAATGACCTGCGCGGTATAGAGCTCATTCGTATAGGCATAGACCGCTGTCCATCCTCCACGGGGCGTCACGGCAACACCCGGCGTGCGGAACGGCACGCCGGCCAGATCCTCGACGCGTGCGACATCCATCGTCTTACCGTCTGTCACGCCCGGCGCGAAAGTCCACGCAACATAGCGTCCGTCGCAGAGCACCTTCTCTTTCAGGAACGCCCGACGCGCCGCATCAAGCTCGAACGCCGTCGGCATCAGCACGAGCCGGTACTGCTTCAGGTCGATCTTCTTCAGGTCATCGAAGTAGCAGATGTCGAACGGCACTGCGGCGGCGTGGTTAAGTGCCTTACGCAAGACGGACGAGAGCGCGACGCACTTCGGATCCTGGTTGTTGATGTAGAAGAAGCTTTTCGGATCGAGAACCATCAGCACTTCCGCAGAGGATTTCGAATCGTCAGAACCGAGACGGTCGTAGATCGTCTTGAGGCGCGCGATCCTGTCCATCACCTCCGGAGCGTCGAACCAGCCGCCCCTCATGTCGAACCACCAGAGACTGGCGTGCTTGACAAGCGCGTATGCGAACTCGCGCGTATAGCCGACGACATCGTCCTTGAAGCCGAGCGGATCGTCCTTCGTACGGTTGGACAACGCGAAGCGGGGGTGGTCCGCCTTGTCGTGGGGACGGTGATCGATCTCGTGGAGAAAGCGCTTGCCGCGGAGCTGGAGCGCCAGCGGCACAAGCTGCGAGCCGGTACCGCCGCCGATCTTGCGGTCGGAGTAAGTCCCCGGCGCCGCAACCCAGTCAAAGTCAGGAGAATCGAAGACACGCTCGACATCGGCGTGCCCGAACGAAGAAAGGACCTGTCCGCGCTTCACCGAATAGCCAAAGAAAAGGCCGATCTCCTTCTCGGGCGCGATCGACTCGCGGGTGATCCGAAGAAAGCCTAGCACGCTATCGGCGATAATGTCGTTGTAAAAACGCCAATAGTCGATCTTCGCCCGTTCCGTCGCCGGATCGTAGATGAGATTGTCGAGCGCGGCCTTGGCGAGATCGGTCTCGGGCGGACACGCCTCGCCGTGCCAGACGCCGTTCGCCTTCTCCCACGCGCGCCAAGCGGTGTTCTTGATGCGGTTGGCGCGTCCGTCATCGCATTCGAACCACTCGCTGAGTCCGCCGCCAGCCGAAAGCATGTAGGAGATGATGCGGTCGCCGTATTTCGCCTCGGCGTACTCGATCATCGCCCGCAGCCAGGCTTCCGCCTGCCTTTTCCACTCGCCCGATGCACAGGCCGTCGAGATCTCATTGTGGCTGTCGAAAGGCAGTCCGCTGCTCTTCAGCCAGCGGGGCGTATTCAAATCGATGATGCCTACAAGCTTCGCCGTGGGGCTCACCTTAAGGATATCCTCGACCTGACGGTCAAACGCCGCGAAATCGTACTCGCCCTCGCCTCTCCAGACGGACGGATAACCGTCGTCGATCACGTCCTCGCTCACGAGAAAGCAGCGAGTGGTGATACCGAGCCGGGCGAAGGCGCCGGTCTGCGGCAAGGCCGGCATGAACGACCGGTAGATCTGCCGCGCCTCTGCGCGTGGACGCTCTCCCGCCGCTGCGGTCAGCGCGAGGACGGCAGAGAGAATCGGGATCAGTTTTTTCATTGTTCCTAGCCCCCCCCACGAGAGCGTATCGGCGGCTGATCATGGCCCGAACTCGAAGACCTTGACTCGTGCCGCCGGGACGCGCAACGTATGCTTTTCGCCGTCTCTGAAAGCGAGCGTGAAACTGGCGTCGTCCGTGGGATGGTAGTTGAAGACGACGACGATGCGCTTGCCGTCGAGCTCGTAGGCGACGGACTGCAGATACGACACGTTCTGGAAGGACGGGAAATGGTGATCGAAGGCCTTCGCATCCGGCGGAGGATAAGATGCGTCCGGTACCAGTGTTACGAGGTCATCAATGCGACGGCCATCGAACACGAAGCCCTCGTACTTCGCGGCGTTTCGGGCGGCGGCGGCGATTTGCGACCAGTACCGCGCGTCATAGCCCATCGGGAAGAAGTAGACCATCGCGGCGTCCCAGCCGAAGAAGAAATAGGCGTTCAGGTTGAGCCCGAGCATCTCCGGCTCAATGACCCAGCTCGTCCCCTGCAGGCCGTGCGGATAGGCAAGCGCCTTTACGCCGGGATAATCACGGCGGAAATCGATGATCGTGTCCTTCGCGTTGAAATAGTCACCCATCCATTTGACGCTGATGCCGCCGAACGGCGCTGCGGCATCCCAGAAACCGGAATATGGCCCCCATGGACATATCCACTTGAGGTCCTTGCCGTATTCGAGCATGTCGTACTCTGCCATGTCCGTATGACCGATCCAACGGCGCGTTGCCTGCTCGAAATGGACGGCGGGAATGAGGCCGAGTGAATTCTCGCCGCCGGTAACGGCGCGGACATGGCGGTCAAGCGTCTGCACGACCTGCGCGCACTGCCAGGAACGGAACGCGCGAATATCCTTGCCGAAACGCCCCGTGCGGGCGATGCAGGTCGGCCAGTCCTTCGCCACATCCGCCTCTTCAAGTTTGGACCACTTGGTGAATTCTGCGCGGCAGGCATCGCACATGCAACCCTCTTCACGGTAGAAGAACGGTTCCCAGTTCGCGTAGCTGCCGTCCGCCCCGGCATGCGACCGCTTGAGTCGTGCGAGAATGTTCGTCATGAAGAACGGTTTCTCTTGGTAAACGGCAGCCGGGCAGATCGAGTGGCTCAACCAGTGTCCACGCTCCGGATGAAGCGCCTCGAAGCGCTCGCCAGCGGGCGGCTGCGGATCGGCGATGACGGAATACGCATTGGCGATCGGACCCTCCGGCGTAATCTTCGTGATGCCCGCCTCGCGCCAAAACTTCGGCGGCGCATCGGCCGTGGAGCCGAAGCCCTTGATCCAGCGGATACCCGAACGCGCCATGAATTCGGCATACGCACGATCGACCGCCTCGTCTTCCGAGAACAACCCGACTCTACTCGCCAGTGCGACTCCCAGGTCAAAGCGCTTCGCGACCGGCACCTTGCCGATTACGGGAATGACGAAAAGCCCGATCTCCGCGACGTTCGAGAGCGGCTTCCCGTTCTGTTCGAAACGGAAGGTCGCCTTGCCGCGCGTCCCCACCGCAGCCTTGCTCGTCACCATGAAACCAAGGCGCCGCCACCAGTCAAAGCGTCCTTCCCAAGGCTTCAGTAGCGTCGCAAAACGCACCTCGGTCACGCCGTCCGGCAGCGTCCGTTTTCGTACCGTACCCTTCACTGGGTTGAGCGGCGCGACAAGTTCGAATCCAGCGGGAACAGTTGCGACAAACTCGTTCTTCGCTTTGCGGTCAAAGGCCCCCTTCACCTGACGCCACTGGAAGTTGATGATGTCCATCCCGTTCTGCGAAACGGCGAAGTCCCCGCCCATGTAGCCCATCGGCGAGTTCATGATCTCAATGTCGGGATCTTCCGGATTCGCCTTCACCTCGCAGAGCTTCAGACCCTTGAGATCCAATTCGCCGAATTTCTCAACGCGCGGATTGACCTCGACCGACTTGAGTCCTGCCGGTGCCTTGTATTCCTTCGAGAAGTAGTGCCAATACTCGTCCGTCTCCGGCAGGACTGAATAAACGTAGCCCTTGTCGTTGAACTCCTGCCCGTGGATGAATACGATGGAACGCCCGGCCTTGCCGGAGACGGGATGGGCACGGTAATGGAATGAAAGCCTGATGCGCATGCCCTTCTCGTTGTCCGCGAGCGCGACGGGAATCTTCAGTTCGAAATTCGTCTCGGATTGCGCGCTTCCGACGAGATGTACGCCTCCCGCGTGACGATCCTTGTCGGCGATCAAGTTTACCGCAGCCGGATCGTCCTTGAATTTCTCGGAAGACAAGGCCGCGAAGTCGAAGGAAAGCCCGCCCTTCGGGTCAAGGCATCCGAGCACGTTCGTGCCTGCAACGAGCACCCGCTCCTTCCCTTTCCAGAGAAAGGTGCCGGGGAGATTTTCCGGCAGCGTCACGGAACCCGAGACTTCGCCGCCGTCGAACCGAAGATCAACCGACACGATTCCTCTAGGCGTGGGACACTTCGCGCGGATGAACTTGAGGGAGCCCGGCTGAGGCGCCACCAACACCTTGGCGTAGCCGTCCGCCGCCGGCTTCACACCCGCGAGCCCCGTCTGCACATGATAGAGCGGGTGCGCGCCCCAGGCATGGCAGTCGCTGCGGCCGCGCGCGCCTGGTGCCTCCATCGGCGTCTTGAGATCGTCCTTCACGAAGTCGCGCCAGAGGTCAAGCCGCTCGAGGAATAAGTCCGCACGACCGAATTTGAAGTAGGTCTCGAAGAGGTAGTGGGAGAAATACACTGTCGTCGGCGCAAGATCCTTCGACTCGACGAGGCCATTGAAGACACGCGCCGCCCGGTCGGCTGGCAGAATATCCGCCAGCAGCGCAAGGCACTGCGCGTGCTCCGAGAAACGGTCCTTCTTGAGCGTGTCGGCGATGAGACCGCGTTCCTCGCTCCAGAACCTCGCGAGGACCGCCTGCGCGACTTCGCCCGCCTTCTTTGTCCAGTAGTCGCCCATCAGGACGTCGCCGCAAGCCCGCTCGGCCCTGGCAGCTTGCAGGAGCGCGTAGACGTAGAGGAGGTTGTCGACCGCTGAGCAGCCGAAGCGTCCGTCCGGCGCAACGCCGAACCAGCCCCACGGCTCACTCCAGTCCTCGAAGCTCCAGCCCGGCAGGTTTTCGAGCAGTCCATCCTTGTTGCGGTAAGTGTCGATCTGCGAGAGCGTCTGGCGGAGCCCCGGAATGCGCTGACGTAGAAACTCGTTCGCTCCGTGCCAGAGCGCATAGTCTCCGAGCATCATCGCCCAGCACATCGAGTACGTCGACGAGTCCTGCCCGTCGATGGAGGGGAAGTTCATGCGGATCATGCCGTTGTGGCGGCGCGAATAGTCGAAGATGCCGATGCCGTAGCGGAGAAGCCGGTCGTCACCAGAGAGCGTGTTGAGAATCAGCATCTCGACGCGCGTGTCGCCCGGATACATCTGCTGCTCGAAGTACGGGCAGTCCATGAACATCTCGTGCGCGCAAGACTCCATGCCGCGCACCGCGATGCGGCAGATGTCGCGGATGGATGCGTCATCGCACTCGAATGATGAGCGCACAGCGATCGGATAGCGCGACTCTATGAGGCCGAGCTTCGAGAGCGTCAAGGGCGCATCGCCCGTCTTGACCGCGATTTCGATCCAGCGGCCGCACTTCCACCACGGCGTCGTGAACGCCGCATTCGCGCGCCCGTCCGGCAGGAACGTGTCGTACATTGAACGGAGCATCCGCTTGCCGAGGAATTCGCCGCGGTTACCCTTGTGCAGGTAGATCTCGCCCGGTTGCCCGGTCGGCGTGAACGGTGCGTAGAGCGCCTCGGCCCAGCCCCAGCGAATTCGCGCGCCCGCACCACCGGACGTCTCGAGCTCGGGGAAGCCGCAATAGTAGTTCTCGAGATCCCAGAGGAAGCGGGCCGAAGTATTGGACGGTATTTCTACCTTCTCACCGTTCTTGAGAAGCCGATCGAACTTTGCCGTCCAGTCGCGCGTCACGTCCGCCGCTGAATAGACGGCGTTCGTCTCGTCGAAAAGCGTCTGCGCGGCCTTGACCGCGCCCGGCGCGCACGGACGCTCGATCTCGTCCTCGCGTTCGGTCGGGAAGAGCGCCCAGCTCTTGCGGTGAAACCCATACTCCTGGTCGACGACCGGCCCCTTAACGGTAAAGGTCGGCTGCCACTTAAGGTCAGACCAGTCGAGAAAACCGGTGCCGCGGACGATGTTTTCGCAGCCCGTCATCGTATCCGGATCGGTCTCCCGACCGTACGTCATGCACGGCACTTTTGCCGCCTGCCACGCCGCCTTGCCGGTCGTTAGCAGATCGTCGTACCGGCCTTCGGCCTTGAGGATAAATCCACCGCGGCCGCTCGAAAGGATGGAGAGCGGGCCGTTCTTCCCGAGGAAGAACACGACCGCATCGAGCGTGTGCTCGCCCGCCGCAAGGCCCTCGACCTCGTAGGACTGGTAGTACCAGTGTTCGAGGAAGCCCTTGTGGGGGCCGCGGGAGATCGTGCGTCCGTCCAGCAGCAGCACATAGCGCGCATCGGCCGAGACGTCGAAGACGAGCTTCGAGCCGTCGGAGGCGAAGGTCTTGCGGAAGCGGACGACCGGGAAGGACTTCTCGTGGTCGTAGACGGCCCCGTCCGTCCATATCCAGGATGCCTTGTCGATCGCTTGGAGCGGCCGCAGGTTCACGTTGCCGCGGGTGAAGCGTTCCTCGCGGAAGACCTGCTTCACCTCGAAGGCCTCCGCGGCCAAGGCAACAGCCAAGGTGATTCCGAACACAACAAGCTGTCTTTTCATTCGTCGCCCAGTCACTTGAGTTCCAGCACGCCGTATTTCATCGGGTCAAGCGGATCGACAATGCCGTCGAAAAGTCGATTGACGGTGACCTTGCCGCCGTCAGAGGAGTAGAGCGCCGCGGCAAACCCAACCTTGGCGCCCGGACGAAGCTGCTCGTCGAGCCCGAGATTCGCCCAGGGGATCCACACCCAGTACCTCGTCACACCGTTCTCGTTCTTGATGTTTGTGCGCACGTTCGCGCCGACGGATTCAAACTTCTTCATGTCGGGAATCCAGCAGTTGCGGCGGAACGCCTCGCTCCTGCCGTCGGACGAGCGTCCCACGGAGTACTCAACGCAGTTGTGGCCCTTGTAGTTCATCCAGATGTCATTCGTCCGCCATTCGTCTGTCTTGTTGACGTCGAAAGCGAAGGTCATCGAGTCGCCCTCGACGAGACGCTCACGCGAATAGGGCTGCACGTGCTTCGTATCCTTGACCTCAGCCTCGATGATGAAGCCAGCGTCACGCGCGTATGCAATCCTGAGTTTCGGCGCGTTCGCGGGATCGCTCCACTTCTCCGCCGGCACGGGGGCAGCCGTCGCGGCGCTCTTGATGCCTTGGTCGAGACGCCCGGCCGTCCAGTCGGTCGCGAGCTCGATCTGCGGCTTCTCCCTGTAGCCGCCGGGCGGCTCCTTCCATTCGGGCCCTTCGTAGTCGCTCGCCGCATGGATGTAGACGGGGTCCTCCGAAACCGTCATCCGAGAGTCATAAGCAACGGGTGTGCCGAGATAGTCCTCCATCGAAATCACATTCTTGACCGGCGGCGCCACGCGCTCTTCGTCCGCCGAACGCCAATAGACGTGCACGTAACTTCCGTTTGCGCGACGGCCGCTCGCGAGATACGTCTTCGGCCCGAGGCGGTGGAGCTTCATGTTGCCTTTCACGTCCGAGAGATTGCGCGTCACCGTCGCGAACGCCTGCAGCATGGGCTTGGGCCAAGCCGCCTCGTGCTGCTTGACGATCGCGCCAAACTCGTCCAGCATCGTGAAGTCAACGTGCCAGATGATCGCCTGAATGTTCTCGGTGGACATCAGCGCCATGCTGCGAGTCAGGTACCGCGCCTGGTTCTCGTACGAGACGGCAACGAAGTAATTGCCCTTGCCGGTCGTCCAGCCGGTCTCAGTCATGTAGATGGGCTTGTCGATCTTCGCCTCCCGGAAGAACTCGAACATGCTCATGAAATCCTCCCAGTACTCGCCCTCGGGCTTCGTGCCGTCCACGTAATGGTGGATGTTGATCCCGTCGACGAGATCGAAGTAGCCGAGTTTGTGAAGACGGCTGAAGTACGGCAGCTTGATACGGCTCGCCTCAGGGCCGGTGATGAATACGTTCGGATTGCGTTTTTTCGCCTCCTCGACGAAGATGCGGCACATCTTCACGTATTCCTCGTCCGTCCCGCGCCACTGGAAGTCAAGCTCGCCCGTAATGTTGAGCTTGCGCTTAAGGAACTCAGGCTGGGCGTCCATAAACTTGCCGATGTAGGCGCGGTAGGCTTCCCAGTCTTCAGGCGGAAATTGCCCCTGCCGGTTGCGGTCCGCTGCGCGGCGCAACGACTGCGGCACGGGGCAGTTGTGGAAAGAGAAGATAGCGTCCGCCGTCGCATTCGGGATTTTGAAGTTGTTCTTCAGGTTGTCCGGGAAGATACAGCGCTGATCCCAGCGCGAACCGAGCTTCTCCCAAAGATCGGGTGTGCCCAATACGATCATCATGCCATAGCGCGACTGGCGTATGAGGTCGTGCGCAATCGGCTTGCCACAGACCGCGACGCAGCCGGGCGTCGTGATTTTCGTGCCGTCAGGATATTCCGCCGTCGCCTCGAGCGTCCAGTATCCGCGCGTCGGGAAGTCGATCGCCGCCCGTCCGCCGCGGCTTTCGACCGTCCGCATGACCTTGCCCTTCACGTCCAGGATGTCGACGCGGCAGACCGGGTTTAGCTCGGGATACGCGAAGTCGACCGTCACTTCGCCGCGCTCGTCAAAGAAGATGTTCTTGAGGCAAAAGTACTTCGTCTGCTTGATTTCGTACTCGCCGCCCTTGATCGCGTGGAGCGCGTGCCGCACGAGACGCACCTTGAAGTTCTTCACCTCGACCTTGCCGGAGGCGTGCCCGAAACGGCGCTGCCACTCGAAACGGTACTGTTTGCGGATGATATTCGGGAGATCGACCTCAACCGACACGCTGCGGAACGCGGCACTTTCACCGAGCACGTACGTGTCCTCGCGCTTGCCGGTGAAGGTGCTCGGCCAGAGCTGGGTCGGCGCGCGCCCGCCATCGTCCTTGAGCGGTTGCAGACGCAGCGCGACAGCTTCGCCTTTCACGCCTTCAGTGCGGTAGTCGAACGAGACGACGAACGTCCAGGGACGCTCCCATCCGCCGTCCCACCTGAGCGCGAACGGCGCATCGATGATGTCCGCGCCCGAATCGAGCGCGATTGTCCGCAGATCAGGAGCTGTCAAGACGACCTCTTCGCGGTCAAGCCGCGGCGTGAAAACGCGCGCAACACGCGCCTTGTCCACGCTCGGACAGCATCCGGCGAGAATCAGCAGACACCATCCAAAGGCGTGGAACGAACGGTTCATTTCGATCACCTTATGACAATGCTGGTTCCGTCGGTGGAGTGAAACCGGGAAAGCACACCGTAGCCAACCGGCCCCATCACAAAATCCAACGTCGTGTGACTGCCGGCCGCCCTGAAATTATTTTCGCCGGAGTCAGTGACGGTCAGCCAGTCCGTGCCGTCCTTCTGCACCTCAAGAGTGCCGCCCTCGGCGATCATCGCCAGTAAGCCGTAGCGGCTCCCGGCGACCGTGGCTGCGTCGAACGCCAACGAGGCCTCGGCGGGGATCTTCACGCCCGTCTCCACGAGTTCGACCGCAGGATCAGCCGCCGTCACCGTGACGCTTGAACCCAGCTTTTGGGAATAAGCGGCAAGCCAGTCAGACTCCACGGCTCCGATGTCGAGCTTGAGGCCGTTCACGAAGCGCGGATGGCCGTAGACATCCGTCGTGCCGCACTTCACCGTGTCGTAGACGGTCTTGTCGGCCACGTCAACCGCAGCATTTCCGCCGATTACCGGCGCGTAGTCGGCATCGATCGCGAGGTTGTCCGTCACGATGCAACTCGCATCGACATAGACATTCTTGCTGACAACGCTTAAATAGGCCTCTGTCTGCGGCGACATCACGCAATTGTAGAACTTGATATGCGTCACCTCACCGACTGCGTTCGTCTGCCCATAGGCGTTCTTGTCACCGAGAATGAGACAGTTGCGGATGTCGCCGGCATCGACGATCAGCGTCATGCCGTCCTTGACGCCGCCCAACGAATTGTCCGCGCCGAACGTGCAGTTCATGCAGGTCGGAAAATAGACCGTCGCATAGCCTTCGCAACGGTCGACGAGGCAGTTGTAGAGGTAGCAGTTACCGAGGCCGTTACCGCGCGCGGCAGGGCCATTGCCGCCGCGGATGACGCTGTTGTCGAGGAACCGGCAGCGGTTGTAGACGCCGTGGAACCCGCCGCCGCCGCGGCGACCGACGCAGTTCGAGATGATGCAGTCAGCGACAACCGCCATCGTCGCCTCGGTGCCGTACTCGGCGAGGACGCCTCCGCCGTGGAAGTTATCGTCATTGCCGTCCGCGTCCGTACGGCCGCCCGTCAGCGTGAAACCGGAGAGCTTCGCGCCCTGCTCGATGGCGACGCAGCGGACGGCGTTCGGCCCGCACCCGTTGTCCGTCTCGATCGCGGACGGATCTGACGCGCCGACGATGAACGTCGTCTCCGCACCCGCGCCGAGCACCGTCACGCCCGCCGGAATGACGGCGCGCGCCAGGTGGTCATAACCCGCGCCGGTGACATTACTGAAACGCTTCGACTGGGTCATCGTCTCGCTCGCGTAGACACCGGCCGCGACGTGTACCGTGTCGCCTGAAACAGCGTCGATAAGCGCACCCTTCAGCGTCTTCTTCGGCTGCGCCTCGGTGCCGGCGTAGGTGTCGTCGCCCGTCGCATCGTTCACGTACCAGTTCGAGTCGAAGAGATCGAGGATCGTGAGCGCATAGGCCTCCGGATAATCCTCCTGCGCCGGCAGATTGAAGGTGTACGACTGGGTCGCGTTCGTCGTCACGACGCCATCCACAGTAATTTCGAGGCCGAGGAACGGATGCTTGTCGGTGCTCGTACAGGTGTAGGTGAACGTGGAATCGCCCTCGGCAAGCATATGCGGCTCGCCGTTGAGAACGACCGTCGCGGCATAGCGGTCGAGCGCGCCGCAGACGGGCTTGCCGTCCTTCAGGCGGAAGATGCTGCCGCCAAAGTCCGTCGCGCCGAACATGTAGTACGCCGCCTTCGTGGAATCCTCAAACTCGTCATGCGCCGTGACGCCGTAATCACGTGCGGGCGAAGTTGCCGCCAAGCGGAAGTCGCCGCTCGCTGGATCGGCGATGAGCGGATCGGCGTTCACGACCGATGTCGAGGATCCGGAAACACCACCGGACTTGATCTTGTAGACGCCGCCGATCATCGTCGGGGATTGGAGGTTGCCGTAGGTCGCCAGAACGACATCGTTCACATGCGGACCGCGGTTGATGAGGTTGCCGTTGTCGGCCCCCGCGCCGTCCGCGAACGTCGTGTGGAACGAATACTGGCGCTCGTATGAGCCGAAGTTGTTGCCGTGATTATTGTAGACGATCGAGGAACCGATCGTCGTCGAACGGATCATGCCGCTCTTGCCCCCCGTCTTCGTCGAGGTGGTCGGATTAATCGGATAGTTGTCGGCAATATAACACCGGTGCGCGAACGCCGACGGCACCTGGCCAGTTTCACTGCCGTTGATCGCGACGCCCTGATAGCCGACATTGTTCGTGATGACGCAATCAAGCGCCTGAGCGCCGCCGTCTAGCCAAAGGGCCGCGCCCCGCTTGCCCGTACTGTCCGCATCCGTGTTCGAGTAGCCGCCCGTCAACGCGAAGCCTTGAATCGCGCACCGCTGCTGCAGGAACGCGCAGCGCAGCGCCCCGTAGCCGCAGCCGAACGGCCACGCGTCAAGCGCAACTGACGGATCGGGTGCGCCAAGAATGACAGCTTTGCCGATGCCGTCCGACGAGACGAGACGCACGTAGCGTCCGTTCGAGTGGACACGGTTCGTCAAGTTGTTGGCGAGCATACCCGTATCGTTGTCGTAGACGCCCTCCTTCACGTAAATCGTCGCATACTTGCTCGCGACGGCGGCGTTGATCGCGGCCTGGATGCTCGTGTAAGGCGACGCAGCCGAACCGTCGGGCGGCTCGGCCGTTGAATTGCGGTCCACGTAAAAAATGTTCTCGTTGAAGTTAGGAGCCAGCGTAACCGTCTTCCCGGCGGGCGGCGCCATCAGGACGAAGGAACCGTCCATCAGCGCAAAACGGTGCATCGTGTCCGCTCCGGATGCCGCAAACGAATGGAGCCCCTTCAGACGCGTTGACGAGGTCGCGCCGGCCGGATCATGCGCCACCGTGACAATCGTGCGTCCGGCCATCGTGCGGATGTAGCCGAGCAGCTTGGAAGCGCCGACCGGCATGCCATTGAAAAAGTAAAGGCCGCAGTCCGTCGTCGCGCCGTAATTGCCAGTCGGCGTCACGGCAGACATGCCGGTCTGCCCGGCAAAAGTGATCGTGCCGCCCGTCGGGGTCACAACCTCCTGGGAACACCCCATGTTGACGGAGTCGGACGTGAACGCATGGCCGTAGAAGTCGGTGTAGCGGTAGGCTTCGGGGATCTGGTCGAGATATCCCGCATTGCCCTTGCCGATCACGGCCGTGGCACCGTCGTGGAGGCGGTAGTCCACGAGCGGCGGCGCCATGTAGAGGTCATAGCCGGGGTTGAAAACGCAATACTGATTGGTCGTCGAGGTGGTTGTCGCGTCCTGTTTGTTGAACGCGCAGTTGTACCAATTGGCGCTGCCGTCGTCCTTGAACCAGGTGTCGGTGAAGATGCAGTTGTAGCCCGACACATTCGCGCTGCCGCTGTGATGGCGGCAATAGCCGTCCGCAAACGTGCAGTTCACATAGGTCGCGGCGTAGTCGAGATAACCGGAACTGTAATGGCGCGTGAAGAGGCAGTGTGCCGCGAGGCATCCGCGGACGATCGGATAACCCTCGACCGCCTTGTTCTCGTGAACCCATGTGCGCACAAGGAGACACTTCGAGTGATTCGCGAGAGTGTCGTTACCATAGCGGAGTGCCGCGGCGCGGCGGGCGATGTTGTTGGAGATGATGCAGTCCACGATGACGATGCCCGTCTTGCCGTTCAAGGCGTAGACGCCGCCGCCGTTGTTCTCTTCCTTGTCGTTGCCGGCGCTCGTATTGTGCGTCGCGCCGCCCGTGATCGTGAGGTTGGAGATGACGACGTCATTCGCGTTGATGCCGACGCAGCGGACGGCGTCCGATCCACAACCGAGGCCGTAGGAATCGACGCCGGTCGTCGCGTGCGCGCCCTTGATGATGGTCTGCTCGCGGCTTTCGCCGAGGATCTTCACGGACTTGTTCACGTACACGCGGTTCTCCATCGGGGTCGTGAATCCGTCCGTCGTCGATCCCGTGTCGTATACGCCCGCCTTCACGAAGATCGTGTCACCCGCCTCGGCAGCCGTAATCGCCGCCTGTATCGTCGTATAGGCGCCGTCCGCCCCCGTTTTGTTCACCACCAGCGTGGCGGCTGAAGCCAAATGCGCCGCACCCAGCACGGCCAGAGCCGTGAGAATCAGTTTGTTCATCATTGTTCCGACTCCTTGGTTGTTGATCCGCACCCAATAACGGTCCCAGTCATTCCTGCTTGGTCTCAAGCTCCAGCGGCACGTCGCCGAGCTTCTTGAGCTTGAAGCCGTTTTTCTTGAACGCCTCGTAGTCGAAGGCCTCCATTTCGTCGATCGAGAGCTTGTGGAACTCGTAGAAGTTCTTCCACCATTCGTAGCCCGAGCCGAGGCTGGCGCCGAGATAGGCGTCGGCGATGTCGCACCCCATCTGCGGGGCGACGTAAAAGGCGCCCATCGCGAGCACGTTCACGCCGTTGCCCGTGATCGCGCGCAGGGCCGCCGGGACAGACTCGACGACGCCCGCCATGACGTGCGGACACTTCGACGCCGCGATATGAATACCCATGCCCGTCCCACAGAAGACCAGCGCCCGCTCGAATTCGCCCTCAGCGATCAGCGCACCGACCTTGAGCCCGATGCGGTGGAACATCAGGTCACTGTTGTCGCGCTGGTCGCCCATCGTCGTGACGCCCACGTCCGTGATCTTCCACCCCTTCTTCTCGAGATGCGCCCTGACCGCCTCTTTGAGCGGGAACCCCGCCCAATCGGCACCCATCAGCAAAAACTTGTCCTTGATCATTTTCATGCTTTTCCCTTTCGCCACACAACTTACCACAGTTATTTTGTGGGGAAGCAAAAACAATCAGAAGTTGTCTAGACAACTTTTTCCGTTGACCCGCGGCGGATGAGAGGAGCGTCAATTGTGACTTCTCTGGCTGGCATGGCTGCATCGGCAATGCGCGAGACAAGGAACCCTAACGCGATTTCGGCGATCAGCTCGACCGGCTGATGGATCGTGGTAAGGTTCGGGACGCAAAACTGGGCGCAGAAAACATCATCAAACCCCACTACGGCGACATCGTCGGGGATGCGCTTGCCGAGCGCGACGAGCGTCGGCATGAGCACCGCCGCCTCTTCGTCGTTGCCGCAGACGATCGCGTCCGGCGTCATTCCGGAGGCGAAGGCACGGCGGATGCCGTCGATGTCGTCGGGACGCGCGTCGATGACGTTCTTTTTCGACCATTTTAGCCCCGCGGACATGACCGCGCCCATGAGCCCGAACATGCGGTTCCGCCAGTTGATGGACGGCCCCATGAAATGTCCGTTCATGAGAAACGCGATCCGTTTCCTGCCGATCGACACCAGATAATCGCCGATGCGGCGGCCGACTTCGATGTTGTTGATGCCGACAAGGTCGCACCTGCTGCGGGCGGGGGACTCGACGATGTCCGAATCCAGCAATACCACCGGTATCCCAGCGGCGTTGAGGGCTTTGACGATCTCGCGGTTGGCCCTCGACAAGCGTTCGTCAATAAACGGACGGAAAATTACACCTTCCACCTGCTGCCTGATGAAGTCGCGCACAACCAGCTTTACCGCCCGTATACGCTTCGAAGCAGATCCGTCCTCGATATCCCCGAGAATGAAGACGTATCCCTTTCTCTGTCCGAGAATGGAAAAGTGCCGCGTGAAGCCCTGGAAAATCTGCGCGGCGCTGTTGTCGGGTATCAGCAGGCCGAGGCGCCCGCTCCCCCTTCGCGTGCGGATGTACGTTCCTGAGCCGCGGCGGCTGACGACCACCCCCTTGCGGCGAAGCTCGTCCAGCGCGAGCCTGACTGTCCCGCGCGCGACTTTGAACCGCCGCGCCAAAGCCGGCTCGCTCGGCAGCGGTTTGTCCGCTGGATATTTCCCGCTGGCAATCTCCGCCTCGAATTTCGCGGCAATATCACGCCATTTAGTCATGATAAACCCTTCCGCAATCGACACCGATTCAATCCCCCAGCCAATGTCATGGGGGACAAGTGTACCACAACTGCTGTTGCCGAGGTGCGCGAAGATTCCTGAGCGTAGACGAGGCACTCGTGGCGTGTTACACTCTCTCTCAACAGGTGGCGATGAGAGCAATGATTCCCCATATCGACGCCGTCGAGACGGTGTTGCGCACGCGGTTCGAACGACAGATCCGCGCGCATCAGGTGATGCCGGCGGAGGAGGCGGCCTGTGGGCCGTTCCCCGACGGACTTGACCCGCGCCTCGCCGCTGTGCTCCGCGAGCGCGGGATCGGGCAGCTCTACTCGCATCAGGCCGAGGCGTTCGAGGCGGTCGCCGCCGGGAAGGACACGGTGCTCGTCTCCCGCACGGCCTCGGGGAAGACGCTGGCCTTTCTGCTGCCGATCCTGAGCGACTACTGCCGCAGCGAGGCACCCTTCGGCGTGCTGCTGCTCTACCCCACCAAGGCGCTTTCGCGCGACCAGGAGGGCACGCTCGGCGCGTTGCTCAAAGCCGCGCTCGACACCCGCAAACTCGGCACCTTTGACGGCGACACCCCGCGCGAAGAGCGCAGCAAGATCATGAAAGGCGCGGATTTCGTGATCACCAACCCCGACATGCTGCACGCGGGGATCCTGCCCAATCACCACCGCGGCTGGAGC
>DAOTKE010000011.1:0-37962 GCA_035449085.1 Kiritimatiellia bacterium | reverse complement strand
GGTCGTTGGTTCTGAAGAAGATAACAAAAAAGTAGGTGTGCGATGAGTATTCATGCCTGTGACGGGATATGGAAGGTTATTGCTGTTGCGCTCTTCGCAATGGTGTGGCGTGTAGAATCGGCTGATTTTACGTGGACCGGCGAGGCCAGTTCGCTGTGGAACACGACCGACGCCAACTGGAGCGGCGCCGGCGCGGTCTGGGCCGACGGCGCCGCCAACAACGCCGTCTTCGGACCGCTCGGCCCGAAGACGGTGACGGCCGGTCCGGTGACGCTCGGCAATCTGACGTTTACAGCCGACGGCTACACGATCGGCGGAGGCCCGTTACTGATGTATGGCGTGCCCTCGGTCGGCGCGTCCATGACCGCCACGGTGACCGCACCCATCACGAATGAGGGCGTCTGGGCCAAGGCCGGCGAAGGGACGCTCGTCCTGAACCCGCAGGGCGCAGTCTCCAACGTGTTTTATGCGCTCAAGGCTGCCGCCGGCACGGTGGAGATCGCGGGTGGCACGAACCTCGTGACGCAGGAGGGCAGTGATCCAGAAAATGGGCCAGCCTTTTGGGTCGTTGGCGGCACGCTGTTGGTGGGCGGCGGCATGATCAAGACGACGGGTGACAAATTTGCGCGCGTCAGCGGTTACGGCCACCTGTGGATCACGAACGGCCTCTGTGACCTGACAAAGAATGCGGAACTGTTGAATGCCTTCAACTCTCCCGGGGTCACCACCGTGGAGGGTAGCGGCATCCTGGACACCGAGCGCGTCCGCATCGTCAAGAACAACGAAGGCGCGCAGTATTCGGTGATCAACATCAACACCGGCGGCACGTTGCGGCTCAAGGATTTTTGGTACGAGACCGCAGAACCGCGGCGCAAGGCCACCATAAACCTGAACGGCGGACGGATCGTCGCGAAAGACACGGTGAATTTTAAGGAGATGCTGGGCGGCACTGACCCCAACTGGTCCAACATCATCGTCAATGTGTTGGCCGGCGGCGCGATCTTCGACAACAACGGATGCAACTTCTATGTCCGCCAGAAACTGACCGGATCACCCGGCGACGGCGGCTTCACGAAACTGGGCAACGGCACCCTGCGGCTGGAGGGGACCAACACCTTCACCGGCGGGACGATGATCCACGGCGGCACGCTGGGCATCATGGATGACCACAACCTGGGCGCGCCTCCGGAACAGCCATCCACCAACGTATGGTTCTTGGGTGACGGCGCCGGTCTCCAGGCAACCAAATCGCACGCGCTGCACGCCAATCGCATGCTCTGGGTGACAACCAGCGTAACGGGAATCTTGAATGTCGGAGCGTCTGTAACGCAGACGATCCATGGCGTCATCCGTTGCGCCGACACCAATTCGACGATCCGGAAGACTGGAACCGGAACGCTGGTGCTGGATCCGGGCGATGACCAGGAGAATGAGTTCGGCACGCTCTGGTGTTCGGAGGGGACGATCGTGGTGGCCAGCGGCACCAATCTCGTCACGCGTTACTGCGGTGTCCAAAGCGGCCCGGGCCTGCGGGTCAGCGGCGGAACGCTGCTGGTGGCGGGCGGCGTGCTCATGACGGAAACAGGAAAGTACGTAAACGTCGACGGCGGCCATCTGCTGGTCACGAACGGGATCGCCGACCTTGCCAAAAGTGAGATTCTTAACGGCATCGCTTCGACATACGGTTATACCACCGTGTCCGACAACGGCGTGCTGATCTGCGACCGGATCCGCATCTCGCAGAACAACAACAACCCCTCCAACAACGTGGTCAGCGTCAACACCGGCGGCGTGATGCGTCTCAATCAGTTTTACATCGACATCAGCGTCGGTAGGCAACGCGGCATCCTGCGGCTGAACGGCGGCACGGCCCAGGCGCGCACCAGCACCGATAATTTCCTCGGCACCACCGCGGAGCTGGTCGGCAACAACAACGACAAGTGGCTGACGAACATTCTCGCGCACGTGATGGAGGGCGGCGCGGTCTTCGACTCCGCCGGCTACAACATCTCGATCAAGCAGCCGCTCTATGCCGGCGATGGCGTGGAGCAAGACGGCGGCCTGCGCAAGCGCGGCGCGGGCACGCTGACGCTGATGAACACCAACACCTACAGCGGCGTGACGGTCGTCGAGGGCGGCACGCTCAAGTGGGGGCGGGACGATGTCCTGCCGCCGTCCAACACGGTCATGGCGGGGGCCGGCGCGACCTTCGATGTCAACGGCAAGACGCAGGTGCTGGCGGGGCTGGGCGGCGGCGGCACGGTCGCGAACCTGTCGAACCTGACGGTGACGGACACGCTCGCGCCCGGCGACGGCGACGCCTGCGGCACGCTCACGCTGGCCGGGAATCCGGCCTCGATCGCGGGCTGCGCGCTGTCGATCGCGGTCGGTGCGGACGGTGCCTCCGACCGCCTGCACGTGCAGGGCGATCTGGACCTCTCCTCACTGGCGCTGCATGTCGAGAACCCGGATCAGCTCGACCGGTTCAAGAAGTACACGATCGCGAGCTGCACCGGCGCGTTCACCCAGCCGTTCGGCGCGGTCGGGACGCTGCCCCCGCGCTGGATCGTGGACTACAACGCGTCCGCGAAGACGGCGCGTCTGCTCTACAACTTCGGCACGCTGCTTTCCGTACGGTAACTGAACTCGCAGCCGCAGTATTTCTGGCGATAGAGCCCGAACGCCTCGGCGAGATGGAGGCTGTGTTTGAAGCCGTCCCGCTTCTTGAAATCGATGGTCAGGAAGCGGGCGGCGTCCAGATCGCGGCCCACCTGAAAGAGTGTCGGTGTGTGCTTATGCGGGCTGACCGTGAGCGAGGTGGTGAAGGCGTCCAGGCCGTGCGCGGTCATCGCCTCGCGCGTGCGGCAGAGGCTGTAGCGGAAACAGCGCGCACAGCGCGCGCCGCGCTCCGGCTCCCGTTCAAACCCGCAGGCCGCCTCGCGGAGCCAGGCGTCGTGGTCGGGCTCGTCAACCAGCAGCGGCACGCGCACGCGGTCCGCCAGCAGGCGCACCGCATCGAGGCGCCGCAAAAACTCGTCATGCGGCGCGATATTGGCGTTCGAGTAAAACAGCGTCACGTCATGCCCCAGCTCTTGCAGGGCGAGCACGCAATGGCTGGCGCAGGGCGCGCAACAGGTATGCAACAGAACACGCATGACAGGTGACTCAGTCCGGCAGTTGCGGCGAAGGGTGTGCCAGCACCGGCTGGGGCGCACGTCCGCTGATTGTGATGGCGATCGGCTCCGCCGGGCACTGGCTCTCGCAGGCGCCGCAGCCGCGGCACTTCTCGGCATCGACAATCGGGCACATGACGCCGTTCTGCTCGACCTCGATGATCGCGTGGTAGGGACAGTACTCCTGGCAGACCACGCAGTACTCGTGTTTTTCCCAGGCGATGCACTTTTTGCGGCAGACATGCGCGAGGCCGATGGCGGTCTGCTGCTTTTGCGCGACGGTCAGCGGGCGCAGGGCGCCGGTCGGGCAGACCTGCGTGCAGGCGGTGCAATCCTGGAAGCAGAACGCTTCCTGCTGCGGGTTGCGGCTGCGGAAGGCAAGCACCGGCGTGAACAAGCCGTCGATCCCGCTCGTCCCGAGATCGGGCATGATCAAGCCGTACGGACAGGCGCGCATGCAGTTGCCGCAACGGGCGCAGAGCGCGTTGAAAGCCTGGCCGGCAGCGCCCGGTGGCCGGACGGGAGCCGGTTGCGGGCGCCGTGCGCCGTGTCTGCGCTGGCGTCCGCGGCCCTGCTCGTGATCGCCGTCAGGCGTCTCCCGCGCCTGGGCGGTGGCGGCCCGCAAGCCGAAACGGCGGTAGATGGCTCCCGTCACGCCGCCCAACGCGAAGCCGAGGAAAAGGCGTCGCCCGGCATGTGCATGCGCGAGCGTGGAGTCCGGTGTCGCCGCCGCGGCGGTCGTGCCGCGCGCCGCGCGCAGGCGGTTGCCGAGCTGCGTGAGCCACTCCTGCAGACCGCCCAGCGGGCAGAGGCGGTGGCACCAGATGTTCGGGGCGAGCAGGCTGGCCAGCAGGATCAGGACAAACCCGCCGGCGGTGGCGGCCGAGGCCCAGGTCAGCGGCGTGCGCCAGGCCGCGAAGAAGCCGTTGAAGATGCAGAGCGGGTCGGTCCAGACCAGCACAGGCCAGCCGACAGCCGCGCTGCCGATGATCAGGAGCGCCAGGCCCTTGCCGACAAAGGGAAGACGCCGGATCAGGCCGGTATGACGACGGTTAATGCGGCTGGCCATTTCGGCCGCAAAGCCCATCGGGCAGAGACGCCAGCAGAAGAAGCGTCCTTTGAAGAGCGGCAGAAGCAGGAGCGGCAGACCGAGTACGGCGAGCAGGCCGGCGTGACGCGCCGCAAGGGCGCCGCCCAGACTGAGCAGCGGGCTCAGGCCGGGCAGCAGGACACTCCAGCGCCGCCACGCCTCCGGCAGCACGCCGAGCGCGAGCAGCGCGAAGAGCGCGAACAGGATCAGGCGGACAAGATTACGGCGCGTGAACATGACGTTACGCCTCGATGCGCTCCACCTTGATTTTCGCGAGATCGCCGCAGCCGACACCCATCTCGTGGGCAAGCTTGATGTAGCCGATGTCGAACGGGGCCTTCTTGAAAAGCGTCGCGGCATAGGCGTCGGCCGCCACCGGGTCGGTGCTCAGGATCAGCTCATGCGGGTGTTCCAGGTCGCCGGGGCCCTGCGGCCCTTTGTTGAGCATGATGCGCGTGGCGTCGATGATCACCAGCTTCGGTCGGATGAACGTGCTGAAGTCGGCAATGCACTGGTGCAGGCCGTCGCGGTGCCAGGCGCGCCGGTCCTCATTGGCGATCGAGCCCATCCAGTTTTTCATCGAGAGCGTGAGCGTCGCGCCGCTGTGGTGCTTGGCCACCGGCATGTTGATCAGGCAGTCGCACTCCAGGATGTCTTTGGGCACACCGGACGATTTGGCGATCTTGCCTTTGGGGATTTCGACCTTCTGATAATCCTCCTTGGCGGGACGGTAGAGCCGCCCCTGGGTTCCCTTCAGCGCATCGGCCACGCCGCTCGCCTGGAAGGTTGACTTCTCCGGATGGCAGGTGTTTTCCGGCAGGGTGATCTTGGCGGCGCCTTGGGCCTCAGCCGCCAGCACGCAGGCCCTGACCAGGTCGGGGTGGGTGTTGCCGCCCTGCTCGGGCTTGGAGTTCCAGGCCACGTTGGGCTTGATGGCGACCTTCATGCCAGACTTGATGAAGGCACTCCAGCCGCCCAGCTTGGCGATACCGGCGGCCAGCATTTTCGGAATATCCGTGCCATGCACGACGATCACCGTGGCGGCCGGCGCGGCACTTTCCTGTGCGCCAAGCGGGGTGGTCTGCAGCGCGCCGACAGCGGCGGCAGAAGCGGACGTTTTCAAAAAAGAGCGACGTTTGACAGCATCCATGAAGCACCTCCCGTTTATTATTGCATCGGCACATCCCTTTTTAACAAAAAAGACGACGCGGGCAAAGGCGGATTTAGGATTTCGATTCGCAAGCATCTTTGGTATATTTCGTGCCGTCCTCATCGTTGGGCCGTGCGCCATGATCGGTTGTTGCGGCGAGACTTTTTCTGTTTGGTCCCTTAAATACCCATTTGATCCATTGACTATGAGTGCCACGTTGCTTGACGGTAAACAACTTGCGGCCGACATGCGCGCGGATATCGCGCGACAGGTCGCCGAACTGAAAGCCAGCCGCGGCGTGACGCCGGGGCTGGGCGTGCTCCTGATCGGAGCCGATCCGGCCTCCACCTCCTATGTCACCGCCAAAGAAAAGGCCTGCGAAGAGGCCGGCATGTTCTCCCTGGACGTACGTGTGCCGGACGAAACCACGCAGGAGGAGGCGCTGGCCCTGGTGCGCCGCATGAACGACGATCCGCGTGTGCACGGCATTCTGGTGCAACTTCCGTTGCCGCGCCACATCGACGAGGCGGCCGTGATCAATGCGATCGCGCCCGAAAAGGATGTGGACGGTTTCACGCCGGTCAATGTCGGCCGCATGATGATCGGGGAAACCTGCTTCCTGCCCTGCACGCCGCACGGCATCATCCAGATGCTGCTGAGGGCCGGCGTGCAAACTTCAGGACGGCACGCGGTCGTGGTCGGCCGGAGCAACATCGTCGGCAAACCGGTCGCGCATCTGCTGATGCGCAAGGCCGAGGGCGGCAACGCCACGGTCACGGTCTGTCACACCGGCACGCGCGATCTGGCGGCCTTCACGCGGCAGGCGGACATCCTGGTGGTCGCGGCCGGTCGGCCGGGGACAGTGACGGGCGATATGATCAAGCCCGGCGCGGTCGTGATCGATGTGGGGGTCAACCGCATCCCGGACGCCTCCAAGAAAAACGGCTTCCGCCTCGTCGGCGATGTCGACGCCGACTCCGCGCGCGAGGTGGCCTCACTGCTCACTCCCGTCCCCGGCGGCGTGGGCCCGATGACCATCACGATGCTGCTTTTCAACACGCTTGAAGCTGCGCGCCGCCTATGAAGATTCTCGGAGAACCGCTCTTTGCCCGCGACAGTAGCGGCCAGCTCGTTTCGCGGATCGGCACCATTTTTGTGAAATCGGACGGGTTGGTCACGTTGAAGGGCGTCCACGCGACGCAGCGGTTTGCCTGGATCAAAGAATTGAACCAAACGCGGCGCGCAGCCGGGCTTGAGCCGCTGAGCGATCCTGAGATCGACGAGGAAATGGCGAACTCGGTGGATCTGCTCTTTGACGATCGCACGGTCCTGATCCGTCCCGACCCCAACGCGATGGAGCTCGCGTTCGAGGCGGACGAGATGTTGCAGATGCTGGTCTCCAAACGGTGCATCCGCTACCTCAACACGCAGGACGCGCGGGTGCGCGACGCCCTGCGCGCGCGCGGCGAAAACTGGCGCATGAGCCGCCTTCCGGTGTCTGTCGCGGAGATGCGCCTGCTGATCTCATCCTCGCTCGCAGCCATCGAGGTTCAGCCGATCTACTACTACAACCGGTCCACCGGCACCCGGTTCCTCACACTCGCCCAATTTGCCAGTCTGGAGAACCTGCCGGATGACCTTTTCCGGCGGCAGCTCGAAGAGATCGTGGAGTATGCCGCGCGGCGGAACCGTTTCTGGTATCCGGAGATCGACATCTTCCCGACGGGTTGCGCGTTCACCCGGCAGGCTTTCGAAGCGCTGAACACCCAAGACCTGCCCATCCAAGCCTTACGCGCCGCCTACAGGAAGCTGCTCGACACCTTCCGAGAAGCGCTGCCCGCCGAGCTGCACGACGAATCCGGCGACAATATCGACTGGCGCAACCGGATGTGTTCTGCGCTGACCCAGCAGCCCAACGCCGTCGATGCCGAAGAGCTGATCCAGGACATTTCGCCTGAGTTCTACCGTCAGATCGAGTGGCTGCCCGGCTGCCGCATCGTGAAGGGCGAACTGATCTTCGACCCGGTTTGCGATGAGGGCGATGCGCACCCGGAGAATGCCGATCTGAAGGCGCTCTGCGATCCGCGGGCCAAGGCGATCATCTTCAATTATCTCCGCGAATACAATACGATTGAATACATCAACATCGGTTGTATCGAGAATTCTCTCTCGATACGTGCCCCCGTGCCGCACCGGGCACCGGTCTACATCGTGCAATTAAAAGAAGCCGACAAAGAGAAGCCGGACGTGCGCATTCTGCGGTTTCAGAAGTGGGGGGTCAAGGAACACCTCGACGACGGCAAGGATCTGCTGCGTGCGGTGATGGAGGCGATGGATTACACGGACTATATCCTGGACCGCCGCCTCGGCTGCCAGCAGCTCGGCATGAACTTGCCGCCGCGCCTGGCAACCGGACGTATCGCCGAGACCTATACCGGCAAGAACGCGGCCTACCACGGCGCCCGTTTCTGGTCGGTGTATTTCGAGCGTGCCTATGTCAACGGTTGCGCCACAGACAAGATCTCCCCTGCGCGTTACACGAACCCCGAATTCAACCGCCGGCTGGCGCGCCTGCTGGGCAAAGCCGCTGCCGTCAACTGCATGGTCGGGCGTACCAATCTGGACTTGCAGGTCATTTTCGACGATGGGGACGAAGTGATCCAGTTGGACGCCGACGGCCTGCCTGAACATCTGATTGTTGCCGACCACACCGGCTCCTTCACACAGTATGATATGCGGCTTGAGCGTGATGCTGAAGCGTACGCGGGACCGGTGAACCGTCGCGCCAAACTCATGCCGAACGCCGGCGAGTTCGCCACATGTTATCTGGAGGCGTTCCAGCAACGGTTTGAACAGGTCCAACAAGAGTACCGCCGGCGCAGAGCCGGCTTTGACGCGCTTTTCAAACACCGCCCTCTTGATCGAAAGGGAAGTATCGCCTACCGGTGGCAGTGCGTGCTGGCGCGGCTCGACACGACCGACGCTGCCGCGCTGTGCGAGGCTATCCGTTCCCACGTGGAGGTGCCGGTTTCGTGAAGTGCCTGCTGTTGTTTTCCGACGACCAGATCTGGTACCGGCAGACTCCCGAAGGGCCGTCCCTGCTGTTCGATGCCGACCCGGGCGCCCTTGTCCTCACGGAGCCGCTCTCCGCACATCCCACACCTGACGAAGAGGTGTTGGCCGCTGAATCCGCCGAACCGCCCGCTCCCGATGCGCAACGGATCGGCCTGCGCGCGCTGTTCGACCTCGTCTCGCCGCAATGCTACGCCCAGGCCGGCTTGGCGCGCCAACTGCTGCACTGGCGCCGCGCCCACCGTTTTTGCGGTGTTTGCGGCACCCCGATGCGGCATCACGCCACCGAACGCGCGATGGTCTGTCCGGCTTGCGGCCACACCGCCTATCCGCGCATTAACCCGGTGGTCATCACGTTGATCACGCGCGGCGACCAGATCCTGTTGACCCACAAAGCCCATGGACTGCTGCCGTTCTGGAGCCTGGTGGCCGGTTTTGTCGAGGCGCACGAAACGCTGGAACAGGCCGTGGCGCGCGAAATCGCGGAGGAGGTCGGCCTGCGCGTCACCAACATCCGATATGCCGCGAGCCAGCCCTGGCCCTTCCCCAACAACCTGATGTTCGGCTTCACGGCGGAGTATGCGGGCGGCGAGATCACGCCCGATGGCATCGAGATTGCCGAGGCCGGCTGGTTCGGCCGCGACAACCTGCCGCCGATCCCCTCGCGCGTCAGCATCGCGCGTCGTCTGATCGACGCCTTTTTCGCCTCGGCCTAATGCTTCACAGGCCCGGATAGCGGCGCCGCAGTTCGTCGCGCGTGCGGTTCGCCTTCTCTGTCTGCCCCATCGCGTCGTACAGCGCCGCGAGACGCTGGAGTGCCACGGGGCGCAGGGCCTCGCAATCGAGCAACACCTCCACGCTCAGGTAGGCGCGTTCCGCTTCGGCCCAGCGTTTGAGCGCAGCATCGCAGTCGGCGACAGACAACGTCGCCCGTGCCCGCGCCTCGGGAGTATCACCCGTTTCCGCCAGTTCGGCATAGAGATCCCGGGCCGCCTCGAACTCACCCGCTTTGAACAGGCATTCGGGCAACCGCGTACGGGCCTCTCCCGCGCGCTCGTGCTGCGGCGCGCGCTCAAGCAGCCTGCGGTAGGCCTCGGCGGCGCCGACATAATCCTCAACCCGATAGGCACTGGCGGCCATCAGCAGGAGCAGTTCGGGTGCCTGTTCATGGTCGGGATGCGCGGCCAGGAAACGCGTTGCCAACGTGCGCGCCTCATCCCACCGTTCCGTGCGGAGCGCATCGTTGATGGCGGCACGCGCGGCGTTGATGGCGGCACGCGCGGCCTGTCGCGCCTTGGCCTCCTGCGCGGCCGTCACCGTCGCCAAGGCAGCGGCGCAGGCCTCACGCAGGGCATTTGTCGGATAACGATCGAGAAAGGCGTCAAAGTCCGTACGCGCCATGTCGAGGCGCTCGGCGTGTTGTGCGGCGTGTCCGCGCGCATAGAGAGCGCGAGGCACAAGCGATGACTCGGGATAGCGCTTCAGCAGTTCGCCGTAAGCCACGATGGCTTTCGCCCAGTCGCCGAGACTGAACAGTGCCTCGCCGCGCCCCAGCCAAGCCGCAGCCGCGAAGGTGTCATTGGTCGAAGCCGTGGCACACAAAAAATCTTCAGCCGCCTCCGCAAAGCGACGCGCCTGCAGGTGCACACGGGCGGTACGGTACGCCGCGTCTGCGACCGGCTGATCGGCCGCGGCCGGCAAACCCGCCGACACGCCGAGAAAGACAACGAGCCCAGCGACTCGAGCGAAAATGCTGTGCCTGTTTTTCATCGGGTTGAATGGCTCCTTACGTATCCTACCGTTGCCCTGTGCCGTCCGGCGGTGCGATCGCCGCGGCCTTGGCTTCGGCGGTCTTGACGTTTTCATCGTACAAGGGTTTGGCCCACTCTGGCAGCCCTGCACGCAGTGCGGCGGAAGGATGGCCGCGGGCAAGTTCGTTGCCGCTCTTGTCCTCGATCCGCACCGTGAACGCATGCGGCGCATCACTGCGCACCTCGGAGATCGCGGCACCCTTCTGCCCCTCGGTCTTGATGGTGTGAACATCGACCGACGCGCCGGACACCGCGACCGTCCGCAACAAGGCCGCGACCGCTTCAGCCGTCATCGCGCAAGCATAGGGCTCGGTGAAACGTGCACGGATCGTCGCCGCCGGAATCGCCGAGTGCACGTCGTAAGCCGCAGTTCCGGTTTGGAGTGTCTCGATACTATCGAGCATGCCGACCGCGTTTCCCGCTCCGTCCACGATCGCACCGCCGCTAAACCCGCCGATCGAGTGGATCATCAGGTGTAAGCGCGTCAAACGCTCGCCGTCCGGCCCGCGCTTGATGCCGTAACGGGCAATCATCCCTTCAACCGCAAAGAAATACTTGTTCAGCGGATGGCCGACCGCACGGACACGGGTGCCCGCGGGGGCTTCCGGCCGCAACGGCAGCACCGTGTCACCGGCTCCTTCCACCTGCAGCAACGCGAGATCCTCCAACGGGTAGAGCGCCAGGATTTTGACGACGGTCACCGGCCGGCCCTCAATCGTCACCCCCACCGCCGCAAACGGTTCGTTTAAACCTTTGAAAGCATGAAAGCAGGTGGCAGCCACGCCGGGATGGATCTGAAACGCCGCCCCTAAGCGCGCATGGTTCCCCATCTTGTAGTCTTCCTCAGAAAGCGTATAGAGCGCAAACGTCGATCGCGCCGCACGTTCGTGGAGTTCGGCCTCGTTCAGCGGCACCTGCGTCGGGCGCGTCGGCACAATGCCGAGCGGCTCACGCCGATTCATCGCGGCGGCCAGATCCGCGATACGAAAAACACGGTTACTGGCGAAGGCCTCGTGGCGGATCGCTTTGCCTAGACGCGCGAATTCGGCATCATCCAACGGCACTTCGACCCGTCCGCCGGTTACACCTGCGGCATGGCAAACCGCGCCCCCCAGCAGCCCGACGACGACACCGGCAAGCCGCACGGCACGCAAGACGTGCGTGGTCACCTCCGTCCATAATACGTCCGCTTTCAACTCCTGACTCCTAATTCCTGAATTCTAATGCGGGCTCGGCCCGCAACCCCATTCATTCTCACACATAAGGCACAAAGGGTACAAAGATTCTTTTTCATAACATCCTATTCCTCTGAGCGCCCTTCGTGCCTTCGTGTGAGAAACAACTTGTTTTTGTTGCACATCGCCTGGTGCCCATGCTTGCCGGATGGCCTTGAACGCATCGCGTACTTCGCGTCATGGTGGAGATACGAATTGATGGGATGAGGCTTTCCCCACCGATTCGGGGCGGCAGGCTCCGGTCGCTCTTGTCGGGCCCGATGCAGGGGAAGATGTTGCGGGTGTGGACGGCGGAGTGGCTGAAGCCGATGTCCCAGCGCGGCCCGCCGTCACAGATGCAGCCGATCATCGCGTAATCCGGCCAGGTGCCCGAGTCGTTTCCGCACAGGCAGTGCCAGCCGCTCCCGCCCAGGAATACCGTGCCGTCCGTCATGCGCAGGGGCTGGGCCGTGACGGACGGGACCGGGGAATCCAGAGGGCGGTCGGTGCGCGTCTCCAGCCAGAAGTCCGCGGCGCCCATGGTCGAGAAGGTGCGCGGGTCGGAGCCGAAGGCGAATTCCTTCAGGTCGGTCAGCCCGTCGCCGTCCCGGTCGAGGCGGGCGTCCGCGACGGCCGGGTCGCTGAACGTCCTCCGCTCCCAGGCGTCGGGGATGCCGTCGCCGTCGGTGTCCGCCGCGGGCAGCCCCGCGTCCTGGTACCACTGGGCAAGGGCGGCCCGCCCTGACGGGGCCGCAGCCGGCAAACCGTCCGCTGCGCAACAGATTGGAAGCATGGCTTTCACGTCATCGTGCCCATTTTAAGAGAAGCACCGACCCCCACACAAGCCCGAAGCTGAGTCCCGCGTTTTCCCGCTTGCTGATTCAAACTAAAAAAAGGTATCATTAAACATATGGAAGTTGAAAAAGGATTTACGCAGATGAAAACATTCCGCCTCTTGTCGTGCCTTTTTGTCTCCATCGCGCCTGCGCTGTATGCGCAAGGGCCGTTCATGAATGATACGCTGCCGATCACGGTGCCTGCGGGCGAAACAAACACCGTGGTCGCGCAAACCGGGACCGGCGTAGTCGACAAGGCCGGCAGCGGACTGCTGGTTCTGCAAGATCCAGGGCTTTTTAACGGGGTTGTACGGTTGCGTGAGGGCGCGTTGCATGCGGGCGTCTCCGGCGCTGCGCCCGGATGCGGTTTTTGCGCGGGCGGTTTTTCACGTCGATGCCTCCGAGGCGGCCAGCATCACAGCGGACGGCGCGGGCGCGGTCACGGAGTGGCGCGACCTGCGCGGGGCCGGCTATCCTTTCGCCACGCCGCCCGGTACCGCACCGGTCTGGACGGCCGACGCGCTGAACGGCCTGCCGGTCGTCGATTTCGGCATCATGCCCTTCTACACCGGCCAGGTCCGCGGCCTGCACTGGTCGCGCGAGTTCACCAACAGCGTGAAGTCCGTCTTCTGGGTGCTGGGCAGCCAGTTCGGCGGCGGGTTCCTGCTCGGCGCGACCGACACCTATCACCTGCACCGTGGTAATCTCGGCACGCCCTATCCGCTCGGCTACATGTTTCCGGAAGCCCCGATCTTTACCGGATACCTGCCTAACGCCCTGTGGCGCGGCGAGACGCAGATCGACCGGCAAGCCCGCAACGGGCGCACGACCGGCTTGTCTGGCGCCTTCCACCTGGTGTCGCTGCTCGCCGCCAATGACGCCACAAACGGCCTGACCGCAGGCCGTTTCGCCAACGACCGGACCTTCAACGGGCAGAGCGGAGGACAGAGCCTTGCCGAGGTCGCGGTTTTCGAGGAGCTTCTGACCCCCGCCGAGCGAGACGCGGTCGAGAGCTTCCTGGCCGACAAATGGTTCCGCGGCCCCGACCTGCGTATCCTTGAGATCGCGGGCACCGGCAGCGTGGGACGGGCCGACAGCGGCACGCTGCGCGTGAATGTCCTGACCGGCGAGGGCCAAGTGCTTGCGGACGGCGCGGTCGTGGCCGACACCGTCAAGCTCGCCGGCGCGCTGGATCTCGCGGGCGGGGGCGCGTATACGGTCGGGCTGCTGCGCGGCACCGGTACGCTGACCGCCGGATCGCCGATTGTGCTGGAGCATGTCGGCCTTTACCGTGAGGCCCTGACACTGGCCGCGCCGCTGGTCGAGCCCTGGATCGACACCGTGTACGGCCTGGGTGCATTGACCTTGGACGGCGGCATCGGATTCGGCCATGTGCGCGTCGGCGACACCGTCGCCATCACCAACGGCGGTTCCGCACTCGCGGTCGGCTGGCTTTCCGGCCAGGGCACCTTCAACAGTGCGGCATGCGGCGCGTTGACCATCGAGACGATCCGGATGACCAACATGACGCTGACCGTGCAGGCCGGGCCGAACCCGGTCACCATCGGCACGCTCGACGGTAACATCGGGAACGTAATCCTTCAGACCACGGACACGGTTGAAATCGACGTCCTGACCGGCAGCGGCAGCGTACGTTTTGACTCCGCCGCATCCGTCACCATCGGCGATGTGTCCGGCTTCGACGGCACGCTCTACCTCAACAACTGCGGCCCAGTCGAAGTTCTGGGGCCTGTCGGCGATAAGGCTTGGGCCGGTTTGACCGTGGTGGGAGATGCCCAACTTATCATTCCCGGCGCGCATCTGGTGGTGGGCCGGCTCTATGGGCGCGGGATGCTGACCGTGACCAACGCGCTCACCGTCACCAGCCTTTCCATGACCGCAGACCTCACCGTCAACGACGCGGGCACAGAACCGTGGATCCTGACCGACATTACCGGCCCCGGCACCCTGACCCTGAACCGTTCCTACTATGCGCCGGTCATCAACCTGTCCGGCGCGCAGGTGGTCACCCTCGGTCTTTCCAACCGCGTGGAGCGGGTCAGCGGCAGCGGCACGCTGAATGTCCCGCCCGGTGCCTTCACGATCGGCGAGCTTGCGCTCGGCGGCACGGTGACCTTCAGCAATGGTCAGTCGCCGCTGGCCGTCACCACCGTCGCCGGCAACGGCAAGCTCGTCGCGGACGGCAGCCCGACCACGCTGGATCTGGTGACCCTCGCCGACCTGCAGAGTGCCGCCGTCGACACGGGCGCGGCGGCCCTGACCGTGACCGCCTTCAGCGGCCACGGGGCCTTCCGCAGGGGCGGCACGGGCGACTTCACCTTCCCGATCCCGACCACGCTGCGCACGCTGACCGTCGAGGGCGGCACGCTGCTGCCGGTCCGCACGAACCCCGCGACGATCCCCGCCTCGGTCGTGCCGGCTTTCTGGGTCGACGCCTCCCGTCCCGGCACACTCCTGACCGATGCCGCCGGACGCGTCACGCAATGGTGGGACGTGCGGAAAAGCGCGCCCGAGGATGAGTGGATGTACGCCTACAGTTCGAATGAGGCCACCGCCCCGCAGGTTCTGCCGGCCTCGGCCAATGGGTTGCCGATCGTCTCTTTCGGTGCGTATCAGAGCGGTCGTCACTTACGCTGGAACCAAGCTGTGGAACCGGTCCGCACCTTTTTCATGGCGATCGGCACGCAGGACGGTGGCGGTTATCTGCTCGGCAACTCTCTCGACAACGACTTCCACCGTTTTGCAACCGGCGGCGGCAGTTATCACGTAGCGCTCTGGAATCCTGAACACGCCTTTTTGAGATATTCCCGGAACTACGTGGACGGCGAATATTTTGCCTCCACGAATCCGGTTCCCTTCAATGGCGGGTATCAAGTGCTGTCTTTCATTGACGACACGGACGCGTCGATCAATCCCACCCTGAAGCGCGGGCGTGCTGACCAGTTCGCACGCTATATGACTATCACGCCAAACTACACCGGCGGCCAGCGTCTCGGCGAGGTGCTCATCTGCACCAACGTCGTGACCGAAGCCGAACGCGCCGCCATCGAGAGCTATCTCACCGCCAAGTGGATCGCGGACATCCGCCGCCTGGAGCTGCTCGGCGCGGTACAGATCACCCTCGCCGAAAGCGACACGCTTTCGGTCGATGTCGCCTGCGGCGCCGGCCGCCTGACCAAGCTGGGGGCCGGCGATCTCAAAGTCAGCAACAGTGCGCTGCTGACCGGCGGGCTCGACATTCTGGCCGGGCGTCTGACTTTCGCGCGGACGGATCGCGCCTACGCGCTGAACCCGCTCTTCCATGTGGACGCCAGCGCCGATAACGGGTCGGTCATGACCGATGCATACGGATACGTCACCAACTGGTCCGATGTCCGCTTCAACGGACGTTGGGCCGGTGCCACCAACAGTATTATCAACAACGCGCCTAACCTGCTGCTCAATGCGCTTAACGGTCGGCCGGTGGCGACTTCAACTACTACGGTAGCGGCGGCAGTTCCCCAGCCCCCTACCCGAAAAATAGCCTTGATACCGAGCGTTATCTCTCATGGAACGCGGAGATCGCGGACATCCGCACGGCCTTCTGGCTGCTCGGCAGCCAGAACGGCGGCGGTTTCCTGCTCGGCCACACGACTCTCTACCATTTCCACCGCGAAATCGCCTCATGGGGTGGGAGTACAGTACCCGGTCTTTTTGCCGACTCCGCCGCCGATGGCATCAAGAACGGCCGGCTCTTCGTCGACGGTCTCAGGCTGAATTCGTATAAGCAACGGAACGTGCTGAACGGCGACTACCAGTTGGTGCAGCTCGTCGCCACCGCCAACACGACCGCCAACCAGTTCAGTCGCGACCGGACGTCCAAGATTCAATGCGGCGGCCAGCGCCTCGGCGAGGTGGTGCTCTTCAGCGACGCGCTGACCGAGAAGGAGCGCATAAACATGGAGGCGCTGCTGGCGGCCAAATGGTTCGGTGACCTGCGGCGCGTCGCGCTCGCGGACGGCGCGGTCCTGGACACCGGCGCCGACACCAATGTTGTCGTGCTCGCCGCGCTGGAGGGCACGGGCACGGTGCGCCGCGAAGGCGCGGCCACGCTGCGCGTGCTTGAAGGTGCCGGATTCTCCGGCATCTTGGAGACCCGCCTCGACCGGCTCGACGTCAGCCGTCTGGAGCCTCCCGCACAGCCTGCGCACAACCCCTCGCTCTGGCTCGACGCGTCACGTCCTAACGGTGTAGCGGCCAACGGAACGACCGTCACCTACATCCGGGACTTCTCCACCAACAACCTGCCAATCGGCTTCACAAGCGGAAACCCCGTGCTGCGCGTCGGCGAATTGAACGGACACCCTGTGATCGATCTCGGACGCGCCGTCTCTGGCGGTACCGCACTGACGTTCGACGGCACACGCGCGAAGGTCCTTTCGGCCTTCGCCGTTCATGGTAGCCAAGAAGGTGGCGGGTGCTTCCTCGGCGCGGCCACCACCTATCCGTTCTACCGCGAATATGCCACTTCGCTGGGTACGGCCAATCCGTATACACCGATCTGGCATCCGACTTCGTCAGACATTGCTGTACGCCAAGGATGGACGTATCTCGACGGACAAAACGTGTGCGGCGTCCGGTGCGGCTTCTCCGGCGGCTACGGACTATTCGCGTTCATCGTCAAACCGCGTGACCCCTTCACCGAGCAGATCTACATTGCGGGTGACCGTGGCGCACCCCGTCCGTTTGGAGGCCTGCGCTTTGGTGAAATCCTGTTGTACGACCGCGTGCTGACCGACGCCGAGCGGCAGCAGACCGAGGCCTACCTGAACGCCAAATGGTTCGGCCGCGCCTCGACCGGTTACGCCGCGCCGACGCTGCCGGTGCTGGGACGCGTGCACTCGCTGGGCGGTGAGCTGCATGTGGTGCCCGGCCGGCTTGCCGTGCTGGGCGAGATCCGGGGGGTGGACTCGGTCTCCGTGACCGGCGGCGGCAAGCTCGCACTGACCTCCGGCGGCCCGACGCCGGCTACGTATCAGGTCACGGCGGGTACCCTTGTGCTGTCGCCGGCCGAGGAGTTGCACGCCGAGCTGCCGGTGACCGACGCGCTCGCCTTCTGGGCCGACGCCTCGCGCGCCGCGTCGCTGACACTCAAGCCCGGCAGTGCCGACGAGGTGATCCAGTGGTCCGACTCGCGCGGCGCCGGCCATCCCTACGCCTATGCCTACGCGGATCCGGAGCAGCGTTACACCAACATCTCCGTCGCCGCCGAAAACCGCCTGCCCGACGGGATCGCCATCACGCCGCCGACCTTGATGCAGGGGGCGTTGAACGGCAAGCCCGTGCTGGACTTCGGCCCGTACGGCGGCACGCAGTGGATGCTCTGGAACACGCAGGTGAGCGGCATCCGCACCGTCTTCTGGGTGATCGGCAGTCAGAATGGTGGCGGTCACCTGATGTCCGGCAGCGGAGACATCAACCATTTCATACACGGCACCAACTACCTCGCCAACACGCCGGCCGTGCTGTGGGGCCCGAACTGGGCCGCCGTCACCGGCGGCGTCACGCGCATTGACGGTGCGCCGGTCAACGGCCGGCTCACTGGCCTGAACGGTACGGGCTACCAGCTTGTGAGCCTGACCGCCGCGGGCGACATCGCCGCCGGCGCCTTCGCGTGCGACCGGCCGGGCCGCAACCATCCTGACGGCACCCATTGCGGCGGCCAGCGGCTGGCCGAGGTGCTGGTCTACACGCGCACGCTCACCGAGACGGAGCGCGCGGAGGTCGAGGCTTACCTCGCCTGGAAATGGTTCGGGCGCGGCACGCCCGGCACGAGCTTTGCCGCCATGCCGCATACAGGCGCATCAGTCGATCTCGCCTCCGACGCCGAGCTGATCCTGAACGGCGTGGACACCGGCGCGGTCACGGTGACCGGCTCCGGTTACGTGGCGAACGCCGAGGTGCCGCCGACCGTCTTCCAGTTGACCGGGCCGCGCGTCTTCCATCAAGGCCTGATCCTGGCGGACGGCGCCGTGCTGTATGTGGATTACGACGGCGCGCAGCCCGCCGCGGATCAGATCACCGTGACGGGCGGCCTGACCGTGCTCGGCGGCGGACGCGTGATCATAGACCGCGTGTCCAACTGGATCAGCGGCGCTCAGACCATTCCGTTGATCCGTTACGACTCTCTCAGCGGCGGTGAGGCGTTCGACAAGCAGTGGCGCGGCAGCGGCGCGCCGTCCGGCCACAGCGTCAATCCGGGCTGGGTGCCAGACGCCCAGTTACTGAACGCCGTGATCTACCCGTCGGGTGCTCTGCTCTACCTGAGGTAATCGCGCGGTGACCATGAAGATCTGCGACCGTACTACGCGACACGCCGCTACCGCGTGCATCGCGTAGTACCCGTCACTTGCGGTTGCGCATGGCACCGAGTGTCCAGAGCGGCGAGGCGGTCTTTTCACGGGCCAGCCGGAAGTAGCCCTCCTTGGCGGTCCTGACATCCTCGACCGTCACAAACGCGTGAGGGTTGTGCGACTGAATGATTCGCATCAACTCTGGCAGATCCTTGCGCTTAGTCACGGTGAAGATCATCTTCAGCTTGCCGGTCATGCCTTCGATATCGACCAGCGAGGCGCCGAAACCGTCCCTGCGCAGATGGGCGATCAGGTTGGAGGTGTCGAATCTCGGCACAATGCGCACCAGCACTGTCCCCAGTGAAAGACGCTCGTCCAGTCTGATGCCGATATAGTTGCCGGTGCCAAATCCCAGTCCGTACGCCAGGTAGCACATCGGGTTATCGATATGATTCATGATCTGCCGCATCGCCAGCAGCCAGATGACCACTTCGAAGAAGCCCAGAATCGGCGCGTAGAGGCGGTATCCCTTGGACACAAAAATCACGCGCAGGGTGCCGATGCTGACATCCATGATGCGCGCGAAAAAAATCAACAGCGGCACCACGCACCAGGTGAACACCCACGATTCTGTAAACGCTTCAGAAACCATAACCGATTATTCCGTACGGGACGTGTCGGTGATACCGTGAACCTTGAAATAGGCCTCGGCCACCTCATTGCCCATGTAGCGGCGCAGGGTTTTGGGGCTGGACTGCGACAGGTCCACCATGATCAGGCCGTCCACGACCGAACTGAAATCCGGATCGACATTGAAGGCGAGCAGACGCCCGCTGAGCTTCAGATATTGACGCAGCAGGACCGGAATGTCCTTGCCGTCGGGCTCGATCTCCGCGACATACCCCGCCACTTGGTCGATATCGTTGAGATACTCGGTGTACTCCTTTAGGCACCACTCCGACCGCCGCGGCGGTTTGGGCGGGAACTTGGGCTTGACCAGATACGACAGATCGTCCGCCATGCAGGTCTGGCGCATCGAGGCGAGGATCATGCAGCGCGAAGCCTCGCGATATTCATTGGTGATGCTGACCGGGCCGAAAAGCACGCGGTAATGCGGGTTGCGTCCGATGAAAGCCGAGATACCCTTCCAGAGCAGGAAAAGCGACGTGTAGGCCTTCTGGTACTCAGCACGGATGAAGGAACGCCCCATCTCAATGGCCGGCGGGATTTTCGACATCAGCCGCTCGTCGAACTTGAAGAGCGTGCGGGTATAGAGTCCTTTGACACCGTACTCGGCTAAGATTTTGTCGGTCAGCCCGAGACGGTACGAGCCGACGATCTCCTGGCGGGCACTGTTCCACATGAAGAGGTGGTTGTAGTAGTGATCGAAGGCGTCGAGATCAATCGCGTTGCCGGTCCCTTCGCCCACGGCGCGGAAGGTGGTCTCGCGCAGACGGCCGATCTCACGCAGGCAGGCGGGGATCTGATCGGCGGTCGCGATGTAGACCGCGAGGTCGCCTACGGCGACCAGCCGGCTGGACTCGGGCAGACGCGCGATCTCGGCCGCCAGCACGTCGGCGGGCACCGGCGCGATGATCGGATCCGGCGGCATCATCGGCGGGTTGAGCGTGACGAAACGGCGCGTGCGGTGGGTCTCACGCTCGGCCAGCAGATAGGAGCGGAAGCGCAGATACTTGACGAGCTGCACGTCATCCATGGAAAACGGCTCCAGCTCCTTGGCCGTGAGCGGGGTGCCGATGCGCAGCGTGAGCGTGTGCCCCTTCTTGTTCACGATGTAGCGCGGTAACAGCAGGGTGCGGAAGCGCGGATGAATGAGGCCCACCAGATTGAAGAACACGCCGTTGTGGCCGGGGAAGTACATCGGCACGACCGTGGCGTTGGTTTTTCGCACGAGCGCGGCGATGCTGGCACTCCAGGCCGGATCACGCACACGCAGCGTGCGGCGGTCAAAACTGGAGACCTCGCCGGACGGGAAAACAATCAGCAGATGGCCCTCCTTCAGCCAGGTCAGGCTCTCCTTGATCGGGCGCAGATTGGCTTTGGCCGCGTCCTTCGAGGCGAACGGATCGACCAAGATGAAGTCATCCCGCATGTCGGGAATCGCGCCGAGCAAAAAGTTGGCCATCGCCTTGACGTCGGGACGCACGCGACGCAGCAGCGAGAGCAGGATCACCCCCTCAATGCCGCCGAAGGGATGGTTGGACACCACAACGACGGCCCCCTCTTTCGGCACGAGCCGCAGCTCCTCCTCGTTGAAGTTGACGCGCACGCCGACCGCCTGCATCGCGCGGTCGCAGAACGGGATATCCTTGGGCATCTTCCAGGCACGCGCGTAGACACGGTCACAGGCACGCAGTCCGCTGATGCTCTCGACCGGGCGCTTGATCAGACGCACCAGCAGACGCAGCACCTGCGTGCGCACCTTGTGCACGGGCAGTTCAAAAATTCTCGGCGCTTCAGACGGGGTCGGATCCATCGGATGCCTTCTCCTGTGACGAATGGCGTGCCAGGACGAGCACAAAGACAAGCGGTATGCCGATGCCACGCACGAGCAACGGGTGCCACACAGCAACCGCCGCGAAGGCGGCGACCGCGCCGGCCGCACCGACGCGGCCCCCCCGGACAGCGGAACCTGCCGCCGTGGCGAGTACCGCGACAAACGCCAACAGGGCCGGCAGGCCGCACGACGCGCCGAGCACGAGATAGAGGTTCTGGATGTCCGGTTCCGCCGGGCCGGTCGCATTCGGCACCTGCCCGTAGAAAGGCCCCACCTGCTTCTGGTAGTTGCCGGGGCCCACGCCCAGCCAAGGATGGGTGAGGATCATGCTGGCGGCCGCCTGCCACTCGGGGTAGCGGCGGGTGGGCTGCCCCGTGCTGTCGTAAAGGGCGACCGACTCGAAATGGCACAGGTCATTCTCGCGCGGCAGGCGCGGCAATACCGTCGTCTGCCACAGGACGAGCGCCAGTGCGACGGGGATGAAAACCTTCACGCCGCGCGTTGCCGCCATCACGGCGATGACGATGACGACCGCCCAGTAGGCAGCGCCCGAAAGGGTCAGTGCCAAACCGGCCAATAGCAGCAGAACACAGCCGCCCCGCGCGACAAGCCCACGCGCACCGCCGAGTACACCGGCCGCAGCCAACGGCAGCACGAGGGCCAGAAAGCCGCCCAGCACGTTGCGGTTGCCGAAGGTTCCGCCAACCAGTAGGGGACTCTGCCAGCCGCCCAGCACGTTCACAATCACATCCAGCGTCTTGGGTTCGGCAAACCGGGCGATCGAACGGTGCCCCTCAAGCGTGAAGTACTGCCACGCGGCCAGCGCCAGTACCCCTGCGGTGACCGCACCCAGCACCGGGAAGAGCGGCAGGCCGGCACGACGCGAAGAATCATCCGCCGTTCGATCGTTGCGCTCGTGCAGGAAGGCGGTAAAGACCATGGTGCCCACGATAAAGTACTCGATGATCTGCACCAGCTCTTTGAGGGCCTCGCCGCGGTCGACGGCCGTGCAGGCCGCCGCCCCGACGCAGAAAGTGAAGAGCAGGTGCGTCCAATGCGGCCGCGCCGCCCAGAGGCGGCCCCAGCCGCGCGTCAGCAGGATATCGAGCCCCCACACGCCCGCGGTCGCCGCCAGCAGCAGGTCGGCCGGACCTAGGCGCGGGCTGTCGATCAGCGTCCACTGGGTAGGCGCCACGCCAAGGGTCAGCAGCGCCCCCCACCGGAAGCCCGTTTGCAGCCAGCGATGGAGGCACTCGAGCCTCATGGACGGACCCCTGGGGTCTCGATCTCGACCGGCACAAAGCGCTTGTCGGCACTGAGTAATACCTGGTCGAGGCGTACGCCGTCCTCGCGATTGTGAAAGACGAGCGTGTGTGCGCCTTTGGCCAGTTTGATCGGCGGCGTGGTGCGCGCCACCGGGTATTTGACCCAATGCCACGTCTTGTAGGTGGCGTCTTCGCCGAACAGGAAGGCGGGCTGGTCATCGACGTTAACCGTGAACGAGTTGCTGCACTCGCCTTCCCACCAGACGCGACACCAGAGCGTGAATGTCCCGTCCTCCGGCACATCCACGTTGAAAACCGCCTTGCCGGCCTCGACCTTGGGCGGGTTGCCGGCCCCTTCCGGGATCTCGAGATACGGACCTGAAGCGCCCGCGATGCCGTTGGAGACCACCACCATCGGTGCCTCCAGGGCCGCAGCGGACTCTGCCTCAAAACAAATCTTAATTCCCCGGGCCTGTGTCGAGACGACTGCGGCGAGGAAAGCCGCACATGCTATCCAACCGTGTTTCATGGCCCGCATTATACTTTTTTCCTTTCGCCCCGGCAACCAGAAGCAGAGTTCGCTTGCACGTGCCGAACGGGCAACCTACAATGTCGCAACTTTATATGCAGACGAATCCTCCAGAGCGGACGCCGGTTTTTGACTGCCACGTCCACCTGTACCCGGACGCGCTGGCCCCCAAGGCGGTGAGCGAACTCGCGCGGCGTTTCGGCAACCCGCCGGCATTCGACGGCACCGTGGCTGGACTGACAGCGGACCTTGCCCGTTCCGGGATCTGCGGCGCGCTCAATCTGCCGGTCGCGACCCGGCCCGACCAGGTGGCGTCGATCAACGCCTGGGCCGCCTCGATCAACCGGGGCCCGATCCGCAGCCTCGCGACACTGCACCCCGATACGCCCGACATCCCGGGCGTGCTCGCAGCCATTCAGGCGGCCGGGTTCCGCGGCATCAAGTTGCATCCCGAGTACCAAGACTTCACCCTGGATGATCCGCGCATGCGTCCGGTCTGGATCGGCTGCGCCGAGCGGGGTCTCCTTGTTTTTCTGCACGCCGGCGGCGAACGTGTCTTCGCGCCGCCCTACCGCACTACGCCCGGTGCGCTGGCGGAGCTGCTGGTGGCGCACCCGTGCCTGACAGTCGTGGCCGCGCACCTGGGCGGGTTCCAGATGTGGGATGAAGTCGAGAAGACACTCATCGGGCGTCCGATCTACCTCGACCTATCGCACACACTCTTCTGGATGCCCGACGAGCAGCTCGTGCGCATCGTACGGGAGCACGGCTCGTCGCGCATCCTGTTCGGCACGGACGCCCCGTGGCAGTCGCCTGACGCCGTGCTGCGCGCCTTTCTCAGATTGCCATTCACGGCACGCCAGCAGCGGCAGATCCTCTGGGACAACGCCGCAGGCCTGTTCGGTTTGACAGATCCTGTTCGGGCACGTGACGACGCGCCCGCTAACCTCCAACCCCGGGACCCGGCATGACAGTCGGTATCATCGGACTCGGCCTGATCGGCGGGTCGTTCGCCCGGGACCTGCGCAAGTCGGGCCTGGCCACAGAACTGCTCGGCGTGGACGCCAATCCGACACATGCAGCACGCGCGCACGAGCTCGGCCTCGTCGACCGGATCGTCGCGCTGAACGACGCTGCCCGTGAGGCCGACGTGCTGCTGCTGGCGGTGCCGGTCAACGCCATCGAGACGCTCCTGCCGCGCCTGCTCGACACCGCACGCGATGGGCAGACCGTGATCGACCTCGGTTCAACCAAATTGCGTATCGTAGAGGCGGTGCGCGAGCACCCGCGCCGCGAGCGGTATGTTGCGGCGCATCCCATGGCCGGCACCGAGAACGCCGGCCCCGACGCCGCGCTGGAAGGGCTCTTCCGGAACAAGACCGTGCTGCTGTGCGATCTCGAGTGGAGTGCGCCGGACGCCTGCAAGACCGCGCTTGAACTTTTCCATGCGGTCGGCCTCAAGTTCGAGTTCATGACCGCCGAGCAGCACGATCGTCACGCCGCGTATGTCTCGCACCTCTCGCATGTCGTCGCCTACGCCCTCTCGCTGGCCGTGCAGAGCGAGGAAAAGGCCGGCTACGCCGTGCCGCGCCTGGCGGGCGGGGGCTTCGCCTCCACCGTGCGTCTCGCCAAGAGCTCGCCCGACATGTGGGTCCCGATCTTCGAACAGAACCGTGACGCGATCCTTGCTGCCGTCGCGGCTTTCTCCGACCGTGTGGCCGCCTTCACGCGCTGCCTGGAGGAGCGGGACTGGGAGCGTCTCGACGCCTACATCCGCGAAGCCAACCGCATCCGCGACCTGTTGTAAACAAAGAGTGATATGAAATGACCATCCCCTTATTTCAACCTATCGTCTTAAGATGGTATGATGCTGCGTGGTCATGGGGTTTCCTTGTGCGTGGTGCTTGAAGGGAAGGGGTATGTCGATGAAACACATGCAATGTAGATTGGTATTTTTCCTGACGGGCATGGGCCTTCTGGCGACAGGTGCCTCGGCTGCTGTCTACACATGGGACGGCGGCGGTGCGGACAACAACTGGAGCACGGCTGCGAACTGGGAAGCGGCCGATATCCCCGCCAGTGCGCCAGTGATACGACCGTCCAACTGGCGAACAACGTGCGCCTCGCGCCTGTGCAGGACATCGCCGCGCCGTTCATCCTCAACCGGCTGGAGTACGTACGGTTCGCGTCGGGCTCGGCAAACGACACGGTCCTGTCACAGAGCGGTGATCCGCTACGCTTCGTGACGAACGGCACCACCCAGCCGCGGCTCTGGCTCAACCGGTATGCCGACTGTAACCTCTACAACGACATTGAGATTCCTCAAGGAGTGACGCTGACCGCAGAAATCACCACGTGGGGCTTGAACCTGCACGGTTTGATTTCGGGCGAAGGCGGTATCGACAAGCAGCAACAAGCTGGTGCCATCCGTCTTTACCACGCCAACAACACCTTTTCCGGCGGACTGACAATCCGTGCCGCTAACGCCTCTTGGTACCAGGTCCAGGCAAATGCGAGCGGCACGATGGGCACCGGGCCGGTCAATCTCTACGGCGGCACGACTGCCACCAATTTCACCAACCCCGGCGGGCTCATTCTCAACGGCACTGCCACACACACGAATACCATCCGCCTGTTCGCGCAATCGCCGATCCACGGTCACGGCACCGTCACGCTTTCGGGGCCTATCGAGCTCGGCACGAACACACTACACCTGCGCGGCAGTGGTAATACCACGGTCTCCGGCGTGATCTCTGGCAGCGGGACGCAGGCCTTGATCAAAAACGACACTGGGCGCTGGATCTTCGCAGCTACCAACACCTTCATCGGTCGTATCACCATCAACAACGGCTACCTCCGCTTCGCGGCTCCTGACGTGCTGTCGCCGGGTGTCCCCCTGACGCTCACAGGCGGCACTCTGGAACTGAACGGCATGAACCAGACACTGGGCGAATTGACGAGCGCGCCGGCTATTGTGCCCGCCTACATCGAGACCTCCGCCGCAGCCGTGCTCACTGTCGCACAGAATACAGATACCGCCTTTGACGGCCGCTTGACCGGTCCGATCACGCTCGTCAAAACCGGAACCGGCACGCTCGCGCTCGGCAATAGCGCGAACGCCTTCAGCGGTGTACTCGTGATCAGCAACGGCACGCTGGCCGTCACAGCTTCCGGTGCGCTCAATTCGGGCGGCGAACTTGTTTTGGCCGGCGGAAAGCTTGGCCTGAACGCTTCAACGGCGGTGCGGCGTCTCTACTACGGCGACGTCCGGCAGCCGCGCGGCACCTACGGATCAACCGTCTCCGGCGCTCAATTCAAAGACGATGAGCGCTTCACCGGTACGGAAGTTCTGGCCGTCACCGAAAGCGTGCCGGCCGCCTTCACATCCCATGTCTGGGATGCTGACGCGGGCGAGTCGGAGACTGCCCTCGCGGTCGCTGCGAACTGGGTGGACGACGTCCTGCCGCCGTTTGGCGGCTCAGCCCTCGCCGTCTTCGGCACGGCCGGCTCCACGGCAACCGTAGCGGCGGCGACCAGTCTCTATGGGGTATCCTTCACTCGTGAAACCGATTTCAGCGTAACCGGCTCCGCCGCACTCACGTTGGGCCAAGGCGGCCTGTCCGCCGCGAATCAAACCGCGAGCCGCACCTACACCGTAAGCACGCCACTCATGCTGGCGGATTCACAGACGTGGGACATCGGCTCCAACGCGACCGTCCAGCTCTCGGGCAGCATCGGCGACGTGCCGGGGTTACCTGCGGTGTTGGTCAAAACCGGTGCAGGCCGAGTCCAGTTGAATGCGGACAATACTTTTTCCGGCCCGTTCACGATCAGCAACGGCACGGTGCGCATTACAAAGGCCGGCGCACTCGGGACTGCGGCCGGCGCGACCGCCGTCATGGGGAGTCTCGGCGGCAAGATCCTGCTTTCCGGAACGTTCACGTCAGACGAACCGCTGACCATGGGCGGCGACCTCAACAACTTCGGCCTCATGGAACTGGAGTCTGGAAACGTTACGCTGGCCGGTCCTGTGACCATGTTTAATCAAATCCGTATCAAGACCAGCGGCGGCAAGACGTTGACCTTCGCGGGCGGCATCACGGGCAACGGCAACGGGCTCCTGGTTATCAACCCCAACGGAGGAACCATCGCGTTTACAAATAAACCGGTTCGCATCCCTGGGCAGACGCTCTATTTCGATCAGAGCGGTACCTGTGTCGTGGCCGTCACGAATAACCTGTGGGCCGAGGCGCTGGTCTGCGCTGGTACGTTGCGCTGCGACGTGCCGAATGCCCTGCCGCCCGCGTCATCCTTGAAAATGGGCGTCGACCGTCTGCCGAGCGGCACGATCGACCTGAACGGCAACGATCAGACCGTCGGCAAGATCTACATGGGGACACTCTTGGCCGGACAGCGCGTGGTCAAGAGCGACGCGCCCGCGACCCTGACTGTCCACCAGAATGCGAACAGTGCACTCGATGTGCGCTTTGACGGCGCGGTGAGCCTGCTCAAGAGCGGTACCGGCACACTAACACTCACCAATGCCTTCTCGGCGACTTCGGGCGGTTTTATCGTGACCAACGGCACACTGGCTGTGGCGGCGGCCGGCACGTTCGGCCCGAACTGCACAAACGTGACGGTTCTCGGTAATGGCACATTGTGGCTCGACAATCCGAATTCAGTGGCAATCGCCGACACCGCTGTCGTGACGATGCCGGCGGCTGGCGTCGCGTCCGCCAAGATTAACCTCTCGGCGGGTGTCAACGAGCGGATCGGCTGGCTCTTCTACGGCGACAAGATGAAGCGTGCCGGCACCTACGGCGCGGTCGGCAGCGGCGCTCAATATCAGGACGACACACATTTCACGGGATCGGGTATACTGACGGTATCACATGACCAGTCGGGGACACTGATGTTTGTGAAGTAAATGGGACGATGTAATGAATGCACGCTTTGCGACGATATCTGGATTGTTGTTGGTAACGGCGGTCTCGGCCGTTGAACGCACATGGGACGGCGGCGGTGCGGACAACAACTGGAGCACGGCTGCGAACTGGGCTGGGGATGGCAGTGCTCCCACCGCGGGTGACACGCTCCGTTTCGCCGGCGCTTCAAGGCTAACGAACACCAACGACCTAGAGGCGGGTACAGCCTTCGGCGGAATCTTCTTCAGCAGCGGAGCGGGCGCGTTTCTGATCGATGGTAACGGTGTCGTGTTGGAAGGCAATGTGTGGTCAACCTCTCGACCGAAGGCCAAACATTGGGTCTGCCGTTGTCGTTGCCGACGACGTGCGCGTTCTGCCCGAGCAACGGCACGCTCACGATCACGGGAACACTCAGCGGCTCGGGCGGACTAAGCAAATCCGGTGCGAAGCCTCTGATTCTGTCCGGATCCAACACCTATGAGGGGGTGACGGCCGTTGCCGCAGGCGGAGTGCTTGATGTCCGACATCCGCATGCACTCGGCAGTCCCGCCGCCAACACCTATGTCCACGACGGCGGCTGGATCGAAGTGAGCGGCAGTATTGAGGTCGCCGAACCGCTGGATCTGCGCGGCGACGTGAGCACTTCGTATGCTGGTGTCTTACGCAGTACGGGCGGCCATAATGTATGGAGCGGCCCGATCGCCATCCCGGACGGCAATACGCGTCTCAGCGCGCGGAACGGAAGCACGCTTGAAATCCGCGGAGGGATCACGGGCAAGGGGCTTGTGCTTTCGGCCGATTCCGGCACGATCATGATCGTCAGTAATCCGGTGGTACTGACCACCTCAGCCATTGTCAATTCTCATAGCGGCGGGCTGAAGCTGATCGCAGTCAGCAACAATGTGTGGCGACAGTTGGAGACGGCAGGCGGCGAGACTCGCGCCGGCATAGCCGGCGCATTGCCGCCGGACTCCGAACTCAAAGTCGGTGTGAATTATTCCATTTCAGGTTCATTCAATCTCGACGGTTACGACCAGACGGTGGGACAGCTCTACAGCGGCGTCATCACCAATGCCGGTAGCCGCATTGTCACAACCGCGACACCCGCCACGCTCACCGTCAATCAGAGCGTCAATACCACGTTTGACGGACGCCTGACCGGCAAATTGCGGCTGGTGAAGGCCGGAATCGGCACGCTCTTTCTGAGCGGTACGAACAACTCGCAGGACGCTCAGATCGTGGTGACGGGCGGGACGCTGCGGGCAACCGATGAGACTTCGCTCGGCGCGGACGCTGAAGTGTTCACGGCGGATCGCCTGCTATTGGATGGCGGTGTACTGGCGACGACCGCAAACTGGGCGTTGGACGACCCCCACCGTGGCGTAACGTTGGGTGCGGCAGGCGGTGGCTTCGATGTCGGTGCCTCCGCTGAACTCACGCTGGCGAATCCGGTCACCGGTGCTGGCGGTCTGACCAAACAAGGCGCGGGCATCCTCACCCTAGCGGGCGCGAATGACTACGAGGGACTCACCACTGTGCAGGCGGGCGTCCTCCAGCTTCAGAAAAAAACAGCGTTGCACAACGGCATGCCGCTTGCGGCCCAAGATTTTACGGTCAACAGCGGAGCCACGCTGTCGCTCTGCTTGGGCGGTGTCGGCGAGTTTGAAGCGGCGGACGTCACGGCCATTGCCGCGCTAACCGGGCCCACCTTCGGGTTTAAGCCGGGAAGCCGTATCGGCCTGAATGTCGCCAACGCGCCGGAGGGACGTTATGAGATCAGCGGTGTGATCGGCCATGCTGCCGGCGATCAGGCATTACACCTTCACAAACTCGGCGAGGGCGTGTTGGCGCTCACCGGAGCCAACACCTACACCGGCACCACGATTCTGGCTGGCGGCGTACTGGAGGCCAACGTGCTCGCCGACGGCGGCATACCCTCCTCCATCGGGGCGGCCTCCAACAGCGCCGTGAATCTGGTGTTCGATGGCGGTACGCTGCGTTATACCGGCCCGTCGGTGTCGATCGACCGTTGCTTCACCTACGGCACAGGCAACACGGCGATCTTCGATGTGGCCGATCCGGCGGCATCACTGACGATCAGACGCCTGCAGTTTTGCGCCGGACGTTCGGACAATTCGCTGATCGTCAAGAAGGGGCCGGGCACGCTGGTCTTCGGCAACGACGGGATCATCAATGGTGGGGCCAACAATTACATCGGCATGATCGCCGGGTTCGTGATTGAAGAGGGCACCTTCCGTAACGTCAGCGGTGATCCTGCCCAACTGAACTCCAACCGCCCCGCGTCTAAGGGGCCTTCGTTGACGCTGGGTGACGGCGTCTATATGGCGGTCGGCGTACCATTGAGCCTTGCAGCCGTTGGCGACGAGCAGACGATCCGTTACATCGGCACGAACCGGACGGCCACCACGCAGATCGGCTCGCTGCAGGGGCCGACGACCGCAGGCACATGGAACACCAAAATCATCGACGTCAACGACGGTGCGGCCGACGTGGACCTGCTGGTGGAGGGCAATATTAACATCTATCCCACGAACGCTATCTCGCGCATTCGTAAAGAGGGCGCCGGCACGTTGAAGTTCATGGGTAACGCATCGTTGTTCCGTGAGACCGTTATCGTGCGCGCGGGACGCCTGCTGATCGGGTCCAATGTGCCGGCCAACGGCGGCAACAGTGTGCTCGGCGTTTGCACGAATGCCGTGGTCATCGGCGACCAAGGCACGCAGGCCGACGACACGCCATCCCTGCTGTTCGACGGTGCGCCCAACAGTGCCTTCATTTTCGAACGCGGACTCGCCATGTGGACCGAGAACGGCATTTCGGTTTTCGGTAGCCACTCCAACGTCAACATCACGCTGAGTGGCGCTGTGATCGTCAGCAACACACTACATCTGCTCTCGGCGACGACCGGCACCAACGCGCTATTCGTGACGGGCAGCATCACGGGCCCCGGTGGCGTGACGGTCACGGGCGGCGGTACCGTGCGTTTCGACGCGGCCCATACGTATTCGGGCGCGACAACAGTCGCTGCAGGATGTCTACGTCTCGGTTCAGCCGAACGCATCGCCGACACCAGCACACTGCGGCTGAACGGCGGCACATTGGACCTTGACGGCCACAGCGAGACCGTCGGCGCGCTGGATGTGGACGGCGCTGCGGAGATCGATTTCGGCAGCGGTGCCTGCACACTGGTTTGCGCAGACAGTGCAGCAGAGATGTGGCAAGGCACGCTTGTGCTGCGAAACTTCAAAAATGGCGGCGCGAACCGGTTCTTTGTGGGCAGCGCCGCGACACTGACGCCCGATCAACTTGCGCGCATCACATCGCCTGTCGGCCAGCCGGTCAAGCAACTCGATTCAGGTGAAGTGATCCTGATGCCGCCCGGCACCGTGTTCTCACTGCGTTGACCGATCTGCTGAGGGGAATTTTGGTTTAGGATGCCACTTCACCGAAGTTGAAGGGCACCCTGTATCCTGCCGGTGCTGTCCCCGCGCCACGATTGCGAAAGCGGATACGCTTCGCTATAATCCACAGGCAAAAGGAGACTCTTCATGGCAGGTTTTTCTCGGTCGGTCCGGTTGATGTGCGTGTCTACAGGCGTACTGCTTGCCTTACCGTCAGTTCTCTGCGCGCAGTCCGCCACCAACACGCCGCCTGCGGCAGCACGGACTCCGCGGCGTGTCACTATGCCGGCCGGTATCGCCACCAACATGACCCAGGTCGGCGCGGAACGCAAGGAAATCCCCATCAAAAAGCCGGAAGTGCCCAAAGCGGTGATCCCGGACCTGAAGCCTGACGACCCTTTGATTACGGTCAACGGCACCTCGATAACCTGGGGAAGCATGCGCCGGTATGCCGAGTTGCTGACGAATGATTTCGAATTGCCCGCTGGCGTCACGGTCGCTGATTTTGAAGAGCAGCGCGACAACATTTTGATGCGCCACGTCTACAAGCTCGCCTCCAGTTTCATCGCGAAGACGGTGTTGGCCCAGGAAGCGGAACGCCATGGGCTTAAGGTGGAAGAGGCCGCGCTCGTGGACAAGCAGGCCCAACTGGCCGCGCAAATCCGGAAAAGCGGCCCCAAGAAAGAGGCGTACGTCAAGGAAATCACCACGCCCGGCTCATTCCTTTGGTACGAAGTGCGGCACGCCCTGCTCGTGTCGCGACTGACGCAAGAAATCATCCGCCCGGTTGTGAAAGTCACCGACGATGATGTGAGGCAATACCTGCAGGAACGAAAAAAAGAAAACGACGATATTGTCGCATACAATCTGTCATTGCGGCCTCGGGCAGAAAAACTTCTCGCATCGATCAAGTCCGGCGAAGCGACCTTCGCCGAGGTTGCCTTCCGGGAATCTGATTGCGATTCGAGCGTGGATTACGGGGAGTGGGGAACCGTCAAACGCGAACAGCTCCGCCCCGAATTGGCGGATGTCGCCTTCAACATGCAAGAGGGGACGCTGAGTGATGTGGTTGAGACGCCTTATTCGTTCCACATTCTCAAACTGAACAAAAAGAATCGCGGCTTCTTGAAGGAGGGCGAGAAGGGGCCGGCCCCTGTGGTTTCCGTCAACCTCGCGCACATCATGCTGGAAAAAAAAGAGCTGAAGCCCGAGCTGACGTCCGCAGAGGCGCGCAACGAATTAATTGAAAGGCGCACGCAGGAGACCCTCGCCGACCTCAGAGTGAAGCTCATCAAAGAAGCAAAAATTGAGACGCCGCTCACATTGTATGCCGAAACGGAGGCCAAGGCGGCCAAACCCAAGAACGCGAAACGTCCGTCTCCGAAATAACGTCAGGAGGAACACGATGGCGCTTTATCTGGGTATCGACAGCAGCACGCAGAGCATGAAGGCTCTGGTGATCGATCCTGCAGCCGCGCGAATAGTCGGCAACGCGAGCGTCTCGTTTTCTGCGGACTTGCCGCAGTACGGCTGTCCCGACGGTGTCTTGCCGAATGCTGATCCGTTGGTCAAGCACGCCGATCCTCTCATGTGGCTGGCCGCGCTGGATCTGTTGTTGGCGCGCCTACAGGCAGCCGGTCTTGACATGAGCCGGATCGCGGCGATCGGCGGTGACGGCCAGCAGCACGGCTCGGTCTACCTGAACGATCGTTTCGAACCCGCTCTGCGCGCCTTGTCGCCCGACCGCGGCTTGGCCGAGCAACTTGCCCCCGCGCTGGCCCGCCCCACGAGCCCCATCTGGATGGACAGCTCCACCCGCGCGGTCTGTCGCGAGCTGAGCGAACGCTTCGGCGCGCGCCTGCAGGCCGACACCGGTTCGCCGGCGATCGAGCGCTTCACCGGGCCGCAGATCCGCGCCTTCGCACAGCGTGATCCCGAACGTTATGCCCAGACCACGCGCATCCATCTCGTCAGCTCTTTCCTCTGTTCCGTGCTGATCGGCGGCGACGCGCCGATCGACAGCGGCGACGGCGCGGGTATGAATCTGCTCAACCTGCGCACCCTGACGTGGGATGAAGAGATCGCCGCCTTCACGGCACCGGGTCTGCCCGCAAAACTCCCGCGCGTCGGCAGCGGCGTCGCCGGCGGCCTGCACGCCTATTTCGCCAAGTACGGACTGCGGCCGGGCACCCCCGTCGCCGTCTGGACAGGTGACAATCCCGCGAGCCTGGTCGGCACCGGCGCCTGGCGCGCGGGCGTCGCGGTGGTGAGCCTCGGCACGAGCGATACCTTTTTCGCGGCGCTCGACGCCTTCCGCACCGATCCCGACGGCTGCGGGCATGTGTTCGGCAACCCGGCGGGCGGCTTCATGAGCCTCGCCTGCTTCAAAAACGGCTCGCTGGCCCGTGACCGCGTACGGCAAGAGGCCGGCGCGTCGTGGGACTTCTTCGACAACAAGGCCTTCGCGCTCACGCCGCCCGGCAACGGCGGGCGTCTCGCTCTGCCTTGGTTTGTCCCGGAGATCACGCCGCCGGTGCTGACCCCCGGTCTGCGCGCGAACTTCCCGTTCGCCGAGGCCGCGCCGGAGATCCGCATCCGCGCGGTGGTCGAGGCGCAGGCCCTGGCATTGCGCAGCCACGCGGAGTGGATCGGGCGCTTCGATGTCATCCGCGTCACCGGCGGCGCCTCACGCAGCGCGGGCATCCGGCAGACGCTCGCGGACGTTTTCCAGGCGCGCGTGGAGAGCAGCGCGGTGGCCGACTCAGCGGCGCTGGGCAGCGCCCTGCTGGCCGCGCATGCGGACGGCGTGTCACTGGCCGAGATGACGGAACGCTTTTCACCCGCGACCGGCGCGCTCACCCCGCGCACGGAAACCGCCGCCTCCTACGACCGCCTCCTGCCGGTCATCCGCGAACTGGAGCTGTCACCCGCCAAGGGGCAAGAAAACGCTGCGTCTCTGCGTTAAACCGGCCGCTGGACATGAAATGATGTGACCGCTGGGCAAGCAGACGCTTGCCCCTCCCCGTGCTCAGCACCGGACGCCCATCAGGTGCACAGCCCTCAACTCGCGAGTGCTGATTGTCATGACGGTGTTCAATCATGATAATCCCATGATCCTGCCGAAAAAACGGTCGATGTGGGCTTAGCGGACTATTTGCGTTCAGCGTCCGGCCGCAGCACGACGAAACCGGGCAGTCCGCGGATGCCGAAGGCGTCGAGCATCTCCTTGGCCGGGCTGCGCTCCGGACGTTCGGCCTGCACCTTGACCACCACGTAGCGCGCGAGCCGCTGCTTGACCTGCTCTTCCCGGAAAGTGGTCTTCTCCATGACGGCGCAGTTCTTGCACCAGGTGGCCCAGAAATCGACAAAGAGCGGCTTGCCCTCGCGCCGCGCCTGCTCGACCTTGGCGTCCCACGCCGCGCGGTCGCCGGCCGTGATCGAACCCTCACGCGCGATCTGCGCGGACGGCCAAAAGCCGGCCACGGCCAGATACAGGTAATAAGCCGCCAAGAGCGCCAGCAACACGCCGAACGCCTGCTTCACGCGCACCATCCACATGCCGGGACTGGGCAGCACCGAAAGGCCCGCGCCCGCGAAAGGCCAGGGCAGCGCCATGCCGAGCCCCAACACGAACGGCAGGAACTGCGCGCCATGCGCGCCGCCGGCATAGAGTGAGCCGGCCAGCAGCAATACGGCCAACACCACCGGTGCCACGCAAGCGCCCGCCAACAGCGCCGAGAGCGCACCTGCCGAGAATGCCGCCAGCGCGCCCTGCCGTGTGTCACTTCCATTCTTCGGCGTCGCGAAGCGCGTGAAGTCGATCACGAGCACATCAAAAAGCGCCAGCGTCAGCGCCACAAAGATCAGCCCGATCACGAGGTTAAACCAGGGCGACGCCTGCAACGCCCCAAAAAAGATCCCGCTGCGCAGGATGATCCAGCCCAGCCCCCCGTAGACCAGCACGATCCCCGCGCCGTAAGCCGCACCTAGGCCGAAACCGCGGCCGCGCGTGCCGGCCCCCGCACCGAGAATCGCCAGGTTGATCGGGATCATGGGCAGCACGCAGGGCGTCAGGTTGAGCAGCACGCCGCCAAGCAGTACCAGAAGGAGGGTCAGAAACAGACCGTGCGCGTGAAAGAAAGCGACCGGATCACCTAAAAATCCGGCCAGCCCCGTGCCCGACGCGTCCGCAACGTCCACCGCCCCCTCCGCCCGATCCAGAAACGCGAGAAACGCGTCGGCGTTCATATAACCGCCGCCCGCGGCCATCGCGAAGCCGTGCGCCCATGCATCTGCCCCAGCCATCGCGGGCGGGACGTCGGTGGGCGCATCGGCGACCGCGACAAAACGTCCGGACGCCGCATCATACCGAAAGACATGCTCCTCCGGCATGAAGCAGACGGTATCGTCGCAACCTTGATACGCGACGGTCAGCGTCGTGCCGTCACGCAAGGGCGCGACGCGCCAGCGTGATTCGAAGGGGTGCGCATAAACGCCGACCTGTTGTGCCGGGTTGACGGGATCGGGCTTCTGCTCGGGCGCAGGCACCTTCAGGGGCGCAGCCGAGACCTGAAACGACGCGGCATAGACCACATGGTTGGACGGCACGCTCAAGGTAATCCGCACGTCGGCCTGTTCGTCGACCAGTGCGAGGCGTTCGACCTTCAGACCGAACGGCGACTGCGCACAGACGGACGTGGCCGCGGACAGGCAAGCCATCAGCGCGACCCCGCGACGGATGCGGTGCAACCAACCCGTCAGAACGTGCGGACCCATCAGAATCTCCTTACGCGCGTTGTGCGACCTCCGCCAGTGCGCGGCCAGCGGCGCGGCAGGCTTCCAAAACCTCGGCATCCGGCGCGAAACGGCAGGCGAGCGGTTCACGCACCGGTTTCATCTGCATCGCATCCAGATAGCGCGCGGCCTCTTCGGAGCCTTTCGCGGCCCAGCCGTGTGAACCGAACGCGAATCCGGCCTTGCCCTGCGGCTTCAGCCCACGCAGATACGTCAGCGTCGCGGCCATGCGCGGCATGATCCCCATGTTGAGCGTGGCGGACCCCGCCGCGAAAGCCGCGCAGTCCATCACCTCGGTGACGATCTGCGTGTCATGCGTGGCGTCCACATTGATGAGCTTGACCTCGACCGGCAACGCTTGGGCGCCCGCCGCCACGGCCTCGGCCATCGCGCGCGTGCTGCCCCACATGCTGCAGTAGGCGACCACAACCTTGCGGGCGGGCTTGCAGACCATCCACTCCTGATAGGCGGCCAGAATCCTGCCGAAGTGGCTGCGCCAGATCACGCCGTGGCTCGGAGCCACCATCTTGAGCGTGAGGCCGCCCAGACGCGCGAGCGTCGCCGCCACCGGACGGCCGTAGGGCAGCACGATGTTGGCGTAGTAGGTCTTGGCCTCCTGCATCACCTCGCACATGTCCGATTCATCGTCGAAACGGAAGCCCGACGCATAGTGCTGCCCGAAGGCGTCCATCGAGAAGAGGATGCCCTCCTCGACCAGATAGGTGACCATCGACTCGGGCCAATGCACCATCGGCGTATCGAAGAACTGGAGGGTGCGACGGCCCAGCGAGAGCTTTTCAGTATCGGCGACCACCTGAATTTTCCAGCCGCGGGTGTCGAAATGACGGGCCAGCGCGTCTTTGCACTTGGCGTTGCAGAGCAGCGTCGCGTTAGGGCAGGCACGCATCACGGCCGGCAGGCCGCCAGAATGATCCGGCTCGGCATGGTTGCAGACCACGTAATCAACCTTCTCCAGCGGAACGCGCGCCTGGATCTGCGCCAGCAGCTCGGCCGCGTAGGGGGCCTTGACCGCGTCAATCAGTGCCGTTTTCTCATCCACCACCAGATAGGCGTTGTAGGTGGAGCCCCGCACGGTTTTATACCCATGAAAATCACGTACCGGCCAATCGATATAACCCACCCAAAAAACGTTGTCTGTCAATACCGTGTTCATGCGACTCTCTTTCTCCCACTGAAAAAAAGGGATGTGTCAGCATAACTTTTTGGGCGTCCGGATGCCACCCCAAAAAAGGGGTTAGGATTTAGAAAGGATGTAGAAATGGCATGCCCCGCCTTGCCGGGGCTTGGCGCCATCCAAATCGCTGTCGCCATCGGGATCGGGGCCGATAGGGCTCTCGCGCCGATCCCCGCGATGCCCCGACGCCAAACTCCTCATTCTTCCTTGTTTCCGGGGGGCTCATCTGCCATACTTGTTTCACCTTTACTGAAGGGGGCGACTGGTTTCGACGGGGCAGTCGAAATCCTAGTGGCGCGCCGAGGGCTCCTGTTGGCCTCGTAAAAAAACAGGAAAAAACCTAAATGCGAACGATAACTTCGCTCTCGCTGCCTAATTAAACAGGCGCGACGCTGAACCGCCGATGTCTGCTGAGCGGGGAGGCGACGACTAGCAGATCCTGCCGGGGGCCGAGCAGCCGGGCGCCCGTGTCTTGACGAATCGTGGTTGCTGGTCTTCAGGTGAGCCTGTCTGCCGGCCTTCCTGTTGACGAGACTTGTAGACAGAACACGCGCGTAGAAACTGGGAGGACACTGTTTCGGACGGGAGTTCGATTCTCCCCGCCTCCACCATTTA
>DAOTKE010000010.1:0-38711 GCA_035449085.1 Kiritimatiellia bacterium | reverse complement strand
GGTGCCAATCATGGGAACCGGTGTGTTTCCGGTCTGCCCTATGGGATGGTAGTGACCTTTGTCTATTGCGTGCCAACGGGGCGGGCACCGACCGTTTCATCATCAACGGTGGCCGTGTCACCGGCGCTCCGGACATGTGGTTCAATATCGGCATCCGCGGTGGTGTCACCAACGCCCTCGGTGCGTTAATCATCAACGGTGGCACCACGACATTGGATCGCGTCTGCATGGGCGTCCGTATGGAGAGCGGTTCCTTCAACGGCCGGGGGCTGCTGGAAATCAACGGCGGTCGGCTTGAAGTCACGGGCACGTTCAATTGGATGGGCGATCATGCATCGGGTCGCACCAACCGGGTGGTGCTCGGTAACGGCACGCCGGGGTCGGGGACATTGAGCCTGCCGGCCACCGTGAACACGACTTTCGCGGCGGCTAACCGGCCGATTTTGATCTTCAATGGTGGCACGCTGGAGACTGTCGGCTTGTCGCCGTTCGGCGGGACCACGCTCACCAATTATCTGAACGGTGTCAAACAGATCATCGTGAACGACGCCGGCGTACGCGTGGACACCTGCGGCCTGGATGTCACCTTTGTGCAGCCGCTGGAGGCCGGGACCGCAGGTGGTGGCCTGACCAAGCTGGGGGGCGGTGTGTTGACGTTGGCCGGAAGCTGTGCGTTCACGGGGCCGACGGTCGTGGAGGCGGGTTCGCTGGTGTTGCCGGCGGAGGGCTACGCGTCGACGGGGTTGAGTGTGGCGTCCGGTGCCGAATTGAGTCTCGTGAACGGTGTGATCCAGGAACATGCGTTCGCATCTGTGACGTTGCAGGACAACGCGACACTGCATTTCGAGGCGTCGGCCAACGGTAGCGCCTGTGACCGCATCGCCCTGCCGGCCGGTGCGACGGTTGGTGCGCTGAATGTGCGCGTTGTGGTCAGCGGCAGCGATGAGCCGGTGACGCGTCCCGGCGACTATACGCTCTTCACCTGCGCTGGTTCGGTGCCGGATGTAAGCGGCTGGACTCTGCTTAATCCCGGACCGGGGCGCGTGGCCAGCTTTGAGACAGTCGGGGTGTCGGTGGTGTTGCGCGTAGCCTATGCGCCTGAAGTTTCAATCTGGACGTATCCTGCCTCGGACATTTGGGAGACGGCTGGTAACTGGACCGTGCCGCCGGCCGATGCGCCGGGGACGGTCGTGCGCTTTGACGATGCGATCAGCGCACCTGCCACGGTGACGCGCTCCACACCGTCGACACTGGGCACACTGATTTTCCGTAACGACGCGCCCTATACGGTAGCGGGTGCGCCTCTGACGCTGGCCACTGGCGACAGCGAGCCGGCCGTGATCGCGGCCGAGCATGGTACGCACACGCTGACGGCACCGCTCGTACTGACTAGCCATGCGCTGATTCAGGCGGCGGGCGGAGCGGCGGTCGCCATTCATGGCGGTGTCAGCGGTGACGTGCCGTTGACGGTCGCCGGGCCCGGCGCGCTTGCGGTGCCGGACACGGACGGCCTGGGGATCAGTGCGCTTAATCTGACAGCGGGCGGTTTGCTGGTTATCTCCAACAGCGTGACGCTGTCGCTGCCAGTCACGCTTGACGCGGGCGGCGGCGGGATCGCGCCCGGCCAGGGGCAGACGGTGGTGGTGGACGCTGCGGTTACCGGACAGGGGCCGTTCATCAAAGATGGCGCGAGCTACCTGATGCTGACCAACGCCAACGCGCTCTACGCGGGGCCGACGCAGGTCAAGGACGGTACGCTGCGTATCGACAGGCTCCCGGACGGCGGCGATTTGATTCTGGGACAAGGGACTCTCCATTATATCGGCGGAGCAGCCACGGTGGGAGGTTACACGCTCGACACTGGCGACGACACGCGCGCGGCGGTGCTGCGGGCCGAGGGCGATATCACTTTCACCGGCAAGGCTGAGGCGCTTTCCGGCGCGTTGGTCAAGACCGGCGCGGGAACGGTCACCTTCCAGGCCCCGGGCCTGAATGTGTTCAACGCCGGTTCTGGCGCGGGTGTCAGTCACGATGTGCTGAATATCGGCCCCAATGGTGAGAGCCCGACGGTCGGCTTTAGCGGTTTCAACGTGGCGGACGGCAAGGTGGTGATCGGCGGGCAGGGCCAGACCAATCTGTTCAACGGGCTTGTCGTGGTGGGTCTTAACAGCACGGCCGAGGCGGATGCCGAGACCGCCGGCACGTTGGAAGTGGCCGGCGGCAGCACCGAGATCGCCAGCGAGCTGATCATCGGTCGCAGCAACGGCACGACGGAGACCGCACCGCTACCCCGCGCCTCGACCTTGCGCATGAGCGGTGGGGAGTTGACCGTCAATGCGTTGGTGCTCGGCCGTGCGCTTGTGCCCGCCAACCATCAGTCGGCACCGCGTTTGGAGATGTCGGGGGGTCTGCTCACCGTGCGCGCTGCATGCCTCTGGCCCGAACAGGCCGGAGCGAGTGCCACCGTCATCATTAGTGGAGGCAAGATCGACCATCTGTCGCAGGATAGCACGAGTGTGCGGTGTGCCAATTTCGGTGGCGACTTGACGCTGACGCTTTCCGGCAACGGCGAGTTGAATAGCGCCCGTAGGCTGTTGCTCTGCTATGGCACGAACAGCACGACCACAGTGAACCTTGATGGCGGCATACTCAAGGTTCAAAACATTGAGAAGGGCAACAGCGGCCTCTCCGGCGTGGTCCATTTCAACGGCGGCACCTTCTGTCCGACTCAGAACGGCACTCTGCAGTCGTTGACGGCTGCGACGGTCAAGGAGGGCGGTGCCGTGTTCGACCTTTCCGAGATCGACACCTACACGGTCACTCAGGTGTTGAAACATGACGAGTCAGTGTCAGGCACCGATGGCGGTCTGATCAAGACCGGTACGGGGCGCCTGATTCTCAACAGCAAGCAGGCCTATGACGGGCCGACGGTGGTCGCTGAGGGTACCCTGAGCATCACCCTTGCGGGTGGCGTCTCGAATGTCACGGCGCTCAGTGTCGCCCCCGGCGCAGCGCTTGAACTCGATGCGGCTGGCGTGCAGACGGTGGCATTGACCGGACTCACGTTGGGAGCGGCCGCACCGGCTGTTCCAGCCGCGCTGGCCATGACGTTCGCGGCGGACGGCGCGGCGAATGATCTGCTGGCGGTCGACGGCGCGGTCACGCTGGGCGAGGTGGATCTCACGCTGAAGGTGGCTGGCACCTCGGAAGCCTTCTCCCTCAATGGCACCTACACGCTCATTACCTATACGGGTAGTGCCCCGAGCGTGGCAGGCCTGCGCGTGACGAACCCGCCTTACGGCAAGTCCTACACCTTTGCTGCGGCGGACGGTGCGGTGACGTTGACGGTCGCAGGCGATGCGTCGGGCGCGTCTTCGGTCTGGAGCACGGACGGTAGCGGCACGTGGGAGCAGGCGGACAACTGGACGCTGCCGCCGCCCAACGCGGCGGGCAGTCGTGTGCGGTTCGACGGTGCGATCTCGGCTCCGGCCACAGTGACGGCGGCGAACGCCGTCACCGTAGGTGAGACCTATTTCAACAATGCGGAGTCGTACACGGTCGCCGGAACGGCTGGGCTGACTTTTGACAACGGTGCCGCCGCGCTGGCGCTCGCCAAGGTTGAGCAAGGCAGCCATGCGTTCACGTTGCCGGTCACGCTTTCCGAGGCCGGGCTCGTGGTGGACACGGCCAATGGGGCGGAGTTGACGTTCGGTGTGACGGCGGGCTCCGGCTCATTGATCAAGTCCGGTGGCGGCATTGTGGCGTTCGCCCAACCGGCTGCCCGTACCGGGCGGACCGAAATGAACCAAGGTGTGCTGGTGCTCAAGGACGGGGGCAATCCCGGAACCGGCGAAGTGGTCATGCAGGGCTCGGCCGGTATGCGCGTGCTAGGCAACGCGGCCGCGGAGCTGCCCGGCCCCGTGACGATCAAGAACAGTTTCAACGTCAACGCGCAAGACCACGACATCACCTGGTCCGGCGTCCTCACGTGGCCATCGACGACGGCAGCACTCAATAAAGTCGGCACCAATCGGCTGTTCCTTGCTGGTAGCGGCGGAAGTGCGGGGAACTCCATCCTGAACGTGCGTGAGGGCGGTCTGGTCTTTACGGACGGCGCGTCGTATGCGTTTTCGACTGCGTCGCAAGAGACGATCAAACTGGGTGGCGGAACCGGCATGAAATCGACGCTGACCATCGAGGAGGGGGCGACGATCACTGCGGGCGGTATGTCCGCGCGGTGCGACAGCACCAATACTGCAAACGGCGACGCTCTGATCGTTCAGCATGGGGGCGAGGTTTATCTGTCGAACGCCAACGCACTCTATGTGCGGCATGACGGTACCGCGCCTGCAACCTATGTGATGAATGGCGGCATGCTGGAGATGCCGCCGACGTCGTGGGCTAACATGGGTTACGGTGGCCCTGCCTTTGTGCAGGTCAACGGCGGTGTGATGCGTCTCGGACGCGTGGCGCCGGGATATCAGATGCTTGACACGGCATCCGGCAAGGGGTCGGTGCATATCACGGTCAACGGTGGGCGGCTTGAAGCGGCGGGGGCCTGGTCGTGGATGAGTGACGGCCACGCGCGGCTGACCGAGGCCACGGTGAACGGCGGTACGCTGGCGCTGCCGGCGACCCGCACCTACGGCACGAACGTGGGCAACTGGACCAGCCTGACGCTCGACGGCGGCACGCTGGAGCTCTTGGGGCCGGCGCTGGACACATCGGACATGCACGATGTGCTCGCCGGCGCACGGCGGGTGGCGCTCGGGCCGCGTGGCGGCACCATCTACACTCGCGGTATGGAGGCGACCATCGCGCAGAATGTGGAGTCGCTGGCTGCGACCGGCGGCTTGACGGTGGTCGGCGGCGGCGTGCTTACGCTGGCAGGCACCAATACGGTGTACGGGCTGGTCGATGTGCGGGAAGGCACGCTCAAGGCGCGTTTCGCGCACAATGGGTTGCCCGGCATGCCGATCTATTGGCAACGTTTTGACGCCGATGCTCCGCTGGCGGATGCGACCGGGCACGGTTTCAACATGATCCAGTCGGGGGCCAGCGCACAGGCACTGGACCGGTTCGGCGAACCGAATGCGTACGTCTTTAACAATAATGTGAACTTCCAGGTTCCGCACTCCGCGCTCTACGCGATGACGACCTCGTTCACGGCGTCGGCGTGGATTTATGTGACGGAGTACACCGGCGGTTCCGCTCAGACGATCCTGAGTTCGCGCCCTGACGGCACCACGCGGACTTTCGAACTCAAGCTGAACGGCAGCGGCGAACTACGTCTGCTGGAACACAGTACAGGCGACTGGTGGCAGGAAATCCTCACCAACATTAAGGTGCCGCTCAACCAATGGGTACACGTTGCGGCATCGGTGTCGACTCAGGGTGCGCATCTCTACATCGACGGAAACCCCCAGAGTATGAGGTCCAGCCAGCCCGGCGGTAGCTACGATGGGGTCGGCTGGCGGCATCCTGGCGACATCCGGCTGGCACCAGCCGCTTCGACGGCCGGTATGCTGATCGGGCGGTCGTATCCGACAGCGGGGGAGCGTTTTAAAGGTTTACTGGATGACGTGATGCTCTACGACCGCGTGCTGACCGATGCCGAGATCGCCCAGATCTACGATAGCAGCGCGTCACGGCGGGTGGCGGTGCGTGTGGGGGATTTGGGCGTGCTTGATCTGACCGGCGCGACGCAGGCCGTCTCGGAAGTTTCGGGGAGCGGGCGTGTGCTCAACGGCACGCTGGCGGTCGAAGAGCGGGTCGCAGTAGGCACTGTAGAGGCGGCGGCGGGTGAAGTGCTGTCGATCGCAAACTTGACGCTCGGCACGAATGCGGTGTATGCCTGCACGTTTGACGGCACGTTGAACGACACGGTCGAGGTCACGGGATTGCTGACGGTGGACGGCGCGGGCGTGATCGATTTTGGGCGCACGGAGGAGAATCCGGTGATGCGGTCCTTCACGGCCACGGTCATGACATACGGTTCGGTCAATGGCGCGGAGAATTTCGCCAACTGGCGCGTGACCGGTCTCGGACGTGATGGCTATCAGGCGACCATCACCGCCGTGGACGGCGAAGTGGTGGTCGCTGTGAAAGCGACCTTCGGCGCGGTTCTCTTCCTGAAATAAAAAGGTGTGTCGGCATACTTGAAGAAGCGTTACTGAATGCTGATCAAGGTGCTGCCGAAAGCGGCTTCGATCATCATGGCGTTGATGTGGTAGAACTTCTCGGGGCTTGTGTTGTTCGGTCCGGCGGTGATCCGCAGGTCGAGCGTGCCGTCGGGGCGCGGGCGGATTTTCGGGATGACCACAACGTTCGAGGTGTTGTTGTTGCACTCCAACAGGGCCTCGCCGGAGGTCGTGCCCTCGATGTTGTACTTTGTCTCGCGGCTGTTCGAGATGTTGCTGCGTGCGCCGTAAATCGTGAAGGTATAGGCAGCATTGGGCCAGAGTCCGCTAAAGCGCGCCACGCAGAACGCATTGCTGTACGTCTGTCCGTTCATCGGATTGATGTTGCCATAGGCGTTGTTCCAGAGGGCGATGAGGTTGGCGCTGTAGGCTGTGGGGTCGCCAAGGTGTGTGGGGTCAACGAAATCGCCCTGCAAGACGACCTCATCCCATGTGTTGGTGCCGGTGAGGAGGGGATGCTGGACGTTGGCGTAGGAGAGTGAGGCGCTCTCAACGCGGGCGGTATTCTGGGCGAGGGTACGGCCGGAGGCGGTGTCAGCGATAACAAACGGACGCGAATGACCTGCGGCAGCGGCGAGGTTGGCCAGCATATTCGGGATGTTGTCTTGGGAGAAAAGGTTATTCCCAAGAATCAGGATGCGTTTGCCGGCGATGGGAGCGAAGTCAGGCACGGGCAAGCTGGACTCGGGGTATGAGAGTTCCCAGGCCGTGAGATAGTTGTTGTTGCCAACGTTGCCGGTGCCTTTACGGAAAGAGACCTGGATCGTGCGGTCTGCCTTCGGCCGGATATCGGCCACGACGGCAACATGTGAAATGTTCGTAGAGGGTGAAGGTGGCGACGGTATCGCCCCCCGTATAGGCGCCATTTTTCCACGCTGGGGCAAATTCGGCGGCGTCACCAGTGGGGATGAAATCCGGCCATGTGTCGCTACTGGAGGCCGTCGCGGAGACAATGGCCTTGATGCCGGTAGGTATGCCGTCGTGGTCGACGAAACTGACGGCATTGAAGTCGCCCATATCGAGCAGGTTCCAGTTTTTGGGGAGGGGGTGGGCGGCGTCGTTGGCGTCGGCGTCGACATAGACCTGCCAGGGCAGCGGTTCGTGCCAGGCGATCTTCATGGCGGTGAGATAGTAGAAGTGGATGGGTTCGGTATTGTCGGGGGCGGCCTCGAGGTGGATCACGATGACGCCTTCAGGGGTCGGGAAGATACCGTGAACGGGGGCGACGTTCTCGCCGTTATTGGTTGCATCGAGATCGGCAAAACCGTTGTTCGCACCGAGAACCGTGTAGCGCGTGGAACGAACGTGCTGGTCGGTCGCCGTACGCGAGGCGTAGAAGGTGAAGTCGTAGGCCACGTCAGGGTTGAGGTTGGAGAGGATACATTCGCCAGACGGGAAGGATGTGAGGAACGTGCCGTTGTAAGGGGGTGACCGTGGGTTCCGTTGGTGCCGGCGGGTTTAAACTCCGCCGCATCTCCAGCGGGGGTGTTGGTGACGGATGCGCCGTAGATCGTCTTGTAGAGGACAAGCGCGGCCAAGGCGGGGCCGCAGTTCCCGGCATGGGAAAGATCGGTGCCGTAGAGGCGGAACGGGCTGAAACGACCCCGCTCGAAGGCATCGTCGACCGGCGCGATGAGTAGGCCCGCGTCTGGCTCGGTGGTTTGGATCAGCTCGGCAGCGGCCTGATAGTTGGTACGGATCTCGTGCTGTATCGCGGCGGGATTAGGGAATGAAGACGGGTAAAAACTGTGGCCGGGGGCGCGCGCCCAGGTCTGGAAAAGGACGGGCCGTACGCCAGCGCCTTTGCCGGAGGCGTGGTTCTTCACGCGCTGGAAGAGGGTGAGGGCGTTGGCGCGGAAGACGGAGGCATCACGCAGGTGCGTGGCCTCGGTGCTATAGCCCTGGATGACGACGTAATCCCAGGTGTTGGTGCCAAAGAGCAGCGCTGAATCCACGTTGGAGGCGGCATTGGCCTCCACTTCACCAATGTGATAGGCGAGGTCTTTACCACCCATGAGGTCGGCGACCACGAGCGGCGGCTGCTGGCCGTCAAGGACCGCGAGGGCCGCGACACGGCCCGGCACATCTTCACCCAGAGAGAAGCTGTTGCCGAAGAAGAGCAGGCGCTTGCCGAATCCCAGCATCGGTTCGGTGCGGTCCCGATGCGTGAGCAAACCCGTTTGTGAAGGCTAGTCCGGCGATGGCGATGGGCGCAGGAACCGGCGGGATACCGTGTTCATGGCGTCCCGAACACGATGCGGCCAAGTTGTTTGGGCGCTGTGGCTGAGACGGCGCCGGCGGGGAGCGCGGGAAGAAAACTCACAGTGCGCAGTTCGGTGGGTGAGAGCACACGGTTGAAGACGGCCACGCCATCCATGTAGAGCTGCGAGCCGTGGGCGATCTCTTCGGAGCCAAGGCCCAGCGCACGGCCCAATGTGAACGGCGCGCCCTCGGGTACGGGGTAGGTGAGGGTGGGGCCGACGGCGGCCCAGGCCTCATTCTGCCAAACCGCGAGCGCGGTGATGATTTCATCACCCTGTACGACTGTCGTTCCGGCAGGCAATGCCAGCACGTCCCCTGGCGCGACCTCCGCCTCAAGCGGCAAACCAGACAGCGGCGTGCCGTTCCTTTGCACAGTGACCGTGACCTTGAAGCGCTGCGTCACCGTGCCGGGCGCAGAACGGCCGTAGGTGAAGGTGCCCGCCTGTGCGTCAACATCGAGCCAGTGCTCATAAATGCCAGCGGTTCGCACATTGTAGCCGTTGTATTTCAGGATGAAACGGCGCGGCGAGTAGATCGGCCACTTGAACAGATAGGGGTTGGCTTGTTTCGGATTGGCATGATTGAACACATCGTTTTCGACGGGGTCGCCAAGATCGAGCGGCGTGGCAACGCCGTTGAGCCAGGCCTTGACCTCCTGCGAGGCCGGATCGTAGGTCATGGCCATGCAGACCCACTGGCCGTTGGCGAAATCCGCACCATCGATGGCACGCTCGCGGGCATACTGACTGCCGGAGACAGTGGACTGCGGGTAGCTCGACGCGCCGGAGGCGGAGATGTGCGCGGTGATGCCGTTACGGCCGAAGAGACCACCGAAGAGCGCGGCCTGCCGCCGCCCCCGGTACTTGTCCCAGCCGCCCTCGTCCCAGATGCCGGCGACCATGTGGCGCACACCGGTAAACTTCATCCACGCCACCATCGTGAAAGGGGTCGTGCCGTTCAGGTCGAGCGGTCCATTGTCGAAGCCGGCACGGGGCGATTCGGCATAAATGTGGCCTTGGTTGAAGTAGAGCGCGTGGCCGAACGGCCCCGTGTTGTCGACGCGGATTTTTGATGCCTCGTCCGTGTACGGCCAGGTGTTGAGCGTGTAGCGCGTCGCGTCGCCGATCTTGCGCAGATAGAGCGGGTAGTTTGTTGCCTCTGAAACGTTGCCGACCGAGCGCCACACGCCGTCCTGCGGATTGCCGAAAGTCCAGAAGGCGACCAGCCCCGGCATTGCCGCGATCTGGGCGGTGCGTTGTTCGGACAGGTCAGCGGAAGCGGTCACGGCAAGCGCCATCGCGGATAATAAGACGAGATGCTGTTTTTTCATGATGTTTTTGTGTCAGGCGCACTCACGCATTGTAACAGGGGCGGCAGAGTGCCCTGCCGCCTTTCGATGGTGTGATTGTCGGTGAGTCGTGGGTGTGTCACTCATGGCCTACCACACGGAAAGTAAGGTGCCTTCCAGATACACGCCGGCGATCAGCCGGTTGCCGTCCACCTTCAGCCGACGGACGCCTTTCGGATCGGCACCGGTCAAGACCAGATTCCAGCCACTGAGGTTTTCCGTGCCGGTCACGCCGCCGGCGGCCTCGGCGACAACGAACATTCCGCTCTTTGCTTCCTGCAGGAACAGCTCGACCACGCCGGATGCGGGCAGTGCCAAGGTGCCGCCAAGTTTCAGGTTGCCGGCGGTTTCGTCGCCGGAAATCTCCAGCGCGAAGATTGTGCCCGCCTCCAACGTGACCGCGCCGCCGAGCGTGAGGCCGGGCGTATCGGAACGGCTCAGCAGAACACCGCCCGGAGCGACGGTCACGGGCGCAGCGGTGGTGCCCTCACCGCCGAAGCGCCCGCCCGCCCCGACACCGATGCGGACGGGGGCGGTGCCGCCCGCCGCCGTGACCTGCAACGTGGCATTGGAGACAGTCAGTGTCCCCGCGAAAGCGCCGAGCGGCAGCGTCTGCACGGCATCGCGGTCAATGGAGACACGGGAGGTGGAATCGCCGACGAGCGTCCCGTTGAAACGGTTGGTCGTGGCGCCGCCGATGACCAACGCGCTGGTGCCGGTGAGTTCGACGGTGCCGCCGCCGGCGAGTCCGCCGATACGGTTGACGCTGCCGCCTCGGAAAAGGGCACGGGCGGCGGGAGCGACGGTGAGCAGGGTGCGGGCCGGCAGGACACCGGCGTCAGGGTCGGCCATGCCGGTCGCGAGATCATGGATTTCCGCGAGGGTGGCGGCACGGTTCATCACCACGAACTCGTCGATGCGGCCCTTGAAGCCGTTGGAGGTCTCTGAACGGCCGCGGCCGATGTGGAAAAAGTCCGTGCCGAGGAATGGGTCGGTGGAAGTATTGAAGGCGAGGAGACGGCCGTCGATGAACAGCTTACGTTTGTAGGGCGTCTCGTAGGCGTTGAAGGTGACCGCGACATGGTGCCAGCCGGAGGGGAGGTCGGCGGCGAAAAGGTTGTAGATGTTACCACCATTGAGAGCGGTGGTGCCGCTGGTTTCAAGAGTCAAATTAACGTTGCCGTTGAAACGCAGGATCAAGTCGTTGAGATTCGCGTCCGAACCGGCGTAGAAGATGCCGGCGGAGGAGGGCGCGTCATCGTCAGGGTTGACCCAGCAGGCGAAGGTGTACTGGCAGCGGCCCGAAGGGAAAGCAGCGGGATAACCTGCGCCGGGGAAAGTCAGCCAGGAGCCGGCGGCGGTGATGGCGAGCGAGCCGCCGAACTTGCCGTCCGGAGCAATGGAAAGGTTGCCGCCGCCGGCAGGCTCGAGGTGGTTGCCGTAGCCGCTCGTGTCGAGGCCGGGATGATCGGGGTCATCGAACGCGTAGCGGCCCACCACCCCGTTGATGATTGGAGTTGCGGTGCCGGGGGCGGAGGCGGGGATCACGCGTCCACCGGCGCTCAGGAAAAGCACCTCTTCCTCGGTGAGGGCGCGATTGAAGAAGATCGTGTCGTCGTAGTAGCTGTTACCCTTTTGGTTCGTGTCGCGACCGCAGTTGATGCGCATCATGACCGGCTCGATACGATAGTTGTTATGGTTGGTGCTGGCGTAGAGTTTGCCGTCCACATAGAGCCGCTGCTTGACGGTAGGATGTGTGGGATCGTGGGTGAAACAGAGGTGGTGCCAGCCGACGCCAAAGCCGGTGTCAGGTGTTCCCGTAGAGAGGTCGAAACCGAGGTTGTCGGAGCCGCCGACATTACCCTCGTTACTAGCCACGGTGAGAACACTGCGAGAGTTGTTGAAACGTAGGTTGAAACTCGAACGCGTCTTCGTGTTGGTGTACCCCCAACTCGTAAAGCCGCCCGATGTGCCCATACCGGACTCCGGGTTGACCCAGATCGAGACGGAGACGGGCGCGTTACCGGTGGGCATGGCGGCGGGGAAGCCGCCGATGGGCTCCAGATAGGTGCCGTTTTGCAGGCGGACGCAGCCGCCGATCCGCCCATAACTGGCTTGGAAGGCAATGCCTGAGTCGGCTATGGGTGCCATGTGGATGTTGTTGCCGCTGATGTCGCGGAAAAGGTCCCCGCCGTCGTCGAAGGTGTAGTAGGCGACGATGCCGTCGAAAACGCGCGGGGCGAGGTTGAGGACTTCAAGGGTGCCGGCCTCGACGGTGGTGGGGCCGTCATAGCGCTGGCGAGACGTGAGCGTGAGCGTCGTGTCCGCTCCCTTCTTGACGAGACCGCCCGCGCCGCAGAGGCTCTGGTTCAGCGCGGTGTCGGCGGGTGGTTCGACGGCGAGCGTGGCGCGGTTGGCGAGCGCAACGATGCCGCCGGCCTCGCCATCGATACCGGCAACCGTCTGGCCGTCACCGAGCATTAAGCGTCCCATCGGGCCAACCTTCAGGGCGGTTTCAGCGGGCACCAGATCCGGGGTTTCGGCGGGCGGCGGGAATGTGGCGGCGGCGCCGTTCGCCATCAGCACTTGGAGCTGTGCCTGGGAGAGGGCCGTACGGGCGATGACCACTTCATCGATGAGGCCGGTGAAATACTGGCCGCTACTGTGCGCGGTGTCGCTCGAGCCGCGCCCGATGGAGATATACGCCTGCGTGATCGTGTACGTCTGGGCGGGCACGTCGCTGCGCTTGAGGACGCCGTTCACGTAGATCTTACGGTTGCCCGAGGGCAGAGTGGGGTCGTAGGTCAGGGCGACGTGCTGCCACTCGTCCGGCGCGTCGAGGGCGACTGCGGTGTGCCCGGCGGAAGCTTGAATCACGGTGGAGAGGGTGTTCAAGCGGATACAGGCCGAGCGGTAGCTCCCGTCCATCGAACCCCAGCTCGCGATACCGCCATTTGCGTTGCTGCTGGGGTCGCGCTTGATCCAGGCGGCGATAGAGAAGGCGGCATTGCCGACGGGCAGGAGGAAGGGGAGGGGCGCGAGTTTTTCGTACATGAGATAGGATTGCCCGTTGAGTTTGAGGGCTCCACCGAAACGGCCCTCCGGCTCGTGCCACTGCGGGTTGGTGCCGACGGGGGTGAGCGTAACGCCGGCAGGGCCAGAGTCGCGCCCGATGTCCGCTGGATCGTCAAAGCCGAACCAGGTCACGATGTCGGAGGGGCGGATCACGGCCAGCGTGCCGCCCGCCACCTTGACCGTGCCGGTCAGCGCCAAAGGACCGATGAGCGCCTGGCGGTTGCCCATCTGTTTCACCAAAGTACCCGAGCCCGTCAAGGCGGTGTCGAGCGTGCATTCGGTGGTCCCGTCCCGGTCATAACCGCGACCGACCCGCGCGGTTCCGTTGATGCTGACGGGGATGGTGGTCGTGCCGCGGCTCTCGAATGTCCAAAATACCACGTCGCCGTCCACGCGCAACGCGGTGTTGTCGTAGAAGGCCAACTTCGTGTTGGTCAGCGATGCACGGTTGGAGAGGGCCAGTGCGCCAGCTTCGACACTAAAGAGGTTCTCTGAGGCGGAGTTGGTGCCGGCCAGCGTGAGGGTGCCAGTACCGAGTTTACGCATGCCACGCGGAGTGACGATGTTGTTGGCGATGACGGCCTCGCGGTTGTGGACCTCGATCACGGCAGGGATGGCGGGATCGTTGGTAAAGGTCAGCATCTCTCCTGCGAGGATCCAGACGTGGTCGTTGTCCGCGTCGCCAAAGGACTGGTTGCCGAGCGTGAGGGCGGCGGACACGGAGACCGCCACGTCGCAGGGCGGGACGGGCGAGGGAAAGGTCGCCGTCGCGCCGACGCCCTCCGCGACCACGCCATCCTGCCAGTTGGCCGGTTCCTCCCATACTCCGCCTTCTGGATTGATTCATACCCCGTCATCCGCAAAAACAGTGATCGCGACTGTCACAGCAAGTCCCTGAATCAGAAGTTTTGTCTTCATGTTCACCCCACTCTGCTATTAATGACTGTTGGACAGCAGGTTACAATTTAGAAAAGTGGGTGTCTATCGAAAAACGGTTGCCAGGAACTCCTTTTTTCTTTCCCGGTGCGCGTGGTTCGGGGTATATTCAACGCAAGGAGGTTTATGTTATGAGCGCTGAGAATCTGGCCCGATATTTTGAACTGCGAATGAAGCAAATGGAGATTGAGCGGCAACTGGAGGAGCTGAAACCGGTGGTTGCGGCTTCATTGCGCCAGCGACAGGGTGTGGCTCTGTTTGACGGATATGAATTGAGGCTGGAGACGTATACCGCCTGGGATTACTCGCCGCAGGTGACGGCGATGCAGCAGGCGTTGACCGACGCCAAAAAACGCGAACGCGCTGACGGTACCGCGACGGTCCGCGAGCGTCGGGACATGCTGGTCTTGCGCTCGCGGCGTCAGGATGCAGGCGTGCACGAAGACCCCGTTCCTTACGGCGAATGGGAACTGGAAAAGTAGACTTTTCATTGACGGCAAATGCGGCGTATCGTTACACTTGACCTTTTAGCCAAACTGCGAACTCCCACGATCACTATGAGCCTCAACGATACTCCGCAAGGCGAGCGCGTGCATATCGCGCTCTTCGGCCGGCGCAACGTCGGCAAGTCCAGTCTGATCAACGCCCTCACCGGCCAGGAGGTCTCGATCGTCTCGGCCGTCAAGGGTACCACGACCGATCCGGTCTCCAAAGCGATGGAGCTCCTGCCTCTGGGGCCGATCATGATTTTCGACACGCCCGGGTTAGACGACGAGGGCACGCTGGGCACGCTGCGTGTCGAACGCACGCGCGATGTCCTCAACAAGACCGATGTGGCCATCCTGGTAGTGGAGGCGGACGCCGGCATTGGTGAGTGCGAGCGCGAGATCCTCGCGCGGGTGCGGGACAAGAAGATCCCGTTGCTGGCGGTCTTCAACAAGGCCGATCTCCAGCCGCCTTCCCCCGAGATGTTGCGCCACGCAGCAGAAGTGTGCAAGTCGCCGGTGCTGGCGGTCTCCTCCTCCACCCGCGCGGGCATTGAGGATCTCAAGCTGGCGCTGGTCAAGGTCGCGCCGGATGATGCTGCCGACGCCCGGCTGATCGGAGACATGCTGCGCCCGAATGATGTGGTCGTGCTGGTCACGCCGATCGATTCCGCCGCGCCCAAGGGGCGCCTGATCCTGCCGCAGCAGCAGGTCGCGCGCGATATTCTGGAGTCCGGTGCGATGGCGCTGGTCACGCGCGAGTTCGAGCTGCGCGCCGCGCTCGCCGCGCTCGCCCGTCCGCCGCGGATGGTGGTCACCGACTCCCAGGCGTTTGCCAAGGTCTCGGCCGAAACGCCGCGCGAGGTGCCGCTGACCTCGTTCTCGATGTTGTTCGCGCGCTATAAAGGCGATCTTGAAGAGCAGGTGCGCGGGGCGCGCGCGATCGAGACGCTGAAGGACGGCGACCGCGTGCTGGTCGCGGAAGGGTGCACGCACCACCGGCAGTGCGATGACATCGGCACGGTCAAGATTCCGCGCTGGTTGCGCCAGTACACGGGGCGCGAGCTCGTCTACGCGCACACCAGCGGCATGAAGTATCCGCGCGACCTCTCGCCGTACAAGCTCATCATTCACTGCGGCGCCTGCATGCTCAACCGCCGCGAGATGCACTACCGCATTCAGCAGGCCAAGGCCGCAGGCATCCCGATCGTCAATTATGGCGTGCTGATCGCCTACGTGCAGGGGATCCTGGAGCGCTGTCTGGAGCCGTTCGCCCCGAAACAGGACGCGGACGCGCTGTCCGACCGGTGATTACGCCGGAACCTTGGATGAATTTTTTCCGGGAAACGCCGCTTTCTTTAACATGTCGGACTCCTGGCCGAAACGTTGCGGCGCACCAACGGCGCGATAAGCTCCGTTGCGTGCGAGGGCTTGTTAGCCAATGATCTCGTTCAACCCCTCGACGACCTGTTGCAGCTCTTGGTCGGAAACCCTTCCGAGTTTCTTCCCAATCCGCTCAACCGACATTGTTTTTATCTGACTGATCTTTGCCCACGTTTGTTTGGGCAGCCGCGGACTACACAATTCAAGCGTTAACGGAAATGAGGCTCGTTGAGGTTGGCTCGTTAGGGCAATCGCAATCACGGTGCCAGACTTTTCGTTGAAGACATCTTGGCTTAGGATGAGAACCGGCCGCAGGCCTGCCTGTTCATGTCCTTTGGTGGAGTTGAGGTCGGCCCAGAAGATATCGCCTCTTAATATGCGGGCCATGAATCCATCTCCTCTCCCATTCCTTCCTCCGCGAGGGCTTGCTCGAAACGACGGTCCAGTTTATCGCACTCCCTGGCCAGACGGTTGGCCTCAATTCTGGCCACCTTTTCTTCAACGGCTTGCTGAATAATCCGGCTGCGGCTCGGAAAACCATGCTGCCGAACAAGCCGGTCAAGTGTTATCAGCAGACTCTGATCCAAGGTTATTGCCACTTTTGCGACGCTCATAAACACCTCCTGATTTCGGTATTACTATATATCATACCACACTGGTTCTGCAATCCGATATTTCATGGCTAAAGGGACTTTCACCCTGTAAGTCGGGCGCTGTTCGCCACATCATTTGCCGGTTGTTTCAATCTTCAGTGGCCCACTGTCATCAGCATTCGTGAGTTTGACATTTCCGAGGTCGATACTCAAGGTCGAAGGGAAAGGTGGCATATTGAGGAGCGAGCCCACGGAATTGCCAATCGTGGAGCATCCGCGATCCACTGAGGCGCCGAAACGATCAAGGGCAAACGCCGTGATCAGGGCTGAACCCAATAGTCCTGCAGCCAGAATAAGTGCTGGCACTGTGTTTTGTGTCATGTTGTCTCCTTTTGGGGTGAATCGCACACAAGGAGAAAGATCAGGTGGATCGGCTGCGGAGAACGTGATACGCTGAATCACGCTGCCTGAGTGCTTTTTCAGGTTCACAACAACCGGAGGTTGCCATGCTGGAAGATGCTGATGTCATTCCGCCGCCGCTGGAGAACCGTCGGCCCGCGCCGTCCCGGCGTCCGCCGCCACCGCGCCTACCCTCCGTCTCGGCGGCGTCGGCGCTGCCGTTCCTGTTCCTCCTGTTGCTGCTGGTTGCTCCGCTCTGGGTCTGGTACGGCTGGCGCATCGAACCGGACAGCGGCCAGATCGCGATCCTGATCAAGAAGACCGGCAAGGACCTGCCGCCAGACCGCATCATTGCCGACTCCCCCGCGTACAAAGGCATTCAGCTTGATGTGTTGCCGGAGGGACGTTTCTTCCGCAATCCCTACACCTGGAGCTGGGTCATCACCCGTTGCACCGACATTCCCGCCGGCAAATTCGGCGTGTTGGTGCGTAAGTTCGGTAAAGACCTGCCGGGTGGCGCGACCATCGCGCCCGATGGCGGGCACAAGGGTATCGTGCGCGACGTGCTCGGCACCGGCCGGCACCGTATCAACCCGTTCGCCTATGAAATCAAGCTCTTTGACGACATCAAGATCGCGCCGGGCCACGTGGGCGTGGTGACCTCGCTCTGCGGCTCGGATATCCTCTCCGGCGGTGATGCGTCCCATACGGCCGACGATAAGGGGTTTCTTGTCGGCAAGGATCAGAAAGGCGTGCAGGGGGAGGTTCTCAAAGAGGGCACGCACCGGCTCAATCCCTACCTGTTCGCCGTTTCGATCGTCAACATCCAGAGCCAGCGCTTTGAGTTCACCGGCGACGACGCCATCATGTTTCTCTCGCTCGACGGTTTTCCCGTCACCGTCGAAGGGACGCTGGAATTCAACCTCAATATGGACAAGGCCGCGTTGCTGACCCACGAGGTCGGCGACATGGATGACATCTTGCAGAAGCTGATCCTGCCCAGCGCGCGCGGTTTCTTTCGCATTGAGGGCAGCAAGAAAACCGCGACCGAGTTTATCGTGGGCGAATCGCGCCAGGCATTTCAGGACAGCCTGGAAACCTATCTGCGCAGCGTCTGCACCAACTGGGGCATCTCGCTGAACTCGGTGTTGATCCGCGATATCATCGCGCCGCAGGAGATTGCCAGTATCATCCGTGACCGCGAACTGGCCCGCCAGGAGTCGCTCAAATTCGAGCAGCAGATCATGCAGGCCAAATCGCAGGCAGAACTGGAACGCGAAAAGGCGCTGGCCATCCAGAATAGTGCCAAGGTGACCGCTGAGACCGAGCGCATTCGCCAAACGATCGCGGCAGAGCAGATGCGTATCGAGCAGACCATCGCCGCGCGTACTGAACTCGCCGTCACCCAGATTCAGCTTGAGGCCGCGCGCGCCGACGCCGAAGCCCTGCTCAAGCTTGCCGAGGCCGAACGCCGCGTGGTGGAGGCGAAGAACCGGGCTGACGCCGATGTGCTTAAACAACAAGTCGCCGTTTACAAGGACGAGGCTGACTATGTGCGCGCCAAGCTTTACGAGAAAACCGCGCCGAATATCCAGAGTGTGCTGACTGCCGACGACGGTAACGGCCTTTTCGGCCTACCGGTGGGAACCGTAACACAACCCGCGCCGGTCGCGCCGACCGCACAGAAAGGGGGCACGCCATGAAAAAGATCGCACTCGCGTTTTTCCCTGTGCTGGCCGTCGCGTTGGCGCTTGCCCTTTTCGTGTGGTATTTCTGTCGGATCTCGGTGCCTGCGGGGTACATGGCGATCATCACCAGCAAAACAGGCAAGCCGTTGCCGCCCGGGCAGATCCTCGCCGCCCCCGGCGAAAAGGGGGTGCAGCGCGATCCCCTGCCCGAAGGCCGACACTTCCGCAATCCCGTCAACCACTCGTGGCGCATTGTGCCGCTCGTCTCCATTCCGGTCGGCAAGGTCGGCGTGGTCACCGCGAAAGGCGGTAAAGAATTGCCGTCCGGCCAGATCCTTGCAACGAATCCCGACAGCAAGGGTGTCTGGAAGGACGTGCTCGGCCCCGGCACCTATCGTCTCAATCCCGAGGGTTACGAGATCGCCCTGTTCGACGCGATCAACATCCCGATCGGCTACGTGGGCATCGTGACCTCGCAGACGGGCGATCCGGTCAAGCTCGGCGAGTTCGCCGGCCCCGGTCAGCAGGGCGTGATGAAGGACGTGCTCCAGCCGGGACTTTACTACCTGAACCCGCGCGCCTATCAGGTCGATGTTCTGGAGATCGGCATGAATCAGGTCTCCATCAACGGCGGGTCGGGCAGCGTGGTGCTCACCAAGCGGCAAATCTCGAACGCCAGCCGCGCACTGGACGAGTTGCAGGCGACCACGATCCAAAAACAGCAGCAGAAGCGCGCCGACTACATCAGCCAGAACAGCAACCTGTTGGCGCAGAACGAGGTTGCCGCCGCGCTGGGCAAAAGCAAAGAGATCCTGAGCAAAGCGCTATCTCGGAAAGTGTCGGCTGTGTCGAGCGTGCCAGCCTCCGCGTCAGCAAAGGATCCCGCGGGAAGCCGCGCCCGGCAGATAGAGGATCGGGATGTGCCGGAGGCCAAAGTGGCGGCCGAAGAAATGAAGCCCGTCACCACGCCGGAGTCCGTGGCATTCGGGATCAACCGCTTCGTGGAGTTCCCGTCGCGCGACGGTTTTCAGATCCTGCTCGACATGACGGTCGAGTTCGAACTCTTGCCTGCGGACATTTCGCGCATCTATATGCTTTACGGCGATTTGCCGGCTGTGGTCGAAAAGATCATCCTACCGCAGGTGCTCTCCATTTCGCGCATCCGTGGATCCAGCTACAAGGCGCGCGATTTCATCGATGGCGAGGGGCGCCAGCTTTTCCAGAAGGAGCTGACCGCTGAACTGACGCGCGTGATGGGCGAGAAGCATATCGTCATTCACAACGCGATCATCCGCCATGTGGAGGTCCCCGGTGAAATCCTCACCCCGATCCAGGAATCAAGTCTTGCACGAGAACAAGATCTGACCAACAAGGCGCGTCAGGAAACTGCCCGCAAACAGGCGGAGCTGAACACCGAGACCGCGATGATCGAACAGTTCAAGAAGCAGGTCGAGCAGGAGACCGAAAAACTCGTCGCAACCACGGTTGCGCAGACCAAGAACGAGGTCGCCACGATCCAAGCCAACACCGCGCTGGAGGTGGCCGCGACCAACCTGCTGAAGGCTGCCGTGCAGGCGCAGATCACGCAGGTGCAGGGTGAGTCCAAAGTCAAGGCCGAGTTCATGGTGGCGAACGAGGCGGCGTTGGGCGAACAGATGCGTGCGGGCGTGTTCAAGAACGCCGCGACGCTGGCTGATCTGACCTTCGTGGAGAAGCTCAATCCTGAAGCTGGCATCCGCATCATCCATGCGGGCGAGGGGACGCTCTGGACCGATCTCAAGACGCTTGCGCCCACGGTGCCGGTCAAGAAGTGACGATGGGGCTCAATTCATCAGGCTGTGGATCGGCGCGGGGATCTGGCCGCCGCGATTGACGAACGCCTCGGCACCGCCTGGGCTGGCCGGCTGCGTCACCACGCCCGAACCGAAGAGGCCGCCAAAATCCACGAATTCGCCGGGCTGCGCGCCCGGCACCGGGATCACGCGCACGCCGGTGGTCTTGCGGCTGGTGATGCCGATCGCCGCCTCGTCCAGAATGATGCCCGCCACGGTCTCGGCCGTGGTGTCGCCCGGCAACAGGATCATGTCGAGACCCACCGAGCAAACCGCCGTCATCGCCTCTAACTTCTCCAGCGTCAGCGTGCCATCGGTCACCGCCTTGGAGAGCGCGTGGTCCTCCATCACCGGGATGAAGGCTCCGGAGAGCCCGCCCACCGCGCTGGAAGCGAAAGAACCGCCCTTCTTGACCGCGTCATTCAACAGCATCACCGCAGCAGTGGTGCCCGGTGCGCCGATGTTGTGCACGCCCATGCTCTGGTAAATCTCGCCGACCGAGTCGCCCACGCGCGGCGTCGGCGCAAGCGAAAGATCAACAACGCCGAACGGGATACCCAGGCGGTCGGCCACTTCGCGTCCGATCAGTTCACCGGTACGCGTTACGCGGAACGCCGTGTGCTTGATCTCCTCGGCGATCTCGTCCAGCGTCGCCGCCGGGTCTTCCTGCACCAGACGGTCAACCGCGCGCTTGACCACGCCGGGCCCGCTGACGCCGACATTGATCACGCACTCCGGCTGGCCCGGCCCGAGCATCGCGCCGGCCATGAAGGGGTTGTCCTCAGGCATGTTGGCAAAGACCACGATCTTGGCGCAACCAAAACCGCGCGACGCGCGCGTCATCTCGGCGGTCTCGATCAGTTTACGCGCGATCAGGTTCACCGCATCGACGTTGATGCCCGCCTTGGTCGTGCCTACATTGAAGGAGGAGCAGACACGGCGCGTGACAGTCAACGCCTGCGGCAACGATTCGATCAAGGTGCGTTCGCCCGGCGTGATGCCGCGCTGCACCAGCGCGGTGAAACCACCCAGCAGGTCAATCTTGACCTGCTCCGCCGCCGCGTCGAGCGCTTGGCAGAGGCGCACTGCGGTTTCGACGCTGTGACCTTCCAGCAACTGGCCGGCGGGTGAGACGGCGATACGTTTGTTGACGATCGGCAGGCCGTACTTGTCGCTCACTTCATTGCAGAAACGCACCAGGCTGCCGGCTCTGTCGACGATACGCGCATAGACCGCCTCGACCAGACGGTCGGGATCAGGGTTGGCGCAGACATTCAGGTTGATGCCGAGTGTGACGGCGCGCACATCGAGGTTTTCCTCGCGTACCATGCGGATCGTGGAGAGGACGGCTTGTCGGGCGAGCATAGGGGGCCTGGTTTCGGGTTTCGGGTTTCGGGTGCGGGGGAGGTGTCAGGCCTCGATCAGGGCTTTGATCGGGCCGATTTCGTTGGTGGCACGGAAAATATTTTCGTGGCAGAGGAGCGCGGTCAGGCCGTGCGGCGCCATCGCGTCACGGAATGCATCCTGAAGCAGGCGGAAGTCCACCGCTTCGGGCACGGCGACCTGCGCGATGTAGACGACCTTGCCCTCTTCCTCTTCAACCATCCAGTCCTCGATGTTGATACTGTGGTCAACCAAGAAGGAGGTGATCGCGAAAATCGTGCCCGCTTTGTCCGGCCCTCGCGTCGTCACCACAAACCGCGCGCCTTGCGGCACGACGGCCGGCGCGGCCTGGGGTTTATCGAGCACGGTGACGACCGCTTCCGGCTCCAAAGTCGAACTCAGCAATGCGCGCAGCGCTTCCGGCGTGATCTGGGAAGGATGCTCCGACGTGAAAACCAAGTTAAAAAAGCCGTCCACCACGGTCTGGCGGATACTGCCGATATTGCCTTCCAGCGAGAAGACGCCGCGCGTGACATCGCGCAGCAGGCCCACGCGGTCCGGCACGAGCACGGAAGTGATGAAACGCCGCCGTTCCGGCGGACAGGGTGCGTGCATGATGGCCCCTTAAATGCAAAAACCCCGAAAAACAACGGTCGCCGGTTTTCGAGGTTGATAATGGAGCCAACGATCCGGATCGAACGGACGACCTGATCATTACGAATGATCTGCTCTACCAGCTGAGCTACGTTGGCTTCAGAAACGGGCGCAACTATACCGAGTTACAGGGGGGCAAGTCAAGTCGGGGAAACTTGAAAAATGGCGAGATGGACTTCGGCTTGAAATACCGCATCGAATCAGATACCCTTTTTGGACGTTCTCATTTGTGTCCATGTGAGGTTCTGGTATGGAATACCTGCTGTTGATCATCAGCGCGATCCTTGTCAACAATTTCGTGTTGAGCCGGTTTCTCGGCATCTGCCCGTTTTTGGGTGTCTCTAAAAAGATTTCGACCGCGCTCGGCATGTCTGGCGCGGTCATTTTCGTCATCACTATCGCCTCGGCGGTAACCTGGTGCCTGCAAACCTACCTGCTCGTGCCGTTGGGGCTCGACAAGTTCCTCCAGACGCTTTCGTTTATTTTGGTGATCGCGGCGTTGGTGCAGCTCATCGACATTGTGATGAAGCGCTTCGCGCCGCCGCTGCATGCCGCACTGGGCATTTTTCTGCCGCTGATCACCACGAACTGCGCGGTTCTCGGTGTCGCCGTGCTGAACATGAAAGAGGGGTATGGCTTCTTCAAATCGGTGCTGTTCGGCTTTGCCGCCGCACTGGGCTTCGCGCTGGCCCTGCTGATCTTCACCGGTCTGCGCGAGAAGATTGAACGTGCGGCGCCGCCCCGCTGTTTCAAAGGCGTGGCGATTTCGCTGGTGACGGCCGGTTTGCTGAGCTTGGCCTTCATGGGCTTTAGCGGACTGGTCAAATAACCCACCCTCCACCCATTAACTTTTCTTTCCTCATGGACCCCATCACGACATCCACTCTGTGTATCGGCGGCATCGGCCTGGCCAGCGCGGCGGCTTTGGCCGTGGCCGAGAAGTATCTGAGCGTGCCGCAGGATCCGCGTATCGGTCAGGTGACCGGAATGTTGCCCGGTGTGAATTGCGGCGGCTGTGGCTATGCGGGCTGTGCCGATTATGCGCGCGCGATCGTGACTGATAACGCAGCATGCAATCTGTGTGCCCCCGGTGGCCCCGCCTGCGCTCAGGCCATCGCGTCTTTCCTCGGGCGTGCCGCTGCGGCGATGGAACGGCGTGTCGCACTCGTGCTCTGCTGCGGTGACGATACCGAAGCCGTTCGCCGCGCCGCCTACAACGGGATCGCCGACTGTGCGGCCGCTCAGGCCACGGCGGGCGGCGACAAAGGCTGTACCTACGGTTGCCTGGGGTACGGCTCCTGCGCCCGGGTTTGCCCCGTGAACGCGATCCGTATTGAGGATGGTCTCGCCAAGATCGATAAGGCGCTCTGTATCGCCTGCGGCAAGTGCGTGGTCGCCTGCCCGCGGAAACTGATCAAACTCGTGCCGGCCGCCGCCGAGATCCATGTGCTGTGCAGCTCGAAAGACAAGGGCCCCGCCGTCAAGAAGGTTTGCGGCACAGGTTGCATCGGCTGCCGCATCTGCACCAAACTGGCCGACGGCGCGATCAACATGGACGGCTTCCTCGCGGTGGTCGACTACACCAAGCCGCTGACCAACGAGGAGACCGTGGCCAAATGCCCCGGCCACTGCATTCGTAAAGACGCCCCCGCATCGACCCCACCCCCAACTCCTCACTCCTAACTCCTCACTCCTTCTTTTTCCCATGGCCACCATTCCATCGCCTTACACCTTCCGGGGAGGCATACACCCCGAGTACAACAAGTCTCTCGCCGCAACCGCGCCGATCCGCGAATTGCCGTTGCCCGCGCGTCTGACCGTGCCGATGTCGCAGCATCTCGGCGCGCCCGCCAAGCCGGTCGTCAAGGTCGGCGACACCGTCGCGGGCGGACAGCTCATCGCCGAGGCCGGCGGCTTTATTTCCGCGCCGGTTCACGCGCCGGCCGCTGGCAAGGTGGTCGCGATTGAGGAGACGCTCACTGCCGCGGGCCGTGCCTGCGCCGCCGTGGTGATCGAGACCGTTCCCGAACAGGTGTGGCAGCCGATGCCGACCTTCCCCGAGTGGCGCTTTACCAACGCCAAGCAGTTGATCGAACATATCGGCGCGGCCGGAATCGTCGGTATGGGGGGCGCGGGCTTCCCCACACGTGTGAAGCTCTCGCCGCCCAGCGACAAGCCGATCGATACTGTGATCCTCAACGGCGCAGAGTGCGAGCCGTATCTGACCTCTGATCACCGCATGATGCTGGAGCACGCCGCCGAAATCCGTATCGGCGCTGAGATTATCCGTCATATTCTCGGGGCACGTACCCTGCGCGTCGCGATTGAAGACAATAAACCCGATGCCATCGCCGCCATGGAAAAGGTTTTCTTGGATATGGATGGCGATGTGGCCGTTACCGTGCTGCACACCAGCTATCCGCAAGGTTCCGAGAAACAGCAGATCTTTTCCGTCACCGGACGCGAGGTGCCGCGAGGCGGCCTGCCGATGGATGTCGGCTGTGTCGTGGAGAATGTCAGCACAGCTTTTGCGATATTTGATGCCGTGATCAACGGCCGGCCTTTGGTGCGTCGCGTGATCACGGTCACCGGCGACGCCATCGCGCAGCCCTCGAACCTGCTCGCGCCCTGCGGCACGCTGTACAGCGACCTGGTGGCGGCGTGTGGCGGTATCGCCGGCAAGGCGGCCAAGGTGGTCTCGGGCGGCCCCATGATGGGCTTTGCCGTCAGCAGCCTCGCGGTGCCCACCGGCAAAACCGCTTCCGGCCTGCTGTTGCTCTCGCCGAAAAAAACCACCCGCTTCACGTCACAGGCCTGCATTGCCTGCGGGCGCTGCGTGGATGCCTGCCCGATGCGCCTGAGCCCCGCCGAACTGAGCCAGTGCATCGAGGCGGATGATATCGATGGGGCCGAGCAGATCGCTCTGATGGACTGCATCGAATGCGGTTCCTGCGCGTTTGTCTGTCCCGCGCGCCGTCCGTTGGTCCACCACATGCGCCGCGGCAAAGCCGTAGTGATGGCCCGCCGCGCCGCCGCCAAGAAAACCTCTTAATTTGTCTCCCGGAACCCGAAACCCGGAACCAGAAACCTCCCAATGAAACCCGAAGCACCATCTGATCTTTTCATCATCAGCTCCTCTCCGCACACGCACTGCGGCGAGTCGGTCACGCGCATCATGCTCGATGTGGTGATCGCGCTCATGCCGGCGTTCGCCATGTCGCTCTGGCTCTTCCAGTGGCAGGCGTTGCGCCTCGTTGCGGTCTGTGTGGCGACCTGCCTGCTGACCGAGTGGCTCTGCCGTCGGGCGATGCGCCGCGAATCGTCGCTCTCGGACGGTAGTGCCGTGATCACCGGTCTGCTGTTGGCTTTCAACCTGCCGCCCGCGCTGCCGTCCTGGATGGCGGTGGTGGGCTCTGTCTTTGCCATTGCCGTGGCCAAGCAGGTCTTCGGCGGACTCGGCTACAATCCCTTCAATCCCGCCCTGGCGGGACGCGCCTTCATGCTCATCTCGTTCACCGGCGCGATGACCACCTGGAGCCGTTCGCCCTGGATACAGAAGGTGGCTTACGCCGCAAGCAGCGCCACGACGCAGGCGACGGAAACAGCCGTGGACGCCATGACCGCCGCCACGCCGTTGGGATTGGCCAAGGAAGCGCTCAAGGCCGGTACGCCGATGCCGTTGTTGAGCGACCTGGGTCTGCTCAAGGATTTCTTTTTGGGCAACGTCAACGGCTGCATCGGCGAAACCTCGGCCGCGGCCCTGCTGCTTGGCGCCGCCTACCTGTTGATCCGCCGGGTCATCACCTGGCACATTCCGGTCGCCTACCTGGCCACCGTCTTTGTCTATGCCGCGCTCCTGCATCTGGCCTCGCCCGGCACCTCGATCCCGCCACACGTGTATCTGCTCTCCGGCGGCTTACTGCTGGGCGCGTTCTTTATGGCCACGGACATGGTGACCTCGCCGCTCACGCGGCGCGGCATGCTGGTGTTCGGTGTCGGCTGCGGCGTCATCACCATGCTGATCCGCACCGTCAAGACTGGAGCCTACCCGGAAGGCGTGAGTTTCGCGATCCTGATCATGAATGCCTTCACGCCGCTTATCAATCGCGCCACGCGCAATCGCGTTTTCGGCACCCAGAAGAAGGAGGGCGCCCGCTCATGAAAGAAACCTGCAAACTGATTCTCGTGCTCACGCTCATCTGCGCGATCAGCTCCGCACTGCTCGCCGCGGTTTACAATACGACCAAAGACCCGATCGCCGCCGCGCTGGAGTTGCGTACGGCTTCGGCAGCCGCCAAGGTGATGCCCGAAGGGGCGTCGCTGCCCGAAAAACGCATCGTGGAAGGCGAAACATTCTTTGTCGCCCGTAAAGATGGACAGTTCGCGGCTGTCGCAGTCGAGGGCCGTTCCAAGAACGGGTATGGCGGTGAGATCGTGCTGATGGTCGGACTGAGTGCTGACGGACACCTCGTGAATTACCAGAAGCTCGTGGCCAGCGAAACGCCCGGTCTCGGCACGAAGATGGAGGACGACAGCTTTCGCAAGCCGTTGTTGGGGCGCCCGCTGAACGGGGACTGGCGGGTGAAGAAAGATGGCGGCGAAGTGGACGCCATCACGGCCGCCACGATTTCGTCGCGCGCCGCGCTGGAATGCATCCGCGACGCGATCGCGAAGTACCAAAAGGCTGCGGACGCACTGCAGGCGACCGCAGCAACGCCATGAACGCATCCGTGATCGTAGCCGGTTGCGCGGTGTTTGGCCTGTGTACGGTGTCGGCGCAAGAATTGCGCAACGGCGGATTTGAGGATGTGTCGGGCCGGGGTGCCGTGCAGGGATGGCACGCCTACGGTTCCTTCGTGTCCGACACGGAGCACGTGCATAGCGGGAGCCGTTCAATCCGTTGCGAGGTGCCGCAAGGCAGCACCAACGGTCGGGGCGGTGTGGTGCAGGAGATCGTCTACGGCCAGCCGGACAAGACGCCGATCGTGTTCGGTGGCTGGAGCCGCGCCGAAGGGGTCACGGCCGCCGACTATTGCATCTATCTCGATATCTGGTATGCCGGAGGCGGTCATGCGTGGGGCGTGACGGCCTCATGGTCGCAACCGACACACGACTGGGAATATGCGGCCGAGGTGTTCTACCCGGAGAAGCCCGTACAGAAGATCCAGGTCTTTGTCTTTCTGCGGAACGGTTACGGGCGCGTCTGGTTTGACGATCTCACGCTGGAGCGCCGCGTACCGGCCCTCGGTGTGAAAGCGCTGCGGCTGCACACCGACTTCCCACACTCGGCCGACGATGTTGCGGTGAATCTCGCTTTCTGGAAACGCGCGAAGTGGCAGTGCCGCGTGATGGAGGGGGGCGATGAACGGGCACGCCATGCGGGCAACGGCACGTCGGCAACGTTTAGTGCGGCAGGCGGCCCGAACCGTATGTTGGCGATTACCGCACGTGCCGGTGAAGAACATTTTGAGCAGACGTTCCCGTTACCCGCGTTTCCGCTGGTGCGCACGAATCCGGTCGCGCGCGGATGCGCGGTATGGACCGCCGACGCGATGCGTCAGGTCACGCCGCTGACCTGCCCGTCGGCGTCCGAGATCGCGGCGCCGGAGATCGCGTTGGATCTGGCGCGTCGCGAATGTGAGAGCGCACAACTTCTGGTGACCGCCGCCGACGGGGCGGCGGTGTCGAACGTGACCGTGACGGTGACGGAGTTGATCGGCGATGCGGGCCGGCGCCTGGACGGCGAGGTCACCTGGCAACGCGTCGGTTACATCCGTCGGCAACGTCCTTACTTCGCGCATCCTTGCGGCGCACCGGCTGAGGAGAACTGGCTGCCTGATCCGTTGCTGCCGCCGGCACCCTTTATGGTGCGGGCCTCAGCCACTCAGGGCGTGTGGCTGACGGCACGTGCCGCACCGGACGCCGTGCCGGGCATCTACCGCGGCCAGATCATTGTGAGTGTCGAGGGACTGCCGGTGCGGATTCTGCCGATCTCCGTGCGCGTGCGTGACTTCGCCAATCCCGCGACGTTCGGGATGCCTACCGCGTTCTGCGTGATGGACGGATTCACGCGGGCGCAGTATCCGGATCGTTTCGGGGAGATGAAGCGCAAGGCGCATGACCTGATGCTCAGCCACAGGCTCAATCCGGACGATATTTCGCGCACTGAACCGCCCAGCATCGACGATCTGCTGGATGCGCGTGAACGCGGCATGAACCGCTTCAACATCCTGAACCTGGTGCCGAAGCCAACTCGTCCGGGCAAGTGGGTGTGTTATGCCCCGCTCGAAGCCTATACGCCGGCGTTCTACGACGAACTCAAGGCGCGACTTACGCCGTATGTCGCGGAGCTGCGACGGTACGGCCTCGAGAAAGATGCGTATCTCTACGGTTTTGACGAGCGGAAACACGAGTACTACCCCGCGATCGCCGAACTTTGGCGCGCGCTCAAACGCGATTTTCCGGACATCCCGGTGATGACCACGGCTATGATGTACCGGGACATGCGCGACGGGAAAAACTATCCGGAGCAGGATATCACTGACTGGTTCTGTCCGTTGACCAGCGTGTACGATCCTGAGCTTTCCGAGCGCCTGCGCGCTCAAGGACGTCAGGTCTGGTGGTATGTCTGCTGTGGGCCCACTTGGCCGCACGCGAACTTCGCATCGTTCGAATATCCGCCGATTGAGGGACGGCTGCTGGGATGGCTGACCCATCGGTTCCGGTCGGATGGCCTGCTCTTTTGGCACGTGAATCTGTGGCCGGACCGGCCGCCGCTTCAGACCGACGATACCTTCTTGGATGAATGGGTGGCAGAGCACTCACTGAAAATGCCGGGTGACGGTCAGTTACTCTATCCGGGAACCGATGGGCCGCTGCCCTCGATTCGACTGGCTCAGGTGCGCGACGGGATCGAGGATTTCGAATGGCTGCAGATGCTGGAGCGCCGGGCGGGCCGCGCTGCGGCCGACGCGATGACCGGCAAGTTGATCCGCGGCATGACCGACTTCACGCGCGACCCGGTGGCGTTACGCCGCGTGCGCGCGCAGATCGCCGATGCGTTAGAGGGCGCAGAGCAGCATTAATCCTGTAATCCCGACGGACCTTCTTCTTCGGGCCGGTGAGGCTGGCACATCGTCCGGACGATCAGAAACACGCTGAAGCCGGTAACGAAACTCCAGCAGAGCATCATCGTGATCCAGCCGGCCAGAGTCATGCAATGCCTGCCTTCCATTCGTCCGGAAGCGCGTCGAGCACGGCTTGCACGACCTGGTCCAGCGACATGAACGTGCTGTCGATTTCGAGCGCACCATCAGCCTTGCGCAACGGGGCGTGCTGGCGTGTGGAGTCGATCGCGTCGCGTGCCAGCAGTGAGCGTTTGACCTCCTCCGCCGACTGGTTGGCGATGCCTTTTTCGATCTCCTCCCGACGGCGGCGCTCGGCGCGCGCCTCGGCACTGGCCACGAGATAGAAGCGCGCCGGTGTGTCAGGGAAAACGGCGGTTGTGATATCGCGACCCTCTACGATCAGATCACCGAAGCGTGTCATGTCGCGCAACCAGTTCGTCACGCGGTCGCGCACGGCCTTGACCGTTGCGACCGGGCTGGCGTGGCGGTTGATTTCCGGCGTGCGGATGGCATCACCCGGCTCTTGCCCCTGTACGCGGTAGATGATCGCGCCGTCGCGCGGCTCGCACTCGACCTCAACCGTCTGGGCGAAGGCCGCGACCGCCTCAGGATCGGATGTGTCGATGCCGTGTTGCAGGCACTGCCAGGTCATGATGCGGTAGAGCGCACCGGAATCGACATGCAAAAAACCGAGATGCTGGCCGACGCGTTTGGACACAGAAGATTTTCCCGCGCCCGAGGGGCCGTCAATCGCGATGACTCGACTCATAGGGTTTCCTTCCTTCGTGGCCGGATATTAGCATTCAGAACGGTCTGGTTCAAGGTCAAGAGGGTCGGGAATTAGTCCAAACGTCGGCGTTTAGTGTTTTTCTCCTTCCCTTTTCACCCGCCCCGCCATACTATTACGCAACACTCGCTGTGTGTCGTTGCAGCGTGAACCAAGTTTTGTCAACGAAGGGGTAGCATATGATACTGGATGCGACGAATCCTGCCGTGGGCATGATTCTTTTTACCTGCGGAGGGTTGGCCGGGGCGGTGTTCGCACTGCCTTTTAAGCGCGTCAAGAACTGGGCGTACGAAAGTTATTGGCTTTTTTACGCGATTTTCGGTCTGGTGCTCTTCCCGTGGGCCTTGGCGTTGCTGACCGTGCCGAACCTGAAAGAGGTTCTGACGGGCGCTCCGTCCAGTGTCTTGATCCGCTGCGCCGGTTTCGGTGCGCTCTGGGGTTTGGGCGGCCTCACATGGGGATTGATGATCCGCTATCTGGGCATCGGCCTCGGACTGGCCATCGGATGCGGGCTCTGTTCGGCGACCGGCACGCTGATCCCTCCGATCGTCACCGGGCGCATGGGCGATCTGGTGAAGGACACCGGTTCCGTGGTGGTTTTGCTGGGGGTGTTGGGGTCACTGGCCGGCATTGCGTTTGTGGGTCTGGCCGGTAAATCCAAAGAGGGCGAGCTGTCGGAAGAGGAAAAGAAGCGCGCGGTGGCCGATTTCGATTTCAAGAAGGGTATGCTGGTCGCTCTCTTCTCAGGCATCGCGAGCGCGGGGATGAATTTCGGCCTGCAGAGCGGCGACGCGCTGCAGCAGGCGGCGGTGCGTGGCGGCACGCTGTCGACCTGGCAGGGGATGCCGGTGCTGGTCGTGGTGCTGCTGGGTGGCTTTGTGGTCAACGCCGTGTGGTGCCTGATGCAGAACATCAAGAACCGGACGCTCGGCGATTATTGCAAAGGCGGCACGCCGATCGCGGCCAACATCGTGTTCGCGGGACTGGCCGGCGTGATCTGGGCGATGCAGTTCGTCTGCCAGAAGGTGGGCGAGCCGGCGATGGGCGACGTGGCGTACATCGGGTTTGCGATCGTCATGGGCTCGGCGATCTTCTTCAGTTCGCTGGTGGGAATCCTGCTGGGCGAGTGGAAGGGTGTCGGCCGGAAAACCAAAGTCCTGCTGGGACTGGGTATTGCGACGTTGCTGCTCTCTTTCTGCGTGATCTCCTATGGCAACAAGCTCAAAGAGCAGGCCGGTCAGCCTGATGTCCAGGCTGAAAAAGAGGTGAAGAAGGCTGTTGACGCGATGGAACGCATGCAGAAGCCGTGACCTGGCGCGCGAGCCATGCGTCCAGATCCGACAGACGATGCAAGACGGGGGCACCACACCGCGCGAGGCGCTCGTAGGATTGGTGTCCCTGCGCAATGAGCAGGCACTGCACGCCGAGGGCCTCGGCGACTTCATGGTCGTGCAGCGAGTCTCCGATGAGCAGGATCCCGTTGCGCGGGACGGTGAGCCGTTCAAGGAGCGCGCGCCCCAGATCGAGTTTCGAATGGCCGTATAGGTTGTCCACGCCGAAAATGTGTGCAAAGTAATGGCCCACCTCGAACGTCGTCAACATGCGTTCGAGGATCGACTGTTCCGAAGCGGAGAGGACCGATTGGCTGATCCCGGCATCAGAAAAACGCTGGAGCACGCCGGCGGCCTCCCGGTGGAGTTGGATACAGGGTTCGGACAGGAAGCGATCATGGAATTCGCGCGCCATCGCGTCCCAGTCTTCACTCTCCAGCCGAAAGCCGATGGCCTCATAAAAATGCCGGACCGGGAAGCCGAAGAGGTCGCGGTACCGAGCAAGATCCAGCGGCGGCAGGCCACGCGCGTGTAACATGCCGTTGACCGCGTTGACCCCCGCCTGGGTGTCGTCCAGCAGGGTGCCGTTCCAGTCCCATATCACATGCCGGATCTGCTGAGCCTCAGTTTGGTCGGAATCGCGCATAGAAGGGCTCCGACTATAGAGCACCCGTGAGGTGCAAGGCAAGCCCGCGTGAAATATAACCGAATGGTGGACATGACGCAGGGGGGTAATTGTGTTTTAATGGACATGCTGAACTGGGTGGAAGGCCCGCAACCAGGCCAAGAACGGGGGAGAGCCATGCACATTGTTGTCTGTGTCAAACAGGTCCCGGATACGACGAACGTCCGCATCAATCCGGAAACCAACACGCTGATGCGCGAGGGGGTGGAGAGCATTATCAATCCCTTCGATGAATTCGCGCTGGAAGAGGCGCTCAAGCTGAAGGATGCGCACGGCGCGCGCGTCACGGTTATCTCGATGGGGCCGCCGCAGGCCGAGGTCGTGCTGCGCGAGGCCATCGCCCGCGGTGCCGATGATGTGGTGCTGCTGACCGACCGCGCCTTTGCCGGTGCGGACACGCTCGCTACGTCGTATGCGATTTCGCAGGCGATCAAGAAGGTCAACGCGCGCCCCGATCTGGTGTTCTTCGGTAAGCAGGCGATCGACGGCGACACCGCGCAGGTGGGCCCCGGCGTCTCGGAATTCCTGGACTACCCGCTCGTCACGTACGTCAAGTCGATCAAAATCGAGGGCGACACCTATACGGTCGAGACCCAGATGGACGAGGGCGTCGATGTGATCGAGGGGAAACTGCCCGCCGTGATGACCGTGGTCAAGGAGGCCTCGACGCCGCGCTTCGCCACGCTCAGCGGCTGGATGCAGGCCAAGAAGGTTGAGATCCCGCGCTGGGGCGCCAAAGATGTGAAGGCGGAAGCGGCCATGTGCGGACTGGAAGGGTCGCCCACCAAAGTGGTCAAGATCTTTGCGCCGCCGGTCAAGACCGGCGGGGTACGCATGGACGGCCGCGAGGAGCCTGCGGCGGCGGTTGACGCGATCATCAAACTGTTGCAGGACAAGGGGGTTGCATAATGAAGGCAGACGCACCGATTTTCATTGATCCCGCAAAATGCCGCGGCTGCAAGAAGTGTATCACCGCGTGTCCGTTCGACGCGCTGTACATGGAAGGCAAGCTGGCGGTGGTGAAGCCCGAGGAGTGCCGCGCCTGTAACGCCTGTATCAAGGCCTGCCCGTTCAAGGCGATCAGCTCGACGGCCAAAGCCGAGACCAAGAAGGCGGATCTCAGTGCTTTCAAAGGTATCTGGGTCTTCGCCGAGCAGCATCACGGCAAGGTGCAGGAAGTGGCGTACGAGCTGCTGGCGACCGGTCGCCGCCTGGCCAAAGACAGGGGTTGCGAACTGGCCGCCGTCGTGCTGGGCCACAACATCCAGGATTCCGCGGCGCACCTGATCGCGGCCGGTGCCGACAAGGTCTATATCGTGGATCAGCCCGAGCTGGCCGAGTACGAGGCGAACGTCTACACCGACGCGCTCAATCAGTTGATCGCGAAATACAAGCCCGAGGTGATCCTCGCGGGTGCCACGGCGGTGGGCCGCGCCTTCTTCGCCAAAGTGGCGGTGCGCGCGCGCACCGGACTGACGGCTGACTGCACGGCGCTGTCGATCGACAAAGAGACGTATCTGCTGCACCAGACCCGACCGGCGTTCGGCGGCAACATCATGGCCACCATCATGACGCCGCACCACCGGCCGCAGATGGCGACGGTGCGCCCCAAGGTGTTCAAGTTGGCGCCGCCCGATCCCAAGCGCAAAGGCGAGACGCTGATTGAGACACTCAAGCTTGTCGCCGGCAGCACGCGGATCGTCAAGGCCGAGCGCAACGCTTCGGCTGTGAACATCGCCGAGGCCGAGATCATCGTGGCCGGCGGACGCGGTCTGAAGAAGGCCGAGAATCTGGCGCAGCTCAAACGGCTGGCCGACCTGCTCGGCGGTGTCGTGGGCGTGTCGCGTGCCTGTGTGGACGCCGGCTGGATTTCGGCCGCGCACCAGGTGGGGCAGACCGGCAAGACGGTGTGCCCGAAGCTCTATCTGGCGTTCGGCATCTCCGGTGCGATCCAGCACTTGGAAGGTATGCGCGGGGCCGATACGATCATCGCGGTCAACACCGATCCGCACGCCGCGATCTTCAACGTGGCGGACCTCGGCATCGTGGGCGACCTGTTTGAAGTCCTGCCGATGCTGATCGAGGCGCTCGAGGCGAAGCACAACGGCAACGGCGCGAAGTAAGTCAGGGAATCCGGAATCTTTTTTGGGGAGAGGGCATTATGGCGAACACGATGAAACAGCCGATTCACACCGACATCCTCTGCGTAGGGGCCGGCGTCGCCTCGCTGACGACAGCGCTGGCGCTGCTGCGCACGCTGAAGGCGCAGGCGAAGGGCTCTTTGCCGCGCGTGACGATCATTGACAAGGGCCGCAACGTGGGCAGCCATGTGCTGTCCGGCGCGGTGATTGACATGAGCGGCTTCGATGGTCTGCTGACCGAGGAAGAGGTCAGCAAGATGCCGGTCGAGGCGCGTGTCACGACCGAAGCGTTCCACATGCTGTTCAACGCGACGAGCGCGATGAAGATCCCGTGGGTCCCGCCGCTGATGCAGGCGCACGGCTATCCGGTCGGCTCGCTGACCAAGCTCACGCAGTACCTGGCGCAGCTCTGCGAGAAAGAGGGCGCGGAGGTCTACACCGGCTTCGCGGCGACCGAGTTGATCGAGAACAACAAGGGCCGCGTGATCGGCGTCAAGACCGGCGACAAGGGGCTGGACCGCGACGGCAAGCCGAAGAGCAACTACACGCCGGGCGAGGAGATTTACGCCAAGGTCGTGGTGCTGGGCGAGGGGGCCTGCGGCATCCTGACTGACAAGCTGATCGTGCGCAAGGGTTTGCAGGGACAGCGTGGCCAGTCCTACGCCGTGGGCATCAAAGAGGTGATCGAGGTCCCGGCCAACGAAGCGCGCGTCGGCGAGATCGCCCACACCTTCGGCTATCCGGCCGACTGGAGCACCTACGGCGGCGGCTTCGTGTATCACGTGTCGCCCACGCAGGTGATGATCTGTTACGCCTACGCGTTAGACTATGCCCACCCTGAGATCGATCCGCATCTGCTCTTCCGCAAGTTCAAGGCGCATCCGGCGGTGGCCGAGCACATCAAGGGCGGCAAGGCCGTGGCCTACGGCGCCAAGGTGATTCCCGAGGGCGGCTACTACTCGGTGCCGCAGGTGGTCGCCGACGGCGCGATGATCGTGGGCGATGGCGCGGGCCTGGTGGACACGCTGCGGATCAAGGGCATCCACATCGCGGCGCAGTCGGGCCGTGCGGCGGCCGAGACATTGGCAGAGTGTTGGAACAAGGATGACTTCTCGTTCGAAGCGCTCAAGCCGTATGGCGAGCGTCTCAAACAGACCGAAGGCTGGAAACAGCTCAAGCGCGTGAAGAACGTGCGCGCGCCCTTCTCGACCAACCTGATTCTCGGCGTGATGAGCGCGGGCTGCGCCTGGGCCACGTTCGGCAAGTTCCCCTTCTGGCAGGTGCCGATGGAGCCCGATCACGAGGCGCTGCTGCCGCTTAAGGGGGGAAGGCTGCCGGAGCCCGAGAGCATGGAGGCGAGCCCGACCTCGCCGGACCGCCTGACTGACGTCTTCATGTCCGGCACGATCCACGACGAGGATCAGCCGTGCCATCTGAAGATTCTCGACCGCGCAACATGCGACAAGTGCATCAAGCTCTACGGCGCCCCCTGCCAGCGCTTCTGCCCGGCCGAGGTGTACCGGCTGGAGGACGGCCGCATCCATGTGGACTTCTCCAACTGCCTGCACTGTAAGACCTGCCAGATCAAGGATCCGTTCCAGAACATCGAATGGACCTTCCCGCAGGGCGGCGACGGCCCCCGTTACACGCGCATGTGATTTTGGGTCGGGATTCGGTGTACAACCGGCAGGGCGGTCTCACCGGGACCGCCCTGCCGGTTTGGTCCTATCTTGCTCGTGGCATTCCCCGCTTGAGCGTTGAACGTGCCCTTGCCCCGCGCTTTGCCACGCCTTGATCGCCGGTGCCGGACTGACCAGCATAATCACGTTGAGTGTCAGGTTATCCCGCACCCACCAGAGGCAGCCGAGTTCCATCACGACGATCAGGGCCACCACCAGCCACATGCGCGAAAGCCGCGCGATTAAAAAACCAACCGCCATCATCCCCACGTCGCAGACCGAGTTGAGCACGCTGTCGCCTTCGTAGCCTTGCGCGATGGTCGCCGCGCGATAGCGGTTAATGATAAGCGGCGAATTTTCCAGCAGTTCCCAGCCGGCCTCGATCAGCAACGCGATCAGAAACCGATATTTCAGCGGCAGTTGCCGTGCCGCCAGCCAGAGGAAGCCGTAGAAGAGCATGCCGTGGATGATGTGCGAAAACGAATAGGTATCCGCCACACGCTGCGAGTTCTCGCTCGACCAGATGTCGCCGTCCCACCAACCGAAACGACCGTCCGGGCCGAGCGTCGGGCGACCGTTGAGCAATTCGATCCCTGCCAACGCCGCGCAGACGCAAAGCAGGCTCACGAGGGCGAAACGGTTCCGCATCAAGAAACGTCCGAACGCCTCAAACATCATGGTGATGGATGGCATGCACCAATATAGCCGATTCACCCCAGCCGCGCCACCGGTCGCCTCAATTCGGGTTTCTGGTTTCAGGTTGAGAGTTGAAAGTTGAACGTTCGGTCCTCCTGTCCGTCCGCCAATCCGAAAAACGCACATGAAAAACGTCGTTTAAGGCTCTGTTTTGACCTGTTTTTCGCCATATCATGTTGATTATCAATGTGTTGCCGACGCTTAGCGTCGGGAGCCACGATTTCTGACCGACGCATCGCTCGTGCCTTCCGTGCGCGCGATGGTCAAAAGAGATAAAACTTGGGTCAGATTAGCCATGGCCCTTAACGCGACTAGCGCCTATACTGTCTCGACACCTCAGAGAAGATACGGGGGGAGGGCCCGCCCGCTCGCAGGTGAAGGGGAGTCTCTTGTATGGTTAGCACGACCACGCGCACAAAAAACGTAAATTCGGCGTTGCTGTACATCGTGATCGTTTCCGCCTTGGGCGGTTTTCTGTTCGGTTTTGATTCCGGTGTGATTTCGGGTTGCGAACAGGCGATCCAGAACGAGTTCCAGCTCTCGGGCTTCTGGCACGGCTTCACGGTGTCCGGCGCGCTGATCGGCACGATCTTCGGCGCGTTGAGTGTGGGTTGGCCTTCCGACCGTTTTGGGCGCAAACCGACGCTGATGCTGATGGCTCTTCTCTTCCTGATCTCGGCGGCGGGCTGCGCGTTCGCGGGCACGCAGCCGGTGCTGGCTTGGATGCGTTTCATCGGCGGTCTGGCCATCGGCGGCTCCTCGGTGGTCGTGCCGCTCTACATCGTGGAAGTCTCGCCGGGCCCGGTGCGCGGACGTCTGGTGGCCATGAACCAGTTCAATATCGTTTTCGGCATCCTGATCTCTTACGTCTCGAATTACTTTGTGGCCAAATTCATGGTGTCGGGGACCTGGCTGGGGCAGGCGTGCGAAAGTCTGGCCAAGGTTTTCACTTCGGCACCGATGACTACCGAAGAAGTGATGTGGCGCGTGATGCTGGGCGTGGAGTGCATCCCGGCCGTCGCCTTCCTGTTGCTCCTTTTCTCCATTCCGGAATCGCCGCGCTGGCTGGTGCGTATGGGTCGCAAGACAGAAGCGGGCGCAGTCCTCGACCTGGTGGGTGATCCCGATACGGAGAAGACACTGGCGGAGATCGATGAGACGCTGGCCGAGGCGGAGCGGGTGGGGACGGTGCCGCTCTTCCAGCTGCGCTACGTCAAGCCGATCGTGCTGGCTTTCTTCATCGCCTTTTTTAACCAGGTCTCCGGCATCAACGCCATCAACTACTACGCGCCGCGCATCTTTGAGAACTTCGTCGGTGCCCAATCAGCCCTTGCCGCGACCATTGGTGTCGGTACGGTCAACCTGATCTTCACAATGCTGGCCTTTTTGATTATCGACCGGTTCGGACGGCGTGTCATGATCATCGGGGGCTCAATTGCCATGACGGTGATGCACTTCCTGGTGGCGTGGCAGCTTTCACTGGGTGAGCAGGCTAACGCCGTGCTCGCCATCGGGGGCATCTTGGGCTTCATCGCCTGCTTCGCCATTTCATCCGGTGCGGTGATCTGGGTCTTCATCTCGGAGATCTTCCCGAATGCCGTGCGCGCCAAGGGACAGGCGTTTGGTTGCTTTACCCACTGGTTCATGTGCACGCTCATCTCGTGGGCTTTCCCGGCCGTGGCAGAACGCGCAGGCACGTATGCCTTCGGTTTTTTCGGGCTGATGATGGTCTGCCAGATCATCTTCGCCCTCCGCTGGATGCCGGAGACCAAGGGCGGCACGATCGAGGATATCGAGCAACGGCTGGGCATTGCACGGAGTTAGTGCCTCACCAACCCAACAACAGCAATAAAAACAAGTTGTTTCTCACACGAGGCCACGAAGGTGGATGCCGGTTTAAAAGAAGCCTTTGTGCGCTTGTGTGAGATTGAATTGGGTTGCGGGCTTCGCCCGCGTTAGGATTTAGGAATTTTTACTTGAGGTAAGATGAGAAGGCTGTTCTCCTTGTGAAAGGTTTTCTGGCAAAA
>DAOTKE010000009.1:0-40851 GCA_035449085.1 Kiritimatiellia bacterium | reverse complement strand
TACGCCATGCGATCCCTCACCGCACAAAAACCGTTCAAATAAAAACGCCCTGCCCGGGAAAGGCATGGGTGTGATTTCGCCTTGCATACCTACCCGGAGGTATGTATAGTTTGCGCCCATCCGAACAAGGGGAGGGGGTTTTCATGGCGCGAAGAACCAAAGCCGAGGCAGAAAAAACGCGATTGCGGATTTTGAAGGCCGCGCTTAAGCTGTTCGTGGAAAACGGCTATGAGCGCACGACATTCGCTGATGTGGCGCAACACATCGGCCTGACCAAAGGCGCGGTTTATTGGCATTTCAAAAGCAAGCCAGAACTGCTCGCCGAGCTCGTTGTTTTCATGACCGAGCGGCATACCGCCCAGTTGGCGCGCACGCTGTCGCATCCGTCGTCTTTGAATTCGCTGGAGGCGCTGACCGACTATTTTGTGCAGCGTGCGCGTCTGATCATCGACACGCCGGCCAACCGACGCTTTTTCCTGATGGTGCGGCGGCTTGACTGGTCTTCCTCAAAATTCGTGCCGGTGCACCAGCGGATACGCAGTGTGTCGTCCATGCCTTATGCCATCGTGTTATCGGCGTTGGAGGGTATGCGGCGTACGGGTGCCATCCGTCCCGATGCGGATCTTGTGGCGGTGTCTTCAGTGATTATGGTCATTTGGTTGGGTTTGTTGGAACATGAACTTTCACACTGTTTGGGAACCGATCTTGAAAGTGCGCTTCGGCTGGGGTTCCAAGCGGTCTGGAATGTTGTGAAATGTTGATTTTGAGCGAGAAAGGGTTCCTTGTATGAGCGAAGAGATGGAGAAATCGAAGGCGGCCAAACGTGAACATCCCGTAGCCAAGGTTATGGGCTGGTTGTTGACGGCCGCCTGTCTGCTGTGGTTGGGTTGGATGGCACGCGCCTTGGTTCCTCAAAAGCCGGTTGGCGAGTCACCGTCGTTGGCCGCCATGCTGGGCGGGGCTGGCGGACCGCCGTCAGTCGCGGTTTACACCGTGGAGGAAGCGGAAGTGAATCCGCCCAGCACGTATATCGGGCGGATTGAGCCGATTCAGGATGTTGAGCTGCGTGCGCAGGTTAGCGGATATATCAAGCACGTGCATTTCAAAGAGGGCTCGCATGTCAAGGCGGGCGACTTGCTCTTCACTATCGATCCCGAGCAGTACGAGGCGCGGGTTGCGGTGCGTAAGGCGGAGATCGGCCAGGCCGAGGCCGCGCTCGACCGTGCCGAACGCTATCTGAGTCGTTTGGAGCGTTCGGACACGCGCGCCATCACGCAGGCGGATCTCGACACGGCGCGTAGCGATGTGGCGCAGGGGCGCGCGGCCGTCAAGCAGGCGATCGCCAACTTGGCTCTCGCCGAGTTCGAATTGAAGCATACGCGCATTTTTGCGCCGATTGATGGCCGCGTCGGACGCACCGTCGCAAATGTGGGCGATTTTGTGTCGCCGTCGTTGGGCGCGTTGGTGCGCATCGTGCAGGTGGATCCCATCCGCATCGCGTTTTCCGTCACGGATAAAGATTATCTCGCGGCCATTGAAAAGTTCGGCACGGAACGCATGCAGGATGCGTTACGTATCCGTTTCCGTCTGCCCACCGGCACATTGTCGGATGAGGTGGGCACACTTGATTTTGAAGACAACACGATGTCGGCCGACACGGCGACGCTGTCGGTGCGCGCGCGTTTCTCCAACCGGCATGGACTGCTTGTGCCGGACGGCTATGTGACCGTTCTGGTTGACCTTGCCCGCGCGCCGAAATCGGCTGTGATCCCGCAGGAGGCGCTGCTGACAGACGGCGAGGGGCACTTTGTCTATGTGGTTGATGAGGCGGGCATCGCGCAACGACGTCCCATCACCCCCGGCGCGATTCACGAGGGCCGCATGGCCGTGGCCGCTGGTCTCAAAGCGGGCGAGCGCGTGGTGGTGCAAGGTGTCCAGAAAGTGATTCCGGGGCAGCCGGTGACGCTTGCGTCTTCCAAGGAGGCTGAGCGTAAATGATCTCCGATGTTTTCATTGAACGTCCCCGGTTCGCGTTGGTCATCTCGATCGTGCTGACCCTTGCCGGCATTTTGGCTGTCAAAACATTGCCGATCACGCAGTATCCCCAGGTGACGCCCCCTCAGGTCTCGGTGCGGGCGCGCTATCCGGGCGCCAGTGCCAGTGATTTGGCCAACACCGTCGCGATTCCGCTTGAGGAAGAGATCAACGGCGTCGACGACATGCTGTACATGGCCTCGGATTGCGACGATTCGGGCAACTATAATTTAACGGTGACGTTTGAGATCGGCACCAATCTGGACCTCGACATGGTCAAGGTGCAGAACCGTGTGCAGCAGGCGACACCGCGGTTGCCTGAAGAGGTGACCAAGCAGGGCGTCGCGGTGTATACACGTTCGTCGGACGTGCTCGGCTTCCTGACCCTGCGCTCGCCGAAGGGCACTTATGACCGGCTGGCGCTCTCCGACTATGTGTACAACCACATCAAAAACGTGCTGGCGCGTGTGCCGGGCGTTGGCGACGTCACGGTTTACGGGCCTAAGCGCAGCATGCGCGTGTGGCTGGATGCCGAACGGCTGGCCGCGTTGGGGATGGACGCGGATGCGGTCATTACGGCCATCCGGAACCAGAACGTCCAGGCCGCGTTGGGGGCGGCCGGTACGTCTCCCAATCCGGGGGAAATCAAGCAGGTGCTGACAATCCAGACGCAGGGCCGTTTGAACCGTCCGGAAGATTTTCAGGAGATCATTGTCCGGACCGAAGAACAGGGCGGGGTGGTGCGGCTTAAAGATATCGGCAAAGTGGAGCTGGGTGAAAGCAACTACGGTTTCAGCAGCATTTACAACGGTGCCGACTCGGTATCGATCGCGCTTGCGCAAAAACCCGGCAGCAATGCGATTCAGGCGATGGACGGGGTGCAGCGAGAATTGGTGCGTCTGCGCGAACGTATGCCGGACGACATGGAGCTGATGACCGCGTATGATGCCACCAAGTTCGTACGGTCCAGTATCCAGGAAATCATCTCCACGCTGTTCCTGACCTTTGTGCTGGTCGTTTTTGTCTGCTATCTTTTCTTGCAGGATTGGCGCGCGACACTGGTGCCGATGGTCACCATCCCGGTTTCGCTGTTTGCCACTTTCGCGGTGATGAAGGCCTTTGGTTACAGCATCAACACGTTGACGCTCTTCGGTCTGGTGCTGGCGATCGGCTCGATCGTCGATGACGCGATCGTGGTGGTGGAGCGCGTGCAGTACCTGATGGAAACGCGCGGCATGGATCGTAAGTCGGCCGCCTCTTTGACGATGAAAGAGGTGAGCGGCGCCGTGATCGCCACCACACTGGTGCTGCTCGCGATTTTTGTTCCGGTAGCGTTCATTCCCGGCATCACCGGGAAGGTCTATCAACAGTTCGCCGTGACGATGTCGGTCGCGATCTGCTTTTCCACGCTTAACGCGCTGACCCTCAGTCCCGCGATCTGTGCGACCATGCTGAACCCGCCCAAGTTGCACCGCCGCGGGCCTTTTGGCTGGTTCAACGCGCTGCTCAACCGCAGCCGCAGCGGCTATGTCTCGCTCGCCGTCTTTCTGGCGCGTCGACTGGCCCTGACCGCGTTGTTGCTGATCAGCACGGTCATGCTGACGTGGGTGTGGTTCAAGCACACGCCGACATCCTTCCTGCCAGAGGAAGACCAGGGGGTGATTTTTGCGGACGTGCGGCTGCCCGAGGGAGCGGCCAAGAAGCGGAGCGAGCAGGTGATGCACGCGATCAGTGACGTAGTGCGCGACGTGCCGGGCGTGCAGTTCGTTCAGGCCATCACCGGGTTCAGCATGATGGGCGGACGGGCTGAAAACGTGGGTTTGGTGGTTGTCGGGCTCACGCATTGGGCGGAACGTCACGCGCCAGACTTGCAGGCGGCCGCGATCATGAACACGATCCGCAGCAAATGCGCCACAATCACCGGAGCTGAGTTGAATTTCTTCATGCCGCCCTCGATCCCGGGACTGGGTGCAAACTCCGGGCTCGATATTCGGCTACAGGCGCTGACGGACAGCGATCCCGCTAAGCTGGATGCCGTGCTGAAGCAATTCCTGGTGGAAATCAACCGTGTGCCGGGTGTGCTCTTCGCCTTCAGCGGTTTCACGGCCAACACACCCTCTATCCGCATGAACGTGGACCGCATCAAATGCGAGATGCTGGATGTGCCGGTCGCCAAGGTGTTCGGCACCCTGCAGAACTATTTCGGCTCGTACTACGTGAACGATGTCAATCTGGATACGCAGGTCAACCAGGTGATCATCCAGTCCGACTGGACGGGACGTCGTACGCCGGAGGACGCGCTCAGGCTGTACGTGCGCAGCACGCGCGGCGCCATGGTGCCTTTGGGCAGTCTGGTCTCGCTGGAGAGTCAGATCGCCCCGCGGCTCTATCCGCGGTACAACCTCTATCCCAGTGCCGCCATCACGGCCCAGCTTGTGCCGGGCGCGAGCAGTGGCGACGTGATGGCGCGGATCGAGGAGGTCGCCAGCCGGACGTTGCCCAAAGAGTACTCCTTCGAGTGGTCGGGGCTGAGTTTCCAGGAAAAGCGTGCCTCGGGTCAGACCGTACTGCTCATCATCGCCGCGCTGGTCTTCGGCTATCTGTTCCTCGTGGCCCAGTATGAGAGCTGGACCATCCCGATGCCGGTGATGCTTTCGATCTTTGTGGCTATGGCCGGCGCGTTCTACGGATTGAAGGTCTGGGGGATGTCGCTCAGCATCTACGCGCAGCTCGGGTTGATTCTGCTGATCGCTCTGGCCAGTAAGAATGCGATTCTGATCGTGGAGTTTTCCAAGGTCAAACGTGAGGAGGGCGAGTCCATCGTGGCGGCTGCCGCCGAGGGCGCGGGGCAGCGCTACCGTGCGGTGCTGATGACGGCGCTGACCTTTGTGCTGGGCGTGTTGCCGATGGTCTACGCGACCGGCGCCGGCGCGGCCAGTCGACGCGCGATCGGCGTCACAACGCTGTCGGGCATGATCGCCGCGACGGTTTTCGGCATTATTCTGGTGCCCGGCCTCTACGCTTTCTTCCAGGCATGGCGCGAATGGCTCAAGGGACTTTTGCGGCTTGGGCCGAAATCCTCGCTTCGCACTGCGGCAAGCGTGAGCCTGCTGTTGACGCTGATGCTGGGATGCCGTGCTGTCGGGCCGGATTATCGGGTGCCTGAGCCTGCGCCCCCCGCCGCACCGTTGCCGCAGGCCATCGAGGGCACGGCGATCGACTGCTCGGAGGTCGCCGCCTGGTGGGCCGTGTTCAATGATCCCGTCCTGACGCAACTGGTGGACCGCGCGCTGTGCGCGAACCGCACGATTCAAGGCGGCATTGCCAGTGTGCGTGAGGCGCGCGCCCGATTGGGCATCAGCCGCGCCGGACTTTTGCCCGAGGTGGATGCCGGTGGCGCTTACCGCCGCTTCCGCAACAGTGACAATGCGGGGGCGCCGGGTGAGGGTGACTTCTATACGGCGGGGTTTGACGCCTCGTGGGAGCTTGACCTGTTCGGGCGCCGGCGCCGCGCCATTGAGGCCGCCCAGTCAGAGTTCGAAGCCAACGTGGCAACGCTGGAACAGATCTGGGTGAGCGTGGCGGCGGAGACCGCGCGCGTGTACACGCAACTTCAAACCGTTCGCCAGCGGCTGGCGGTGGCCCACACCAATCTGGCGGTGCAGGCCGACACGCTGGATCTGGTCGAATCCCGTGCCAAGGCCGGCATCAGTGATGCGTTGGCCGTGGAGCAGGCCCGCTACAATCTCGAGCGTACGCGCGCCACCATCCCCGGCCTGTTGAGCGAGGAGGAGGCCGCGCTTAACGCGCTGGCCGTGTTGACCGGGACGATGCCGGGAGAATTGGACGCCGCTCTGACGGCTGCCGCGCCGATCCCGACGGCTGCGCCGCGGGTGGTGGTGGGGATCCCGGCCGATCTGTTGCGCCGTCGTCCAGATGTGCGCGCCGCCGAACGGCGCCTGGCGGCCCAGACGGCGCGCATTGGCGTGGCCGAGGCGGATCGTTACCCGACTTTCCGGCTGACCGGTTCGGTCGGCCTGGAATCCCTTGAAGAAGGTTCGTTTCTGGAGTCGGGCAGCCGTTTCTTCGGCATCAGCCCGTCAGTGGTCTGGCCGATTTTCCGCGCCGGGTCGATCCGCGCCAACATCGAGGTGCAGCACGCGCTGCAGGAACAGGCGCTGGCGGCCTACGAGCAGACAGTGCTGGAGGCGGTGCGTGAATTGCGCGATGCGCTCGCCGCCTATGGGCGTGAGTTCGCGCGCTGCGAGGCCCTGCGTAACGCCGCCCAGGCGGCGCGCGACGCGGTCGCTTTGGCGCAGAATCAGTACACAAACGGACTGGCTGATTTTAACGCCGTGCTTGACGCGCAGCGTTCGCTGCTCTCCTTTGAAGAAGCGGTGACCATCAGCGAAGGCGCGATCACCGACCATCTGATTCGCGTGTACAAAGCGCTGGGTGGAGGCTGGTCGGTGTTTTCGGCATCCCCGCCAGCATCCAACTGATTTAGACTTTCATTTCAACAGTCGGTTTGCTACAACCTCACCCGTCCGCATGCGGGGATAGAGCGTGCCCGCGAGGGATCGGATTTTGAGGTTTCCGTGTATCTAAAACAGATCGAAATCACCGGCTTTAAAAGTTTTGCCGACAAGACCCGCTTGCAGTTCGAACCTGGCATGATTGCGATTGTGGGGCCGAACGGCTGCGGTAAGAGCAATGTCTCCGACGCGATCCGCTGGGTGCTGGGCGAGCAGCGCCCGACCGCGTTGCGCTGCGCCAAGATGCCAGACGTGATTTTCAACGGAACCGATAACCGCAAACCGCTGGGCATGGCCGAGGTCTCGATCACCTTCGCGGATTGCGAGGGCGTGCTGGACACCGAATTCAATGAAGTCACGATCACCCGCCGCGTCTTCCGTTCCGGCGAAGGCCAATACTTCATCAACAAGAACCTCTGCCGTCTCAAGGATGTCCATCGGCTTTTCATGGGCACCGGCATCGGCACGACTTCCTATTCGGTGATGGCGCAAGGCCAGATCGATGCCATTCTCTCGTCTAAGCCGGAGGATCGCCGCGCGGTTTTTGAGGAGGCCGCCGGCATCACCAAGTTCAAGGCGGACCGCAAGGAAGCGTTGCGCAAGATCGAACAGACCGAAGCGAACCTGCTGCGCCTCGCCGACGTGATCCGCGAGGTCAAGCGCCAGATCGGCACGATCCAGCGCCAGGCTGGAAAAGCGCAGAAGTATCGCGAACTGCGTGACGAACTGCGGGGGCTCGACATCTTTCTCACCCGCCGCCGGCTCGCCGCGCTCGACATCCGTATCCGCGAGCTGGACACCTCCATCCACGCGCTTGGCGGGCAACTGGTCGCGCATCAGGAGTTTGTGGCCGAAGCCGAGGCGGAGTCGTCCAACATCCACACCTTGATCCATGAGACCGAGGCCCGTATCGCCGAGCTGACCGAACAGGCGGCGCAGGCGGACAACCGCTTTATCCGTGCGCAGGAAGTCATCAAGGTCAACGAGCAGCGCATCGCCGAATACCGCGCTTGGGCTGAGCGCGACAACCGCGAGATTTCGGAAACGCGGGCGCAGATCGAACAGCTCAAGATGCAGATCGAATCGCTGGAGCAGAAGCGTTTACTGACCCAGCAGGCCGTTGATGTCGAACGCGGTAAGCTTGAGGAGGCGCAGGCGCGCTTTGACGCGCATCGGGCGCGGATCGATCAGACGCGCCAACAGCTCCAGCAGGATCGGCAGCGCTCCGTCGAGTGCGAGCGCCGCAGCGCCCAGATTCAGCAGGCACTTGCCGAGATGGAGGCGCGTCAGCGCGATGTGCTGATGAAGCGCGACCGCCTGACCGCCGAGCACCGCCAGATGGAGGAGGCGCTGGCCGCCGCCGACCAGATTCGCGCGGAGGTCAAGGCGCGGCTCGACCGTTCCCGGTCCGATGCCGAGAGTGTAGGGGAGAGACTGGAAACGCTGGAGGAGGAGCGCGCCTCTGTTGCCGCCGAGATGAAACGCGTGCAGGACGAGGCGTCCCGCATGCAGTCCGAGGCCTCCGCGAAACGCGCGCAGATCGAGCTGTTGACCGATAAGCGTGAATCCTCCGACGAATTCGCCGCAGGCTCGCAACAAGTGCTGGATCCGGAAAATCCGCTGGGGCTCGCGCCGCAAGCGGTACTCGGCGCACTGGCCGATCAATTGAGCGCCCCCTCTGATTTGCGCCTAGCGCTCGAAGCGGCACTGCGTGCCTGGCTGGACGCGGTGGTGGTGCGAGACGCCGCCAGCGCGCGCCAGGCGCTAACGGCTTTGTTTGCGCAGGGCCAGCATGCGGCCGCGCGTATTGTTGCGGCCGAAGGCGGTAACGGCGAGCGCCGTACGCCGCCGCCCGGACTCGTCAACCTACTGGACCAAGTGCAGGTCACCGACGGATTTGCACCGGCGGCGGAACGGCTGCTCGGCTCGGTGTTTTTGGCGGAACGTCTGGAGGATGTGCCCGAGGTCATCCCTGAGGGATGCAGTGTTGTCACGCGCGGCGGTGTCATGATGCATGGCGACGGCTGCGCGGAACTCTGGATGCCGGACAGCCAGGTGTCCAGCCCGCTCGCGCGCCGCATGCTGGTGGCTGACACGAGTGAACAGCTCGACTTACTCGAAGAGCGTTTAGCCACGCATCGTCGTCGTCTTGAGCAGCTCAACGCGCGCGTCGGCGAGTTGGGGGTGCTGGTGAACCAGACGCGCCAGGAGCGGGACGAGAACCGGCGAAAGGCGGCTCAGGCGGAAGGCGAATACCAAACGGTCAGCCGCGAGACGGAGCGTGTGCGTGGTCGGATGGCGGCGGTGGCCAAAGAACTGGAATCAATCTCCGCGTTGACGGCTGGTGATGACGAACGTCGTGGTGCGTTGAGCGGCGAGCTTCAGGCTTTGACGGGATTGCGCGGCGAGCTGCTGGAACGTACGGCTGAACTGTCGGCCACGCTGCAGGAGCTGGAGGGTGTTTACGGTGAATGGAGTCACGCGCTCACCGAATGCCGCATCCAGGTCTCCAGTTTGACGCAGCAGTTGGAGCATGCGGCGTCACAGCGGGAATCGATCCAGACGCGCATTGACGAGCTGGAGCGCACGATTCAGGGACGCAGTCGCGGCGTGATGTCGTACGACGAAAGCATCGAGCGGCTGACGGTTGAGATCCAGACGCTTGAAGACAACCTGGATCCGATGCGCATCGCGGCGGAAACGCTGCACATGAAGATCGAAGAGACCCGGCGCGAACGTGCGGCGCGCCAGCGCGAGTTGGAAAAGACCGACGCGACCCTCACCGAGCGGCGCCGCGCCTTGGATCGCACGCGCGAGGAAAAGAGCAAGGCCGAGGTCGAGATCGCTGAGTCGCGCATGCGCCGGCAGAATCAGATCGATCACATCTACAACGAATACGGTCTTTCTGCGGAGGAACTGGTCGCACATCCCGATCCGGCGTGGGAAAACGGCGAGCTGCCGCCGGTGCCGGAGATCGAGGCGCGTGTCGCGCAGTTGACGGCGGAGATTCAGGCCCTCGGCCCTGTCAATCTCGTGGCGATCGAGGAGTACAAAGAGCTGGAGGAGCGGTACACCTTCCTGAAGGCGCAAGAGCAGGATCTGCTGAAGTCAAAAGAACAGATTCTTGATCTGATCACCATGATCAACAAGAAGTCGAGCGAGATGTTCCAGACGACCTTCGAGCAAGCCAACGCCAATTTCGAGACGATGTTCACCAAGCTCTTCAATGGCGGCCAGGCCAAGCTGGTCCTGTTGGAAAACGCGGAAGATCCGCTGGAGTGCGGCATTGACATCATCGCGCGGCCGCCCGGCAAGCGTCCGCAGTCGGTGACGTTGCTCTCCGGCGGCGAGCGCACCATGACGGCGGTGAGTCTGCTGTTCGCGATCTTCATGATCAAGCCCGCGCCGTTCTGCATGCTCGACGAGTTGGATGCCGCGCTGGATGACAGCAATATCGGACGTTTCGTGCAGGCGCTCAAAGACTTCCTGACGCAATCGCAGTTCCTGATCATCACGCACAACCAGCACACGATCGCCGGATCGGACATCGTGTACGGCGTGACGCAGCAGGAAAAGGGCATCTCGAAAATTGTCTCCATGCGTCTCAAAGAGATCGGCGTCAAAGAATTGTCGATGGGGGTGCCCGCGCCGGCACCGACGGTGGAAGAAGAACGTGTCAAGCCTAGGCGTAAAAAGAAGGTCGAGCCGGAGACGGACGAGACGCAAGAACGCTAGGTTTTTGTTCTCGGATCGAAGTCGGGATGTCGGGTTTGGGGAGAGATGATGTTTGATTTCAGTGAGCAGGATGCCGCGGCGCTGGTGGCGCTTCAGCGCGGCATCGCGCTGACGGAGCGTCCGTTTGCGGAGACGGGCGCGGCGTGCGGTCTTTCTGAGGCAGCGGTTTTGGATTTGGTGCGGCGGTTGCTGGCGTCGGGCGAGGCACGCCGCTTTGGCGCGGTCTTTGACGCGCGCCGCCTGGGCTACCGCAGCGCGCTGTGCGCCATGACGGTGCCGCGCGCCCGGCTGGCGGAAGTCGCCGGCAGGGTGGCGGCGGTGCGCGGCGTGACCCACGCCTACGAGCGCGGCTGGCCGGAGCCCTTGCCGCGCGATCTGCCGGGCGGGCCGGGTGACCAGAGCTGGCCGAACCTCTGGTTCACGCTGGCCGCGCCCAGCGAGACGTTCGCCGATGACCTGCAGCAGTTGCGTGCCGCCTGTCAGCCGTATGGTATCCATGAACTGCCGGCCACGCGGCGATTTAAGATCGATGTGATTTTTGACATCCGTACGCGTGATCGCGACGAGAAGGTAGAGCCCCGTTTACCGTTGGCGCGTGAGTCTGCCAATGTTGTTACGCTGGATGAGGCGGAACGTGCGCTTGTGCGCGCGCTGGAAGGGAATGTGCCGGTCAGTGAGCGTGTCTACCGGGATGTTGCGGATCGGCTCGGCATGACGGAGAGTGACCTGCTTGAACAGCTCCGCGCTTGGCAGGCGTCCGGCGTGCTGCGTCGTTTCGGGCTGCTGCTGCGCCACCGCGAGATCGGTTTTAAGGCGAACGGCATGTGCTGTTGGGACATGCCGAAGGAAGAGGTGCTGGAGGCCGGACGCCGTGTCGCGGCGTTCCCGGAGGTGACGCACTGCTACGAAAGGCCGCGCCTGGATGTCTTTCCTTTCCGTCTTTACGCCATGATCCATACGCCGGAGTGGTTGAAGACGCAGCAGCTTTTCGAACGATTGACACGTGAGGCCGGACTGGCGGGCGGGCAGTTGCTGCTCTCGGTCAGGGAATTCAAGAAGACCAGCATGAGTTTCTTTTGAGGGCTGATGGCTTTAGGGTTTCGCGATGAAGATTGTGTGCGACAAGAACATGCCCTATGCGGCCGAGGCGTTCGGCACGCTGGGCGAGGTGGTGCTCAAGGACGGCCGCCAGATCACGGCCGATGACGTGCGCGACGCCGAGCTGCTGATCACCCGCTCGACCACGAAGATTAACGCCGCTCTGCTCGACGGCAGCGCGGTGCGTTTCTATGGGTCGGGCGTGATCGGCACCGACCACATCGATATCCCCTATCTGGCGTCGCGCGGCATTGTCTGGACCGGTGCGCCGGGATGCAATGCGGAGAGCGTCGCGACCTACGTCACGGCGGCGCTGCTGTGGTTGGGCGGACGGACGGGTTTGACGCTCGAAGGCCGCACGTTGGGCGTGATCGGCGTGGGGAACGTCGGACGCCGCGTCTGTGCCCATGCGCGGGCGCTTGGGATGCGTGTGCTGGCCAACGATCCGCCGCGCCAGCGCGATCCGGACGATGCCGAGGCTGCCGCGTTTGTCTCGCTGGAACGTGTGCTGGAGGAGTCGGATGTCGTCACCTGCCATGTGCCGCTCACGCGCCAAGGGCCGGACGCCACCTTCCACCTGCTGGATGCGGCGCGGCTCGCGCGTCTGCGGCCGGGTGTCGTTTTCATCAACGCGGCGCGCGGCCCGGTGGTGGATACGGATGCGCTGCTGGCGGCGATGGACGACGGTCGCGTGGCGCAGGCGGTGATCGACTGCTGGGAAGGCGAGCCGGCTTACCGCCCTGATCTGCTGGCGCGCGCGGCGCTGTCGACGCCGCACATCGCGGGGCATGCCTATGAGGGCAAGGTGAACGGCACGGCGATTGTCTACCGGCGCGCCTGCGAGTTTCTCGGCGTGCCCGCCGCGTATCCGTTCACACTGCCCGAGCCGCCGCTGCCGCTGTGGCGGGGCGATGTGGCCGGGCGAAGCGACGAGGAGGTGCTGCGCGAGCTGGTGCTGGCCGTGTATGACATTGAGGCCGATTCACGGTGCCTTGCCGGCTCGTGTGTGGCCGACGATGCCGCGCGGGCCGCGGCGTTTGACGCGCAGCGCAGCCGGTATCCGATGCGTCGCGAGTTCGCCTCCACACGGGTACAGGCGGCGCATGCCTCGGACGCGTTGCTGGCGAAGATCGCCGGGCTGGGCTTCCGGCTAGAAGCGCTTGGCGACCGATAGGGCGATCAGGTGGCAGAAGCCGTCGTCGAACTCGACGCTCGCGCTCTTCGTGCCGTTACTGACGGTGCGTGAGCAGTCCTTCAGGATGATGAGGCCGTAGCTGGCGTTGAGGGTCCAGGTGTCGAGCGCGTAGCCGACGCCTGCGCTGAGAATGTGGCGATCACCGGGGGGAAGCATGGTGTCGGTGTAGCTGCGGTTGATGGGGTCCGCGTCGTACACGTAGCCGCCCTGTACCGACCAGCGCTCCGTGAGCAGATATTCGGCACCCAGGGCGAGGCGCCAGACGTCCCTCCAGTTTTTCTGTTCCGATGAACGCGGCAGTTTGTCGTGGTTGCCGAGCGTAGGGCCAAAGGTCATTGTCAAATCGTCGTAGGTGCTCCATTCGGTGTAGATCGCGGCTAAGCCAATATTGAGGCGTTCGGCGGGGCGGTAGTTCAAACCGGCGGTCCAGGAGGGCGGCAGCTCGATCTCGCCGCGCGCCGATGAATGGCCGTACGGCAGGGGATTGGGAATGGCAACCGGTGCCGTCGTGTGTGCCGAGCTGTCGGCCTCAAAATCGCCCTTCACCGTGTGGCGCACGCGCGAGCGGTAGACGAAGCCGGCATCCAGGTTGTCCAGGATTTTGTAGGACACGCCGAGGTTGTAGCCGTAGCCCCAGGAATCGCCCTTGACGCGGGTGCGCATGCTGCCGATCACCGGCAATGGCGGGTAGGGGGGCGGCAGCGCGCCGATCGTGTCGTTGTCGAACGGGGTCTTGCGGTGGTCAAAGTCCAGGTACATGACGCGCAGGCCGGCGGCGAGCGACAGGCGGTCGTTGACCTTGTAGGCGATGTTGGGGTTGAGGGTGATCGTTTCCAGCGTGGTCTCGGTGCTGCTCCACTTCAGGTTCCAGTCGCGGTCATACTTTGTGCCCAGACCGTACTCCGTATAGATACCGAAGCCGAAAAACCAGTCATCGGCAAGCTGTTGGGAGACGTAGGCGTGGGGCGGCGCGAACCAGCCCGCGTCGAGGTTGTTCTTTTCGCCGTTGGCGGTGATGTCCAGTACCGGATGGATCGCGGTCACGCCGATGAGCGTGTGTGTGCCGCTGAGGTCGGTCAGGTTGGCCGGGTTGAAGTAGTTGGCCGAGGCGTCGCCGGTGTCGCCGACGAGCGCCCCTCCCATGGCATTCCCGCGCGCGCTGGCCTCGTACAGCGCAAAACCTGCGGCGAGTGTGGTCATTGAACATGCGAACGTGGCCAGCATAACCAGTGCGGAGGCACGGCGTGATGACATGATGAGTCTCTTTCTGTAAGTCAGTCGTTGGGATTCGCTCCGGTGTGACCGGAACAAAATGACACTTTATGTTATTTTGTCATCTTAAGCAAGTGCAATTCTTGACTTTGTGGAAGGGGGTATGTTACCGTTCGCAATGTCCATGCTTGAGTCGGTATGGAGGTCGGTTGATGCCGGTTGAATGGTTTTTTTGGAGGTTGGAGAGGTCATGACGCTTGAATTGAAGCAGAATTGCAAATACGCGCTTTTGGTTCCCACGAGCATGGGTATCCGGATCACCCCGGTCAACGGACAGCCGGTGCATTTGGGCGGGAACTTCATCATGCAGGCGACCAGCGCCGAAACGAACGTCGCCAGCGTGGCGGCCTATCTGGGGATGCCGGTCAAGGTGTTGACCACCTTTGTGAAGGGCAGTCCCATCGCCCAGCTCATCAAGGACAACCTGCGCAGCCGCCACATGGATTTCGAGGGGGTTGAGGTTGAGCAGGGGGGGCCGTGGGGCTATCGCCACCAGATCAACATTGCCGACAGCGGTCTGGGTTCACGCGGCCCGCGCGTCTGGAACGACCGTGCCGGCGAGGTCGGGCGCACGCTCAACGTCAAGGATTTCGACCTGGACCGTATCTTTGGCCAGGAGGGAGTGCAGATCGTCCATCTGTCGGGCCTGATCGGTGCGCTGTCGCCCGAGACCAGCACGTTCTGCCTTGAGCTGGCGCGCGCCGCCAAGAAGTACGGGACCAAGATCTCATTCGACCTCAACTACCGCGCCTCCTTCTGGAAGGGCCGTGAGGCGGAGCTTTCCGCGGTCTTCAAAGAGATCGCCAGCGTGGCGGACATCCTCGTGGGCAATGAGGAGGATTTCCAGCTTTGCCTTGGTGTGAAGGGGCCAGAAGCGGGCGGCAAGGATATCGCGGCGAAAATCGACGGGTTCAAGGGCATGATCGAGACGGTCAAGAAGGCTTTCCCCAACGCGCAGGTCTATGGCACGACGTTGCGTGAGGTCGAGCACGCCAACGCCCATCACTGGGGCGCGCTGATGTCGGTCGGCACGGAGTGGTTCGTGGTGCAGCCGCGTCCGATCGCGGTATTGGACCGTATCGGCGGCGGCGACGGATTTGTCGGCGGCATGCTCTACGCCATTCTGAAGGGCTGGGAACCAGAAAAGTGGATCCAGTTCGGCTGGGCGACCGGTGCGCTGGCCACGACGATGCTGGTGGACTACGCCCTGCCGGCGGACGAAGACCAGGTCTGGAGCGTCTGGAAGGGTAACGCCCGCGTCCAGCGCTAAGCACCTCGTTTATGGATGCAATCACCCAAGGCCGTGTGCGTCTGCACCAGATGCTGATCCGTCAGGGTGATCCTGACGCGAACACGGCGAGTATCTTGGCCGCGATGGCGCGTGCGCGGGAAGACGGCATGCGTATTGCCGTCTTCCCGGAGTGGGCGCTGAGCGGGTTCTTGGCTGGTCCCGAGTGGCTCGACGGTTCTTGTCTGCGGGCGTGCGAGCGCGGTCTTGCACGTATTGTCGAGGCCTCGCAGGGACTGGCGGTCGTGTTGGGGACGGTGGTGCCTTACCGCGGGCGGTTGGCCGGCGCGGCGGTGGCGGCTGCAGAGGGTCGGCGCGTGGCGCCGCTCGGTTCGCCGCTGCCGTTTGTGCCCAAACTCCTTGCGCCCCAGAACCGTTTTGACAACGTGTCGGGCTTGCTGTGCGCCGGCGCCGTGGCGGCGATGGAGGGCGTGGCGCTGCCTTCGCTTTTTGCGCCTTTCACGCTGAACGGCATGCAGGTTGTGGCGTGGTGCGGTCGCGCGTTGCCGAACGGTGTGGACACGATGAGGGCGGACGCCGGGCTGCTGCTGTGTCTGGACACGCGGCCCTACACGCGCGATCGGCCGCTGGGCGACGCGCCGTCCGCCGGTGGCGTGCCTGCCGCGTGCTGTTGCGGTACCGGCGTGGTCGATACCGGCAAGACGCTGTTCGTGCTGGCCGGCGGCACGCAAGTCCGGTGGCCGGACGGACGTGCTCGGCATGCACCGTTGTTATGCGAGGCAGCGCTGGATTTGGGGGCCGCCTCCTGCGGCAGCGCATCAGCGCACGCCGACCATTCCGCGCCGCGCATGGTGATTGAGGCGCTGGAGTATGCGTGCCGCCTGCAACTTGAGCGGCTGGGCCTGAGCCGCGTGGTGGTTGGCGCTTCCGGCGGCATCGACTCCGCGCTGACCGCGGCGCTGTACTGCCGTGTTGTGGGGCCGGAGCATCTGCTGCTGGCGAATATGCCCAGCCGTCACAATTCCGGCACCACGATCAGCCTCGCACGGCGCTTGGCAGCCAATTTGGACTGCTACTATACCGAAATTCCGATCCAGGAGAGCGTGGAGCTGACGAGGCGGCAGATGGATGGCTGTGTCTGCGAACGCCCGGGCGGCAGGAAACGCGCGATGGCACTTTCGGATTTAGCCGTCGAAAATGTGCAGGCGCGTGACCGGTCGGGGCGCGTGCTGGCGGCTTTGGCCAGCGCGTTCGGCGGGGTCTTTACCTGTAACGCCAACAAATCGGAGTGTGCCGTCGGATACGGCACGATGTACGGCGACATCTCCGGCTTTTTCGCGGCGCTGGCGGATCTGTGGAAACGCGAGGTCTGGGAGCTGGCGCGTTGTTACAATGACGAGGTGTTCGGCCGCGAGATGATTCCCCAGGGATCGATCCTGATCGTGCCGTCCGCTGAACTGAGCCCGGCGCAGAATGTGGACGAAGGCAAGGGCGATCCGTTGGTCTACGCCTGGCATGATCGCTTGTTTGCCGCCTGGACGGAACGGCCGGTACCGGCGACACTCGACGAATTGATGCGCGGATATGCTGAGGGCGTGGTCGGGGAGATCACCGGCTACACAGACGACGTACGCGCGCTCTTTCCGGATGAGGCTTCGTTCCGCAACGATCTTACGCGCATGTGGCGGCTCTACAACGGCCTGGCGCGCGCCAAACGTTTGCAGGCGCCGCCCGTGCTGTCGCTGAAGAGCCGCACCTTCGGTTTCGATCTTGGCTCGGCCCAATTGCCGATTCTTGATGAGCTTTGGTCCTGATGGTGTGGTGTTACGGTCGGCTGTCCAATTGGTTGCCTGTGCCATCATTACGGATGTTACGCGCCGAATCGGGCTCGAAGCGGTTGCCGGTCACGCGGTTATGATCGGCAAAATCACGGTCGTCCAGACTGCTGCCAAACGGATACCCCGCATCGCAGCCGCAGTATGCCCGACGGCCGTTGCGTGAACCCAGCCAGATGCCGTAGGAGCGCCAGGCCAGATTCCGCGTCATGAAGCGGTTGTCTGCAAGGACATTGTCGTGCGGCGTCTGATGCCGCACCGTGCCGCCCTCGCCGCAATTACGGTAGAGGTAGATACCGCCAAGCGGTATATGCGTGAAGACGTTTCGCTCGATGCGGTTATGGGCTGAACCGTCGACGGCCACCGCTTCGCGCGCCACCTTGGCGGCAAAGGTGTTTCCGCGAATCGTGTTCTGCCCGCTCTCCGCATCGAGATACAGGGCGACGGAACGGCTGCGTCCGGTGATCACGCAGTCCTCGACGGTGACGTGCGTGACGCCCGGCGCGAGATAGATCGGGATACGTCCTTCGGACTCGATCCATACGTTCCTGATCGTGATGCGGGTCGGGGCCGCTGCCTGTGCGCGCCCGGTGTGGCCTGCCGTGCGGGACGATGCGCGCACTGCCGCGCTCTGTCCGTTACGCCCCATGCCGATGATACGGATGGATCCGCGGAGCTTGGCGTTGCGGAACGTGATGTCAGTTGGGCGTTCCCAAGCGTTCCCATTCCAGCGCGAGCAGATGATCAGCTCGGTGAGTTTGCCGTCGTTCAGCCAACCGCCGCCGGCGTCCATCACGGTGCCGCTGGCGGCGCTGCCACTGAGCCGGATACATTCGTAGCGGTGTATCGGGATGAGCCGCGCAGTGAGTGAACGGCCGCCGATATGGCGGGCGATACCCTCTGCCACCAAGGCCAGCACGACGGCACAAGCGGCAAGATACAACGGTTTATGCAACATGGCATGCACGCCGGAAGTCTGTCAACGTGATAAAACGGCAAAGTCACAATAAGCGCGTCAACCATAGCAGGAACAGCGCGATGGATACGAGTGAAAAAAGTCGTTGTCTATTCGGCAGCCATAAGCCACAATCTGAACGGACAGGAAAACGACAGTCGGGAGCGTAGCGGCATGACACCAGGCGTTTTGCATCAGATCGTCTCGGCATCGGGCTGGCGCCGGTTGTTCCGGCCGGCTTATCATTCGGAAGAACAAAAATAATGACGAGCCGTGCTTTACATGTTGCCTTGGTGCTCAGTCTCAACAAGCGTTTCGACCGCAAGGTGATTGAGGGCGTGACCCGTTTTGTGCACGAGTCCGGGACGTGGAGCGTGTTTTTGGAAGATGATCCCTCAGCCAAAATTCCCGATTTCAGACGCGGGCATTTCGACGGGGTGATCGCCGATCTGGACGACCCCCGCATTCCGCGTCAGGTTGCCGGACTCGCCATGCCGGTTGTCGGCATCGGCGGTATCGATCCCGGTTGCGATCTCCATCTCACGGTCTCCACCGTCGGCACCCACAACCGCAAGATCGCGGAACTGGCGGCCGATTACCTGATGCGGCTCGGACTGCGGAGCTTTGGCTACTGCGGGATTCCGGCGAGCACCATCGATCCGTGGAACCGCGAACGTCAAGAGACGTTCGTGCGGCTGGTCAAGGAGCAGGGACACGTCTGCTCCATTTTCAGCGCGCGCTACAAGCCGTCGCACAGTTGGGAGCAGTTGCAGGAGGCGATCGGCGCTTGGCTTGCGCCGCTGCCCAAACCGGTCGGCGTGTTGGCGGCGAACGATGTGCGGGCGCGGCATGTGCTGGAGGCGTGCCGCCGTTTCGCTTTCCGTGTGCCCGATGACGTCGCTGTGTTGGGGGTTGACAATGACGACTTGATCTGCGAACTGGCGACGCCGCCGCTCTCCAGCATTGTGCAGGGAACCGAGGAGATCGGCTACTGCGCCGCAAAGCTTCTCGATGATTTCATGCGGTGCCGCAAGCGTCAGGTCACCAACATCTTGGTCGATCCGGTCACGATCGTCGAGCGGGCCTCGACGGATCTGATCGCGACATCGGATCGGATGGTTGCGGATGCGCTGCGCGAGATCCGCCGACGGGCGTGCGACAGGATCGGCGTTTCGCAGATTGCGAGCGAGATCGGTGTCTCGCGCGCCACGTTGGACGGTCATTTCAGGCGGGTGGTGGGGCGCAGCGTCCACGATGAAATTCTGCGCGTCCAAATCAATGCCGCCCGGACGTTGCTCGCGGCCACCGATCTGCCGTTGGACGAGATCGCCCGACGTGCGGGGTTCTGTCATGCGCAGTATCTTTCGGCCATCTTCAAGAAAGAGTGCGGTCAAACGCCTGGCGACTACCGGCGCCGCGCACGGTAGCTTCCGGTTTTGTTTGATTTCACACTCAATTTGTGAAAAAACGCAATGGTTGGAATGGATGGGTCGTGTCATACTCGATACGAATACGGGGCGAATCAACCGCCGCGACCGCTGTATTGGGTGACGTGCGGCAAGGTTTCGCAAAAACGAGGAGGAACTTCAATGGCACGGATTCATGTCGGATTAAACACAGAGTTTTCACGCAGCAGCGACAAGCCGTTCGAGTGGGCGGTGAAGGCGGCTGCGGAGATGGGGTACAAGTACATCGAGCCCATGGTCCACTTCGGCCGTGAGCTGATGAGCGAGGCCGGCTATTTCCATACGGTCTCGATGTTTGACGATCCCTACCGCATCAAAGAGGCGTGCGATGCGGCGGGCCTGACGATCTCGGGGCTGCAGGCGCATGGCCCGCTGTGCCGCCCCGAGGTGCACGGCGAGTACATCAAGCTGGCGATCCGTGTGGCGGGTGAGATCGGTGTGCCGGTGATCAACACCGACGAGGGCAAGAAGGCCAAGTGGACGACGGAAGAGGAGGATTTCGTGCTGATCAGGTACACGCTGCAGGAGGCCGCTTTTGTGGCCGAGCGCCGCGGCGTCAAGATCGGTCTGGAGCCACACTCTCAGTATTCGAAGACGCCCGAGGGCTTGGACCGGATTTACAATCTGGTCAAGTCGCCGGCCATCGGCATCAATCTCGACACAGGCAACGCGTATCTGTCCGGCTCGGACGTGTACGCCTGGATCGAGAACGTGGCGCCGCGGCTGGTGCATCTGCACGCGAAGGACATCTCGGTCTCACACTCCGATGCCGAGCGCGGCAAGGTCACGGGCACGCCGGTCGGCTGCGCCTGCGGCGAAGGCGTGCTGGACTGGGAACGCATCGTGCGGATCGTCAAGGAAAAGTGCCCGCGTGACATCGTCTTCTCGGTCGAGTGCGGCACACCGGATCAGGCGGCCAAAAGCCTGGAGTGCTTGAGCAAGCTGGTGTAGGCGGTGACGCTTGTACTCCCCTCCGTGGTTTTTTCATGCGAGGGGTCAGAATACATGGTTGACGAGGCTGCCAGTCCGGTCGATGCACAACGGCTGGAATCTGGAAGGTTGAAATCAGGCCATGGGCCGCTTGTCGGTGCCCGTCAATTCCGGTCGCCAGGTGGCGGCAGGCTGCGACTGGTGGCGGAGGGGGAAGGATATGGGAAGGGAATTATGGTTTGGGGCAATCGCCGCTCTCATGCTAACGGCCAACGCTGTGATAGCGGCGGAGTTGTGGATCGGCGCGGCGGAAACGGATATCACGCCCGACCGGCCGGTGGCCTTGGACGGTAACAAGACCGGCCCGATCGCCCGGTCGATCAAGAGCCGCTGCCGTGCGGAGGTGCTGGCCTTGGAAGCGCGTGAGCAGAGCAAGCCGACGGACGCCGCGATTCTGGTCGTATGTGATCTGGTCCGGATCAGACCGGGCGTGCAGGCGGCCTTCCGTGCCCATGTGGCGAGTCATCTGCCGGGATTCGATATCAACAAGCTGTTTCTGGCCGCGACACATACGCACTGCGCGCCGGTTACCGCTCAGGACGAATACGACGGTTATGGCGACGCCATGCAGCCGAAAGAGTATGTGTCCTTCCTGTTCGGACGCTTGACGGACGCGGCAGTCAAGGCTTGGCAAGAACGTCAGCCGGGAACATTCGCTTGGGGACTTGGGCATGCCGTGATCGCGCAGGGTCGGCGTACCGTGCATAAAGATGGTTCGGCTGTGATGTACGGCAGTACAAGCCGTGCCGATTTCCGGCATCTGGAGGGCGGCGTAGATCAGGCTGTGGATGCGCTTTACTTTCTGGATGCAGAAAAAAAGATGAAGGCGGTGGTTCTGACGGCGCAGGCCCCGGCGCAGAGCGGGGGAGGGACCCACATCGACGCCGACTACTGGCACTGGGTACGAGAAGGGGTACGCCAACGGCACGGTCAAAGAACGGTGGTGTTGGGTTTCATTGCGCCATCAGGAAATCAGGTTCCGCGTTGCGTCCTGCGAAAAGGCGCTGAGGAACGTATGATCAAACTGAAGGGCGTTTCGTGGACGCGCGAGATCGGGGAAAGAGTTGTGCGGGCGGTGGACGATGTGTGGCAGGCTGTCAGTCATGACCTGCGATCAGATGTCGTTTTTTCGCACCGTGTCGAGTGCTTTGACCTGCCTGGGCGAAAGGTGACGGAAGACGAGTATTGTGCGGCCCAAAAAAAGCATGATGAGCTGAATGCCAAAGCAAAACTCGTAGGGGGCGATTATTGGGAGAAACGCCGGGCTGCAAAGACGCTGGCGCGTTATGAGGCGCAGAAGATCGCCGATCCGGCAGTCGGTGTGGAGATGCATGTCATTCGTCTGGAAGATGTTGTGATCGCCACCAATCCCTTTGAACTTTATCCTGAATACGGCGTGCGCATTCTGGGCCGCAGTCCCGCCGGTCAGACGGTATTGCTCTCGTTCGCAAGTCCTTTGGATGAGAGCGGTTATATGGCCACGCGCGAAGCGACGAAGGCGGGCGGCTACAGTGCGTTGGTCGAGAGTTGTCCGGTCGGGCATGAGGGCGGTCAGATTTTTGTGGATCGGACTGTCGAAGCGATCAAGAAACTGTTCCTGAAAAAGTGATGATGGCGGGATGTCTTTACAAACTGAGCGTGTGGACTGTGCTGGCGACGCTGTTGGCCGCAGGTGCCTTCGGCGGCGCGGTGGATCGCGCTGCGTTCGAGGCGGCGCTTATGCACGAGGAGGGTGCCGGTGCCCAACCTCCGTTGCGCATCGTGCTGCTGGCGGACAAGAAAGACCATGGTCCGACCGGCAACGGCCTGCACGACTATCCGCTGTGGCAGGAGCGCTGGGCATTATTGCTCGGCGGATATGCCGCCTCCGACGCCGCACAGGTCAATCTTCATGGGCCGGCGGTCACGGACGTCGCATTGGGGGAAGGTGCTCCGGGAGTCTCGGTCGAACGCGCGCGGGGTTGGCCATCGGATGCTCAGTTCGCGGCGGCGGATGTGATCGTGGCCTTCTGTTATCTGTCTTGGAACGATGCGCGTAAAAAGCAGGTGGATGCCTATCTGGCGCGCGGGGGAGGGGTGGTGGCCATTCATTCGGCGGCATGGACGTTGCCGAAGGCCGATCCGGCGGTGGCCGAACGGCTGGGCGTGGGCGGTTTCGCGCGTTACCGGCATGGCGAGGTGCGGGTAGAGACGGTCGTTCCTGACCACCCCGTCTGCCGCAACCTGCCGCAGACGGTCATGTTGGACGATGAGACCTACTGGCCGCCGATACCGCCGGTCGATACCGCGCGTGTGACCGTGCTCGCGGTCTGCCGTGAAAAAAACGAGAAGGGAGTTTTGCAGCCGCAACCGATGTTATGGACCTTTGAGCCGGGTAAAGGCCGCGTGTTCGGTTGTGTGCCGGGGCACAGTGCGGCGACTTTCGACGACCCGTGGTTCCGGCTTGCGGTGTTGCGTGGGATCGCTTGGGCGGCGGGGGGCTCGCCCTACAGATTTGACAGGCTCGCTCCGCGCGGTGCACGGTTCAACGGGCCGAAGGAAAAATGAACAAGGGAAGGAAAGAGATTATGCAGAAGATCAATAGACGGGTGTTCCTTAAAGGAGCGACTTTGGGTGCGGCGGCACTTGCGGCACCGACGATCATTCCGGCGACGGCGTTCGGCGCCAACGAGCGCATCGCGCTCGGCTGCATCGGCGTCGGCGGCATGGGCACCGGCAACATGCGCAATTTCCTGGCGGCTGACGCCTGTCGCGTGGTCGCGGTCTGCGACGTGCAGCGCGACCGGCGCGAACGCGCCAAGAAGACGGTGGACGAAAAATACGGCGACACGGGGTGCGCCATGTACGGCGACTACCGCGAGCTGCTGGCGCGCAAGGACATCGACGCGGTGATGATCGCGGCGCAGGACCACTGGCATTCGCTGATCGCCACCGCAGCGGCGAAAGCGAAAAAGGACATGTACTGCGAGAAGCCGACCGGCGTGTGCATCAACGACGGATTCGCCATCCGCAAGGCCGTGCGCAAGCACAAGCGCGTCTTCCAGTCCGGCATGTGGCAGCGCTCGCTCGGCAATTTCCGCCAGGGGTGCGAGCTGGCGCTGAACGGCTATCTCGGCAAGATCACCGAGATTGAGGTGGCGGTGCCTGCGGGGAAGAGCTTCCAGCCCAAGTACAAGGGGCCGTATGAGCCGCAGCCCGTGCCGGACGGTTTCGACTGGGCCATGTGGCTGGGGCCGGCGCGCTTCAGCCCGTTCAACCCGGCGCGGGTCACGTACCCCGACTGGTACCTGCACAACGACTATTGCGAGGGATGGACCACCAACTGGGGCGTGCATCACCTCGACATCGCGCACTGGGGCTGCCCGTTGCTGAGTAAAGAATCGTTCGAGATCGAAGTCAGCGACGTCTCCTACTATGTCAATCAGGGGTTCGGCGACAACATCGCGACGTGGAAGGCGGTTCTTGCCTACGAGAGCGGTTTGCGGGTGGTCTTCACTGATGCCGCGCAGAAACCGCAGGGCACGAAGTTCATCGGCGAAAAAGGCTGGGTGTATGTGGATCGTAACGACAAGATCGTGGCATCGGACAATTTGCTGTCGGTGCGTCCGAAAGAGGGCGACACGCGTCTGCTGCCGGTCGACAGCATGTCGTTCGACGATGTGACCACCATCAAGACCAAGGACGGCGAGCGGACCGGCTACAAGAACGTCAATCATGCCGAGGGCCTGCTGAACGCCATGCGCAGCCGCAAGGATCCGATCGCCGACATTGACGCCACGCACGTGGCGTCCACGCTGGGCATGATCACGGGCATCGCGGCGCGCCTGCAGCAGAAGCTGAAGTGGGACTGGAAGACCGAGCGTTTCGTCGGCAACGACTTGGCCAACGCCATGCTGGTGCGGCCGATGCACAACGGCTGGAAGCTGGACGTGTAAGTGAAAATCAACCGGCCCGAATCGACCTGATTCGGCGCGATCCGACGCGAGTCGATTTAGGCCGATTCCGATCGAAAAATAGAGTACGATACTCATCACTGTCGTATCATCGTCACAAAGAGGAGGGGAACATGATCAGGTCTGTGGTGTGTCTTGCAGTTGCCGGATGGATGGCGGCGTCGACGTGCGCCGGCGTGATGGAGGCCGGTGTCTGCGCTTATTCGTTCCGCAAGGTGACAGCCTTCGAGGCGATCGAGAAGGCGAAGGCGTGCGGGGCCGAGGTGATCGAGCTTTTCTTCTGGCAGAAGCTCAGCCCGGAGCATCCCGATGTGACGCTCAACCAGCATCTTTCCGACGGGCATCTCGCGGCGCTCAAAGCGAAGCTGGATACGGTCGGGATCAAGGCGGTCAATGCCTACGTCGCGGATTTTGGCAAGACGGAAGAAGAGACGCGCAAGCTGTTCACGTTCGCCCAAAAACTGGGTTTAAGGGGTTTGACCGGCGAGCCGCCGGTGGAGGCACTGGACCGTGTTGAGAGCATGGTGAAAGAGACCGGCGTGCAGCTCTGCTTCCACAACCACGCCAAAAACAAAGACAAACCGGCCTATCGGAATTGGGATCCCGAGTATCTCATGGGGCTGATGAAGGGCCGTGATCCGCGCATGGGATTCTCGGTGGACACGGGGCACATTTACCGGTCGGGCATGGATCCGGTGGCCTATTTGCGCGTGATCGAAGGTCGTGTGCAGTCCGTGCATCTCAAGGATGTGAAAGAGGCGGTAGGGGGGAGCCCGGATGTGGTGTTCGGTCAGGGGGTCGGCAACATACCGGCCGTGCTGGCAGAGTTGAAACGCCAAAGGTTTTCGGGACATGTCGGGGTCGAGTTTGATGTGGTGTCTGAACAGGTCGAAGAGGACGTGAAGGCGTGTCTCGAGGTGATCAAGAAACATCGCTGAAATGGGGCCGTGCGTTGACCCGCATCGACTCGAATCGGCCTGATTCGCTTCAGTCCGACAACGGTCGATCCAAGCCGACGCAGGTCGAGGAAAAGGGGGTATCATGAAAAAGTGTTTGGGGTTGACGGCGGCCGGACTGTTGGTGGCCTTTCATGTGCAGGCGGCTGAACTCTGGGTCGGCGCGGCGGAGGTTTCGATCACGCCGGATCGGCCGATCTCTTTGGCTGGGCAGTTCCATCAGCGCATCTCGAAAAAGGTCGAGAGTCCGTGCATGGCTAACATCGTGGCGCTGGAGGCGCGCGAGGCGGGCAAGCCGGTCGGGCAGGCGGTCATGATTTCGCTGGATGTCGTGTCGATCCCCGTCGCCGTGCAGCGTGACTTGCGGGCTCTGCTGGGTGGGCGTCTGGCCGGGTTTGACACCAACATGCTGTTTTTGGCGGCCACGCACTCGCATACGGGGCCGACACTCAATCAAGCGCGCTTCGATGACTATGGCGAGGCCATGCAGCCTAAAGAGTATGTGCCGTACATGCTGGATCGGGTGGCCGAAGCGGTGGTCAAGGCGTGGGAGGGTCGTAAGCCGGGCGCGGTGGCGTGGGGTCTGGGGCACGCAGTGGTGGGACACAACCGACGTGTGGTGTATGCCGACGGTTCGGCGGTGATGTACGGCAAGGTCGACAAGCCGACGTTCCGCGGACTGGAGGGATGGGAAGATCATGCCGTGGATGTCGTGTGCTTCACGGATGCCGAAAGGCGTCTGGTTGCGACGGTGTTGGCGGTGCCTTGCCCTTCCCAGGTGGTGGAGGGACTGTACGAGGTGAGCGCGGATTTTTGGCACCACGTGCGCGAGGGGGTGAAGGCCAGGCACGGCGAAGGGGTTGTGGTTGTGGGCTTCTGCGGACCGGCGGGCGATCAGGTGCCGCGTCCCATGCTGCGCGTTGCGGCTGAGGCGCGCATGGAGCGTCTGCGCAAACTGTCGCGCAAACAGGAGCTGGGGCGCCGCATCGTGGCGGCGTTTGATGAGACCTGGGAGGCCATCCGCAACGATCTGCGTGCGGATGTGCCGTTTGCCCACCGCGTGGAGTGCTTCCAGGTGCCCGGACGTAAGCTGACTGACAAGGAGTATGAAGAAGCTCAGCGGGGATACGCCGAGTATGCTAAGCGTGACCAAAAAGAGACAGCCGTGCGTAGCCGCATGCGGTGGTACAAGAGGACGCTGGATCGATATGAGGAGCAGCAAAAGGTCGATCCGGTCAATAAGCTTGAGATCCATGTCCTGCGCGTGGGCGATCTGGCGCTGGCGACCAATCCTTTCGAACTGTTCGTGGATTATGCGATGCGTATTCACGGACGTAGTCCGGCAGGCCAGACGATGCTTGTCCAACTGGCCAGCCCGGCTGATGAGCGGCATTCCTATCTGCCGTCAGAACGCGCTGTCAAGGGCGGTGGTTACAGCGCCGTGCCGCAGTCTTCGCCGGTCGGTCCCGAAGGCGGGCAGATGCTGGTTGAAAAGACGCTCGCGACCATTCAGGCGCTGTTCCCCACCAAGAAGTGAGGGGTTCGGCGAAACGGGATGCGTTCCAGATCCCGCAGGCGCGCGAGGCGCGCAGGCGCCCAAGCACCGGATTGACGGGCCAGAGGCAGATACGGTATGCTGGCGGAGTGCTTGGAGGATGGCATGAGAACCGCGAGTCTTCTTGTTACCAGTTTCCTGTTTTCTGCGATTTGCGCGCCGGCACAAGTTGTTATCAACGAGGTGTGTTATGACAGCGGCATGCTGCCGGGGGCGTATGCGGCCTCCGACTGGATTGAGCTGTACAATCGTGGAGACACCCCTGTCAATCTTAAGGGATATGCCGTTGGGGACACGAATCCGTATGACGAAAACCAAGGGGTCAGGCTGCCGGATTACACGCTGCCGCCGAAAGGTTTTCTGCTGGTGTACGCGGAAGGCGACGGTGCCGAGTATACGGCATGGGTGGATACGCCGGGAGGCCGCATTCCGATTGTCCACGGACAGTTCAGGCTGTCGCGGGCGGGCGAGCGTGTACATCTGTTCAACGCCGACCTGACGCGCGTTCACATGTTTGACTCGCCGGGATACGAGTTGGGAAGGAATGTTTCTTACGGGGCCTATCCCGACGGCAGCACCACGTCCTTCCGGGTGTTCACCACACCGACCCCGGGGCGTCCAAACAGCGAAGCCGTGCCGCCGTCCGGTGGCGTATCCGTGTCGGACATTGGAATGTACGATGGTTTTTTGTATGGACAGGGGCCGTTTTCAGCCTTGGGGAATGCGATGACGGTGCAAGGCTTGCTGTCGCTGAAGGTGGCTACAGAAGGAGGACGGCTGAGTGCGAAAGTGCGGACGGTCAAAGGCACGCTCTCGCTGAGCGCGCAGAAATGGGCGGTCCCCAGTGCTGAGGGTTCCAAGCAGGCTTTGCTGGTCGCGCGTGGTGGAGAAACCCTGGAAATCTCCGTTGAAAATGGCCGGATACAGGGAAGATTTTTCGGGGGTGCGTTGGGCCCGGCAGCCTATCGCGTGGAAGGTTCGCGTGCGCGCCTGAAGGAGGCGAGTGACTCGGCGGCGCGCCGTGCCCTGGAACAGGTGGCCGGTTATTACACGGTGGCGCTGCCTCGCGTGGCGGCACAGTCTGCATCAGAGATGGTGGACGCTGCGCCTCAGGGTGTCGGGTATCTGACCCTGACGGTCGGGGCACGCGGACAGGTGAAAATCGCAGGACAACTCGCGGATGGCTCGAAAGTGTCATCGGCTTCAAGTCTGTTGCTTCCCGACATCGAGGGGGAAGTGGTGCATGTTCCTGTCTTTCTGCCGCTCTACACGCGTAAGGGATGGATGGGGGTTCTGCTGTCGCTCGCCTCCGATGGTCGTGTCGCGGCGATAGACACGGTTGACGGTTGGCATGCCGCGTGGGCGAGACAGCGTGGCGGCGCTGACGATTTTCATGTGCTCATGGAGGTCTGCGGGGGTCGCTATAACGGTGTCGAGGACTTCCCGGGAGGGTTTCGTTTTCAAGCCAACCTGGGGCCTGTACCCTACCACACGCGTGACGCGATCAGCGAATGGAGCATTGCGCCTGACGGGGTTCCGGTCACGGTGTCAGGGGCCCGCTTGCGTGCCGCCAAAGGGGATAGGCCCCTTACTGATGAGTCGGGCCGGTACCAATTCTCTGGATTGAATCCGACATCGACGGTTCTGTCTGGATCTCTCCGGAACGGGTTGTTCAAGGGGACGTTCAAACTGTATTACGAATGGGAGGCTGGTCCGAGAATCATGCACAAGGCGCTTGTCATCCCATACCGTGGGATCCTCGTGCAAGAATGCGGCGGTGCCTTCCGAGACAGGCCTGCGGGATTCGGCTATTGCCTCGTTCCGGACAGCGATCCGGCGTTGCGCGGATATCGGCTGAAACGATCGTTTGGCGTCTCGCTTGTTCCTGAATGATGTGCATGTTTTTTTCAAAGTGTGCAATTGCTGAATCGGCATGGAATCGCTACCGTATTGTCACGGATGTAAACGTGAACTGGAGGGTGCCATGAAACGAAGGGATTTTGTGAAGACGGCGTTGGGAAGTGCGGCGGTTGCGGGCATGATGCCTGCGGCGTTTGGCCAAAATGCGCCGTCCAACACGGTGCGTGTGGCGGTGATGGGGTGTCACAGCAAAGGACGCGGCTTCAGCCTGATGAAGACGTTGACGGGCCTGCCGGGCGTGGAGGTTGCGACCGTGTGCGACGTGGATGCCCGTGCACGTGACGAGTCGGCGGCTGAGGTGCTCGAGCGCACGCAGAAAATGCCCAAGCAAGAGAAAGACCTGCGGCGTGTGCTGGAAGACAAGAACGTGGACGCGGTGGTGTGCGCCGCGCCGGATCACTGGCATGCCCCGGCCGCGTTGATGGCGATGCAGGCGGGGAAGGCGATCTATGTGGAGAAGCCGGTGTCGTTCAATGCCCGCGAGGGTGAAATGCTGGTCGAGGCGGCTGAAAAGTATCGCGCGATTTTCCAGATGGGCAGCCAGCGCCGTTCGTCCACGGTGTATCAGCAGGTGATCAAAGAGATTCATGGTGGTCTGATCGACACACCGCGTTTCGCGCGTTGCTGGTATGCGACGCAGCGCGGGCCGATCGGTAAAGGGAACAAAGTGGCGGCTCCCGAGTGGCTGGATTGGGATCTGTGGCAGGGGCCGGCCCCGCGCCGTGCGTATCAGGACAATGTGGTGCACTACACGTGGCACTGGTTCCATCACTGGGGGACTGGCGAGTGCGGCAACAACGCCACGCACTATGTGGATATCGCACGCTGGGCGCTGAATGTCACCTTCCCTTCCCGGGTCACCAGCGGCGGCGGGCGCCTCTTCCATGAGGGCGACGACTGGGAGTGGTTTGACACGCAGGCCTCGACCTTTGAGTTCCCCGGCAAGGTCTTGATGACGTGGGAGGGGCTCTCGTCGGTCAAGGCTCGCCCGTACGAAAGCGCCAGCACGGGGTGCATGGTTTACGGGCTGAAGGGCGCGGTTCTCTTCACGCCGAATAACGTCTGCACGCTTTTTGACGCGAACGGCAAAGAGCTGAAAAAATGGACGGCCAAGGATGTCGTGGGCGATGCCACCAACCGGACCGACCCGACCCAAGGGCTTGACGCGGCGCACCTCTCGAACTTTGTGGCCTGCATCCGTGAGAAGAATCCGGCCACGCCCTCGCCCGCGCCGGTCGCGCACGCCAGCACCCTGCTGACGCACCTCGCCAATATCGCGCAGCGTACCGGCGAAACCGTCAAGGTCAATCCGGAAACCGGCCGTCTGGCGGCAGGAAGCGTCGGTGCCGAGCTGTGGGCACGCGAGTATGAAAAGGGCTGGGAGATGCGCGTCTAGGCGTCTCCTGTCTGCGCTGTACGCTGCCGCCGTTCGCGCTTGCGGAAGGCGGTGGGCGTGCAGTGTTCGAAGCGCCGGAAAGCGTTGTTCAGGTGCTGCGCGTGGCAGAAACCGGTCGCTTCGGCGATCTCCTTGACCGGTTGGTCGGTGAGCGCCAGACGCCGCTTGACCTCGTACAGACGCAGGTGCATGAGCGTGGCGTAGACGGTCTGGCCCAGCACGCGGTCCACGTGCCCTTCCAGCTTGTGACGCGTCTGGCCGAGCGCAGCGGCGATGTCATCAACGCCGATGCTGCGGTGCAGGTTGTCGCGGAAGAACTGCAGCATGGCCCGGACGAGCGGGTCGGAGTGGGTCAGGCTGTCGGTGCTGGCCCGCAGTTCGATCCCGCGCGGCGGAATCAGCCCCGGCGCTTCGGGCGGCGGTTCGCCGGCCATCAGCCGGTCCAACAGGGCGGCTCCCTCGTAACCGACGCGAACCAGATCGTGACGTACGCTGGAGAGCGGCACGCGGATGTTCTCACAGACCAGCGCGTCATTGTCGACGCCCAAAATGGCGATGTCGTCGGGAATGGCAAACCCCGCCTCCAGGCAGGCCGATTCAATTTTGGCCGCATCATAATCACAATAGCAAAAAACGGCCAGGGGCTTGGGCAGTGCCGTCAACTCGCGTTTCAGCCACCTGTACTGTGACTGCCAATTATCGGCATTTCGGCTGCGGCAATGTTCCCAAATGAGAAATCGCGGCGCGTTGCCGGTCTTCTTCTGGAAACGTTCTGCAAAACCTGCGCCGCGCAGGGCGTGGGGATGCTGATACTCCGTGGCGAAGTAGGCTGCGCTGTGAAAGCCGCGCTCGCTCAGGTGATCTGCGGCGACAACCCCGATCTGGCGGTGGTCGCCACAGATGCGGGGCAACGGGATGTCCATGCGGAATGCGCCCATGTCCACGCACGGCACGCGCTGGCGACGGATGTAACGGATCATGTCAGCGCGGGTGTTCAACAGGGTGATGATCCCGTTGCCGGACCAGCCCTGCGGCAGGCGACAGCCGTCGTTGACGGTCAGGTACCAGTTTTTCTCCGCCGCATAACGTCCGATGCCTTCACGCAGGCGATGGTCATACCACTCCATCAAAACCAGAACATTCGGGTTTTTCATGCCGGGATTCTACCCGATGCGTTTTGGTTGAGGCAATCCCGAATTCATTCTTATGCATGTTCTATCAAAAACATGCACACAGTTTGAACGTGACCGTCCATTCTGCCTGCGCTATGCTTATTCCATAACGTATGCCTGAGATAAAGGACTGAAGGATTGACTGACCGTTTCACAAGGAGCCATCGCATGAAGACGATCCAGACAAAATCCGCCGGGGGAAGCACACGTCGCGATTTCTTGAAGGCGGCTGCGGCAGGTGCCGTCTCGGCACCGTTGATTGTACGCGGACAGACACTGGGTGCGCATGCGCCGTCCAAACGGATCACCCTGGGCATCATCGGCTGTGGCAACCAGGCCGCGGAGGACCTGAAAAAATGGTTGCCGATGGAGGATGTGCAGGTTGTGGCGGTGTGTGATGTCAACCGGGCCAGCTACGGGTACAAGAACGACAAGCAGTTTCTGGGGCGCGAGCCGGTGCGTGACATGGTGGAGAAGGCCTACGCCGGACGCGCGGCCTCTGGCACGTTCAAGGGGTGCGCCACCCATGTCGATTTTCGTGAGCTGCTGGCGTGCAACGATATCGATGCCGTCGCCGTCATCACGCCGGACCACTGGCATGCCATCCAGACGATCCAGGCGGCGGCGGCGGGTAAAGATATCTATTGCCAAAAACCGCTGGGGCTGACCGTACGTGACGGACAAGAGATGCTGAAGGCCGTGCGTGCGCATCAGCGCGTGCTGCAGACTGGCAGTCAGTGGCGCTCGACCGCTTTCCTCGCAAGCTTCCGCAAGGCCGTGCGCGAGGGTGTGGTCGGTACGCCGCGCCGCGTGGTCACTTACGTCGCTGAGAACAACTTTAAGGGGCCGGGCCCCGGTTGGCAGCCGATGCCCGTGCCGGAAGGATTCGAGTACGACATGTGGCTGGGCCCCGCGCCCAAGGCGCCGTATCACAAGGATCGCTGCCTCTACCGCTTCCGTTTCGTGAGTGATTATTCCGGCGGGCAGACCACCAATTTCGGGCACCACGCGATCGGCGTCGCCATGTGGGTGCTTGGGCTGGATGAGACCGGGCCAGAGGAAGTGTGGAACATGGGGGCCGAGTGGCCGCTCAAGGGAGACTTGTTCGACACCGCGACCAAAGTCCATTTCGGCTGCCGCTATGCGGGTGGACTTGAGCTGGAGTGCGTGACCTCGCCCAAATCATTTGGCGTGCGGATCGAAGGCGATCAAGGATGGATCGAGACCAACGGGCGCAAGGTTGAAGCCTCCTCGCCGGAAATCGCTCAGGCTGTGCCGGGTACCGGCTCTTACGCTGATTTCGTCAACCATTACCGCAATTTCATCGAGTGCGTCAAATCGCGTGGTACGCCGGTGGAGTCGATCGAGATCGGCCACCGCGTGTCAACGGTTTGCCACCTCGGAAATATCGCGATGAAGCTGGATCGCAAAATCCGCTGGGATCCGAAATCCGAAACGATTCCCGGTGACGACGAGGCGGCCAACATGCTGGCGCGGCCGCACCGTGCGCCGTGGTCGTACCGTGCCTAAGGATGCGGGGGGCAAGGGTGATTCCTGATATTCCAGGATTCGGGACGCATCCGCGATTCACTGGCTTGGAGGCAAGCGAATGTTTGTCCTTTCCAATGTTGGGGCATCGTTATCGGAATACTCTTCGGCCCCCCCGTTCCCGGTTTTTCAATCCTGAAGTCGGAAACAGGAAACCCGTGAATCGGGATGGGCCCACGATGAGTTCCACAAGGGCAGCGCGTTTCGTGTGTCCTCAAAAGTCGAAGCTTGGGAAGGGTCAACATGCGCAAGCTGGCACGGAAAATCCCATTGGTCTTGTTGTTGCTCGAGACCTCGAACAAGATCAACCGCGATCGGATTCAGGGCATCCTTCGATACGAGCGGCTCTACGGGCCGTGGCGGCTGCACCTTGTGGAGGGTAAACGGTACGAGCAGCCGGTTCGCAACCTGCGGGCACTGGGCGTGAAGGGCATCCTTGCGGGGACCACACTCACGGAATTGCTGCCGCCGGTGATGAGGACACGTGTGCCGGTTGTTTTTTTCGACGCCCAATGTCCCTACCGGGCGCCGGACGGAGACCGCTTTGCCAAATACTCGTCGATCACCTGCGACAATGCGTCCGTGGGCAGCTTCGCAGCCGGGTTCCTGTTGGAGAAGGGTTTCAGTCACTTCGCGTATGTAGAGGACACCTGTGGGAGTGTCTGGTCCAAAGAGCGCGAGGAGGGCTTTGTCAGACGGCTGGCTGAGACCGGGGCGTCGTGCGCCGTCTACCGGGTGCCATCCGCCAAGGCGCGCGCGGACTGGAGCGTCGACCAACGCGCGATGTCGGCCTGGCTGAAGGATCTGCCGAAACCTGTCGGCATCTTGGCCGCGCACGACGGACGCGGCCGCCAGGTGCTGGACACCTGCCAGTTCGCGGACATTGGCGTGCCGGACGAGGTCGCGGTACTGGGGGTCGACAATGACGAGTTGATCTGCTCGGCGACCAACCCTCCGATGAGCAGCGTCCTGCGCGATACGGAGCGCAGCGGCTACCTTGCGGCCGAACTTCTGGATCGTCTGATGCGGGTCAAAACGAGAAAAAAGGAGAACCTGACGTACGGTCCGGTTAGTATCGTCGAACGGCATTCGACTGAGCACTTCCAGTTCGACGACCATCTGGTGGTCAAGGCGGTCGAGTTCATCCGCATCAACTCCGGGATCGGCATGGGGGTTGTCGATGTGGTCAAGCATCTGGGCGTCTCGCGGCGGCTGGCGGAGATTCGTTTCCGCCAAGCGACCGGGCACTCTATCCACGAGGCGATCCAGGAGGCGCGGCTGGCTCAGGTCTGCCGCCTCCTGCTTGAAACCGACCTTCCGATCGGTACGATCAGTGCCCAGTGCGGTTTCGTGACGGACAGCTATCTGGGACTCGTCTTTCGCCAGCGCTACAAGATGTCGATGCGTGAATACCGCCGTGCGGCGAATGAGTCGGACGGGAAACCCCGCGCGTCTGGCAACGGTTGCGCAAAAATGATGTAAAAACGTGCGCAAAAGTGGCTAGTTTTGACTGGCCCCGCGTGTTATGCTCTATCACGAAATTGGCGAAAGGACGGTGGGGTATGCGGAGGGTGACGGGATTGATCGGGGGATGGCTGTTGGCGCTGGGGCTGGCGACCGCACAGGAAACGTTGATCAGTGTGCGGCCGGGGGTCGAGTTGCCGTACAAGAGCAAGACGGTGTCGATGGGGCAGGATTTCGTCGCGAAGAAGCCGCTCTATGTGTCGGCGCTCGGCTACATCGACGAGAAGGGGGATGGGCTGGCCAAGGAACGTGCCGTACGGCTTTACCGGGTGGACGACGGGGCGCTGCTGGCGACCGTGACGGTAGCGCGCGCAGGCGGCGAGATGCGCGGCGGCTTCCGTTTTGCGCCGCTGGAGAAGGCGGTACGGCTCGCGCCGGGGCGATATGTGGCCGTGACTGACTTCGAGGAAGGATCAGACCGTTACCTCTCGATGGTGGACGTGGCCGACTTCAACGAAGTTGGCGGTGCAGTGGAGAACCCGAAAGTCGGGCGCTGGAGCCTGGAGCTTGGCGGCTATCCCGGTAGGTCGCTGAAAAATCTTGACGATATGGCCGTCCATATGTGCGGCGCGAGCCTGCTCTTCACGCTGGAGGCTCCGGTGGCGTGGACAGAGGCGCAGCCGCTGGCGGCGACGGTGGACCTGACCGACGAGCAGGACGCGGAGCGTCTCGTGCCGGTCGAAGGCGCCGCCGACCGGAACGCGTTGCCCGTAGCGCGAGCGTTGCTGGAAGCACTGCGGGAGCTGCCGTCCCGGAAAGGGGGGGGCAAGCTCCTGAGCGGACAATTCATGGGGTGGTATCCCGCAGCGTCTCTGGCCACCGCCAACGAGATTTTCCAGCAGACCGGCAACTGGGTCGCGATCGCGGGGTTCGATTACTACGAGACGCACGTCAACATGCCGAAGACCAAGCCCGACCTGTTCAAGCCGCCGCGCTGGAGGGCGATCAACGAACTCGCCAAGGCGTACGCTCAGATGGGCGGGATCGTCACGATCTCTTGCCACATGAACAACCCGTGGGACGGCGGCCTCGCGTGGGGCAAGGCCGAGCGCATTGAAGATCTGCTCGACCCCAAGACCGCGGCCTATGCGCGCTACATGGAACAGGTGGACGAGATCGCGCGCGGTTTGGCGGATCTACAGGAGGCGGGCATCCCCGTCCTGTTCCGGCCCTTTCACGAGATGCAGGGGGGCTGGTTCTGGTGGGGCGGCCACCCGTTCGCTTTGCGCAAGCTCTGGCGGAACCTCTTCAACTATTACACGCGTGAAAAGGGGCTGCACAACCTGATCTGGGTCTGGTCGCCCAACGTCTCGGTCAAGGCGATGGAGTTCTATCCTGGCAACGCTTACGTGGACATGACCGGGTTGGACATCTACGCGAACACGCTGGAGGAGGCGCGGCCGGTCTACGCGGAACTGATGAAGAGCGGCAAGCCTTTCGCCATCACCGAGTTCGGTCCGCCCGGCAATGGTTTCGACAACACCTCGCCGCGCAACTTCGACTACGGGCCGTTCGCGAAACAGGTGGCGGAACACCTGCCGGACGCAGTATTCTTCTTGGCGTGGCGCGACGCCTGGGGGCTGCACCGCAACCTCAATGCCAAGGTGCTGCTCGACGACCCGCTGGTGCTGAACCGGGGCGAGCTGCGCTTCGCCGACCGCTTGCAGGGATTCGAGCATTTCGTGACGCGCGACGGCAATCGCCTGAAAGAGGGGGATGCCGAGTTCCGCTTTATGGGCGCGAACATGCCGGGATTGGTGCTGCCTTACGACTTCACCCTGAATCTGCCCGAGCGTAAGCGTCTGCCAGACGCTTGGGAACAAGAGAACGCCATGAAGACGCTGACGCGCATGGGGCTGCGCGTGGTGCGCACCTGGAATCTGCCGATCCGCAGGCCGGATGAGGCCCCCGCACCGTGGCACTATGTGCTGGCTCCGGGACACTTCAACGAGGCGGCTTTCAAGACCATCGACCGTCTGCTCATGCTGGCCAACAGGCACAAGGTGCGCGTGCTGCTCGATCTCACTGCGGGCTACGGTGATTACCTCGGCGGTATCGGCACCTATGCCGCACACCGCGGTAAGCCGCGCAAAGCGTTCTTCACGGACAAGCAGATCCGCGAGGACTACAAGGCGACCGTGCGCTTCGTGCTGGAACGTGTGAACACGCTGACCGGCATCCCGTACAAGGAGGACAAGGCGCTCTTCGCCTGGCAGTTCGGCAACGAGATCATGGAGGCGAACGACGCCTGGCTCGCCGAGATGGCCGCCTACATGAAGAGCCTCGACCCCAATCATCTCGTGGCCGAAACGCGCCACCGGCCCGGCGCGCCGATGCTGGTTGATCCCAACATCGATCTCTTGACGCGCCACTTCTACTCCAGTTACCGCGGGCTTGACAAGGGGTGGGAAGGCTCGCTGCTCGACGACATGGAGAAGATCGGCTGGCAACGGCCCGTTTTCGTGGGGGAATACGGACCTTACGTCGATGGCAAGTATTTCACGCGGGAAAACGTGGTGGAGAAACACAACGCCTTCCTTCAGTTCTGCATCGACACGCCCGGCGTTGTCGGCGCCATGCTTTGGAGCATGTACTTTCACAACTCGGGCGGCGGCTACACTTGGCACCAGATCTATACCTTCCCGAGCGTCTGGTCCTATCACTTCCCCGGCTCCGCCAGCGGTGACGCGCACCAGGAGATCGGCATCGTCCAGGGCCTGCGCGACGCCGCGTTCAGGATACGCGGACTCCCCGTGCCGCCGGTGGAGGCGCCGGAGGCGCCGGAACTGCTGGACAGGCGTGAAGAGAGCCTGACGGTTCCGATGTTCTCCTGGCGCGGGTCGGCGGGGGCGGAAGGTTACGACATCGAACGCGCCCCGGCGGCAGAGGGCCCATGGACGGTGATCGCGGAGAACGTCTCCGACGCCGACGTGGCCTACCGGCCGCTCTTCAGCGACGAGACGGCCAAGCCCGGCGGAACGTACTATTACCGTGTTGTCGCGTGTAACGCGGGCGGGCGCTCGCAACCGTCGGGCATCCTCGGGCCGGTGAAGGTGACGGCGGTCTGCTTCGTCGACGAATTCAAGGATTTTTCCCGCAGCTCCGGGCATTCGGAGGGATTGACGTTGGACAACACCTACAACGCGCGGTTTGCCGAATACCTGTTTCGCGTGTGCGGCACGACGGACGATTGGCTCTCCTATGCGCTGGCGCGTCCGGCGCGGGAGGCACGGGTGACGGCATTCTTCGCGGCGGCGCTGGGCGATCCAACCGCGCCTGTTTTCCTCGCCTCGACGGACGGGGCGGCCTTTGCGGAGGCGAAGACGGTGAAGGCGGTGGAGTTCGCGCATATCGCGCCGCCCCACGCGGGCGACACGAATCGTCAGACGCAGGTGGACTACACGGTCGCGCTGCCTGCTGGAACGCGCCATCTGAAGATCGTCTGGACGCGCCAGATGGCGCTCGATCGGGTGGAAGTGGAGATGGCCGATTGATTTCCCCGGTCGTCAAACTTGACTTCGCCAAGTCTAAAAAAGGGAAAGCGGACAATGACAACAGTGAAACGGTGGCTGGGATGCGGGCTTTGCGCGTCGGTGCTGGCGGCAGGGGCGGCGGAAACGGACTCGACGTGGCTTGTGGAGCGCAAATACGCATGGCCGCGCGCGGGAGAGATCGCACTGGACGGCGTGTGGCAGCTCGCGGCGGGCGATGCCGCGCAGCCGACAGCGGAACTGCCGGATCTGGCGAAACTGGAGTGGTTCGACGCAATTGTGCCGACCAGCGTCCACTGGGCGCTGCACCGCGCAGGCCGGGCACCGCATCCTTACGTTGGTCTCAACGTCAAGGATCTGCGCTGGGTCGAAGATAAGGCGTGGTGGTTCCGTAAGCGGTTCACCGTGCCGAAGGATTTTCGCGGCGAGAACATGCGGCTCATTTTCGAAGGCGTGGACTACTACGGCCACTACTGGCTCAATGGAAAGCACCTTGGCCGCAGCGAGGGCGCGTTCGGCGCGGTCAAGATCAACGTGTGGAACCTCAAGCCTGGCGCGGAAAACGAGCTGATCGTACGCGTCGACTGCGGGGGTTACAAGATCGGCAAAAAGGGCGGCGCACCGTGGGCGTCGCTGGTGAAGTCGGAGCTCTGGTCCGGTTGGAGGGTGGGCGCGACCGACTTCAACACGATCGGTATCTGGCAACCGGTGCGGCTGATCGCGAACCGCTGGCCGTGCCTGGAGCGGCCCTTCGTGCGGACGCTGTCGCTGGCTGCGGACGGCAAGCGGGCACACCTCGGCGTGACGGTCGAGGTCTGCGCGGGGCCGCGAACGGAGGCACCGTGTGAGGTGATGGCAGCGGTGTGCGAAAGCGGGGGCGGAACCTCCAAAGAGACCCAAACAGTTGTCACGCCGCGAGAGGGAATGTTGCTGGTCGATCTGGAACTGGAGGTGGATGACCCGAAGCTGTGGTGGCCGGTTGGGCTGGGCGATCAACCGTTGTACGAGGCAAAGATCACATTGTCGCGCAAGGGAGAGACGCTGGACCAGTTGACCGTACCGTTCGGTATCCGCACGGTGGAGCGGCGCGCGGGCGGGGAACCGCGCATGAGCTATGCGGCGAAGGAATGGGTGTTCCATGTCAACGGTCGGCCGTTTTTCGTGAAGGGCGTGAACTGGATGCCGATCGACGCGCTCGGCAAAGTGGAGCCGGAGGATTACGCATGGAACCTGCGGATGGCGCGCGACGCGGGCGTTCAGATGATCCGTATCTGGGGGGGCGGCATTCTGGAGACGGACGCTTTCTACGAACAGTGCGACCGGCTGGGCATCCTGGTCTGGCAGGACTTCCCGCTGACATGCGGCTGGACGGCGGAGAAACTCAACCGCCGGGTGTGGGAGGAGACGGTGCCGTGGCAGGTCTTCCGTTTGCGTAACCACCCCTCGCTGGCCTTCTGGTGCGGCGGCAACGAGTTCCCGCCGGATGACCGGCGCAACGCGGACTTGGTCGGCACGCTGGCGCGCACGACACGGGTTCTTGACGGCACGCGGCCCTTCATGGCGGCCTCGCCTGACGAGGGTGATATCCACGGCTACCCGCAGTGGGACGCGCATCGGGCTTGGCATTCAGAACTGCTGAACGCCGCATTTATCAGCGAGTGGGGGACTCACGCCATGCCCGCGCCGCAGACCTGCCGCGACATGCTCAGTGCGAAAGAGGCGGAGGCGGTCATGGGGCCAGTGCTGCTCAAGATGGATAAGCAGGCGATGGCGAACGCCTTCCCCGAGATCATGCACCACTGGGTCGAGTTCCAGCCGGACCGGCTCACTCAGATGCTCGCGCGCGGTTCGGCGTTCGACGACCTCGCCTCGGCTCCGTTGGGGCGCTTTTCCGATGCCGTGGCGGCCGGTGCCGCGGAGTTCTACAAGTACTCCTGCGAGGCGGCGCGGACGGGTTTTCCTCGAAACGGTGGACTCCTGCTCTGGGTCTGGAAACGGCCTTGGCCCAATGCGGGTATTCAGCTTGTCGACGGCATGGGACGCCCGTTGGCGCCCTACTACGACGTGAAGCGCGCCTACGGCCCTCTTTGGCCCTGTCTCAAGCCGCCGCACCTCAACTACGTGCCCGGCGAACGGGTCGAGATTCCGACCGCGGTTCTCCACGAGTTGGCGCGTCCCGCGCCTGCTGCGGTAAAGCTTTCGGCGCGGCTGGTCGGGCCGGATCTCACGGTGCGACAGCGTTGGGAAGAGTGGCCGGCCGTCGCGTTGACCGCTGGCGCGGAGGCCGATGCCGGCCCAGTACTGAGCCTCACGGTGCCGGAGGATTTCGCGCGGTCGTTTTTTTTCGTGGTGCTGGAGGCGTCCGGTGTCGATGGGGGGCCGGTCGTGCGCAACGTCTATACCTTCCGCTGCCCGCCGCAACTGGAGGACGCGCAGTTCCGAGAGCGCTACCGCGCCAAGGCGGGGCAGGGGCTGTTTCTGGATAAGGGGCCGTGGCTGAGGCCGCAGGTCGAGGCGCGAAAGACTGAACTGACGCTGCGAGAGGTCGCAGAAGGGCCTGCCCGTGCTGCCGGAGCGCAACTGACGGTGGAAATCCTTAATGCCGGGCGTTATCCGTCGGTGATGACGCACGCGCAGGTCGAGGGGTCGGTCTGCGCTGTGGCTGACGATGCTTATTTCTGGCTGGAGCCCGGGGAGTCACGCGTCGTGGCGCTGCGCGTGCGGCGTACAGACGGACGGGCTCTGACGGAAAGACCGAAGGTGACGGCAGCGGCATGGAACGCGCGGTAGCATGACGTTTATGGGTTGCGATGCCAGCACAGGAACTACGCAAAAATGATGATTATTTTGCGCAAAACTCACTAGTCTTCGCTTTGAGGGTCGGTTAAGATGTGAACATCGCTGAAACTGACATGAGGAGGTCCAGTCATGAAGATCGTCTCGATAAGTGTGGCGGTGGTTTCCCTTTTGGC
>DAOTKE010000008.1:0-42668 GCA_035449085.1 Kiritimatiellia bacterium | reverse complement strand
AAGTGTTTCCCTGATAAACAACGCGCGAGCCCAGTTCAAATAAAAACGCCCTGGCAATACCAGAAACCCCGGTTGACGGACGCGGCGGGGAGCGGTTATTCTTGGCCGCACGCATTGAAAAGGGAGGTGGCCCTTTACGTTCAACTCACCTTGTGGACATCGCTATCGAAATCGCTGTCGGGATCGAACAACAATGGCACCGGGACACGAGCGATTGGGGTGTGCGGCGATTCAGGATACCCTGGCCGTTGGCAAGGCACCGGACGAAGCCGAGAGCCAGAACCGCAAGACCGAACTCGACCGGATGGCGGCGATGTTGAGCCGTCTGGGCGGAAGAGGCTGTCAGCTCCGGGAGGAAGCGGTGCCCTACGGCGACCCTGTCGATGCCGATAGCGATCCCGATAGCGATTAGGATGAAACGAAGCCCCAACAAGGCGGTTGAGGCGACGGAATACCGCCGCCTCACCGCTGATGTTGTGGACGAAGGGGGAGCCCGAGGAGGGGGAAGCATGCGCGAATGGGAACAGGAGACGACGCGGCGGCATGTACTGGCCTGGCTGTTAAGGGCCGGCGCGGGGGCGGCTGTGACGGCGTTCGCAGCCAAGGCCGCGCAGCGTCCGACCGCAGACCGCATGGTGTGGCAGATCGACCCGCGTGCGTGTATTCAGTGCGGCCGTTGCGAGACTGAGTGCGTGTTGCACCCTTCAGCCGTCAAATGCGTGCACGGTTACTCGATGTGCGGCTACTGTAAGCTCTGCTTTGGTTATTTTAAGTCCGATGCGGCGCGTCTCGACGAAGCGGCCGAAAACCAGATCTGCCCGACCGGCGCGATCATCCGCACCTTCATCGAAGATCCCTATTTCGAGTATCACATCGACGAGCCGCTCTGTACGGGGTGCGGACTGTGCGTGAAGGGCTGTACCCATTTCGGCAACGGCTCGCTTTATCTTCAGATCCGGCACGACCGCTGCGTCAACTGCAACACCTGCCGTATCGCCGAGGCCTGCCCCGCGCAGGCCATCTCGCGCGTGCCGGCTTCCAGCCCTTACCTGTTGAAAGAGAGACTCTAACCATGCCAGCCGCTGTGTGGGTTTCTGTGGTCACGGCCGCTGCGTCGCGGTTTCCGCAGCCCCAGTTTGATTCGGGGCATACCGTGCCGCAGGCGGTGCACCCGCCCTTTACGGCGTTGATGCCCGCCTGGGCCGATGTGCTGATCCTGGCGTCCGCGCTGGCGGTGGCGGCCTGGTTGGTACACAAAGTCCGTGCCCGCCGCTGGTTACTAGTGTTCTCTATCATCTGTCTGGCCTGGTTTGGTTTTGTCAGGCAAGGGTGCATCTGTCCGGTCGGTGCGGTGCAGAACGTCGCGGTGGCGGCGTGGTCGGGCGGCGGCTTGCCGTGGGCCGTGGCGGGGCTGTTCGCCTTGCCGTTGTTGGCGGCACTGCTTTTTGGACGTGTCTTCTGCGGTGCGGTGTGTCCATTGGGCGCAATCCAGGATCTCTTCATCATTTCGCCACAGCGCGTGCCTCGTAGTGCGGATGCCGTACTGCGGCTGGTGCCGCCGGCGGTTCTCGCGGTCGGGCTGGTCTACGCGATCCACGGTGCCGGTTACCTGATCTGCCGCACCGATCCGTTTGTCGGTTTCTTCCGGCGCAGCGCACCGATGCCGCTGATTCTGACCGGCATGGCGGTGCTGCTGGTGGGCATGGTAGTGGCGCGCCCCTACTGCCGGTATTTCTGTCCGTACGGGGTGCTGCTGGAGTGGTGTTCGCGCCTCGCGTGGCGTCCGTTCGCCATCACCGCGAACGACTGTATCAACTGCAGGCTGTGCGTGGGCACCTGCCCGGTCGATGCCATCGTGGTGCCGCGTGCGGCACCCGGCGACGCCGCACGGCGCGGACTCTTCCGTCGTTTCGTCCTGATGCTGGCGCTGACGCCTCTGGTGGTGGCGGGCTGCGCCGTTGCGGGCTGGCTGATGGGCGCGGAGGCGGCGCGTGCGCATCCCGCCGTGATTGTGGCGGAGCGGCTGGCGCAAACGCCAGAGGCCGAGACGGATCTGCATCCCGAAATCGAGGCGTTCAGGCGGACGGGACGCACACAGGAACAGGCGGTGGCAGATGCCGCTGTGATGGTCTCCCGTTTCAGGCGCGGTTGCGCGTGGGCGGGCGCGTTCGTGGGTGTGCTCATGGCACTGCGCCTGCTGGGCATGACGCGCCTGCAGCGCCGGACATTACACGCGGCTGATCGCGAGCGTTGCGTCGCGTGCGGACGCTGTTTCGCGGCCTGTCCGAAAAACAGAAATGGTGCGGATGTCCCGGTTGATCGGGAATGACGCTCAACGCTCAACGTTCAAGGAACAAGGGATAAAGCAGGAGGATACACGATGAGGCGCAAATATGGGGTCGGACTGGCATTGCTGGCGGCAACGATGGCGGTTGGCGCGGAGTTGACGGCACTACCGACCGGTGGTGCCGGATGGTTTGGCAATCCGTTGATGTGGCGGTTTCGGCAGGAACAGATCGAGTGTACGACCACCAATGGTCAGGGGATCGCCGTGTATGAGGCCGCGCCGCTTGCCTCCACAGTGACGGTCGAGGCGATTTTTACACCGCAACGGGCGGGGAATGACGGCTGGGCGATCGCTGCTGTGGCGATCGTGGCCGATCCCGAAAATTATTGGCATCTGGCACTGGTGCAGACGCCGCCGGAGCATGGCTTGCGGCCGATGGTCGAACTGTGCGAGATGCGCGACGGCGTGTGGTTGGCGCAGAACAACCTGAAGATGGAAATCAATGAAACGCCAGAAAGGTCGTGGACGTTCGGGCAGCCTCACCGCCTGACGCTCAGCATGGATGAGAATGGCGTCACCGGTACGATTCTCGGTCCAGACGGTCGGCTGATTCTGCGTCGGCGTTTTGCCTTCACGGCGGCGGCGGTGCGCGCCGGACGCCCCGCGCTGCGTGTGGGCGGTATCGCCGGCGCCTACCGCGAGGTACGTGCGGCGTGGTCACAGCCAGTGACCGAGCAGGTTGCGGCACAACGGCAAATACCGGCGTTTGACGTGTCCAATGGCGTGTCCGACGTGCGGGACGAGGCGACCGGCTTTTTCCGTGTGGTCAAGAAGCCGGACGGGCGCTGGTGGGCGATTGATCCGCTGGGGCGCGGTCTGGTGCTGCTGGGCGTGGATCACGTGTCTTTCCGTGGCCATTGGTGCGAGAAGCTGGGCTATGCGCCCTATGGCAGGAAGAACAAGGAGAAGTACGCCGATCAGGCTGAGTGGGAGCGCGAGACGCTGGACCGCCTGAAAAAGTGGGGCTTCAACATGCTGGGGGCGGGCTGTTCGCCGGGACTCAAGCACCGCGGTCTGATCCACACCGAGTTTCTCAACATCGGGTCTCATTTGGCGACGCTGGGCGACGAGTACGACATCACGCCGAACGAGAAGCGGCCTTGCTCGGCCTTCCCGAATGTCTTTCATCCGGACTTCGAGGCCTACTGCAGGTATGTGGCGCACACCCGCTGCCAGCCGCATCGTGACGATCCTTGGCTGTTCGGCTATTTCATCGACAACGAGCTGGCATGGTGGGGGCGTGGTGCGAAGGACACCGGGCTCTTTGATGCCGTGATGAAAAAGGGGCCGGAGCATTCGGCCAAGCGCGCGTTAATAGCCTTGATGTCCGCACGTTTTGGCGGAAACATTGCGGATTTCAACGCGGCGTTCGGCGTGCAGATGAAAAGCTTTGATGACCTGCTCGGGCTTGATTGCCTGCCGCACGCGACCGACGAGGCACGTGAGGCGAAGCTGGCGTTTCTGGTGCATGTGGCCGAGCGCTATTTCTCCGTCACGGCGCGTGCGATCCGCGCGGCCGATCCAAACCATCTGGTATTGGGTGCGCGTTTTGCCGGCACGGACGGCGCGCATCCGGAGGTGTGGAAGGCGTCAGGAAAATACTGCGATGTCGTGACTTTCAATGTCTACCCGAGCGCGGATCTCGACGAAGGGCGCGTCTACACGCGTCTGGGCGAGGGAGGCGAGCCGGTGCCCGAACATTTCCAGCGGTTTTACGATTATGTCAGGCGGCCAATGCTGATCACCGAATGGTCGTTCCCCGCGCTCGATGCCGGCTTGCCGAGCGTGCACGGCGCGGGGCAGCGTTTCCGCACGCAAGCCGAGCGCACGCAGGCGACGAGCCTTTTCGCGCGCACGATGCTGAGCCTGCCGTACCTGTTGGGCTACGACTATTTCATGTGGGTGGACGAGCCCGCGCTGGGCATCAGCACGCCGTTCCCGGAGGACTCCAATTACGGGCTTGTCACGGAGGATGGCGTGCCGTATGCACAGATCACCGCGATGTTTGAAGAGCTGCACCGCGAGGCGGCGGCGTGGCGCTTCCGTCCGGTGCCCGCGCCCAAGGCGTTCACGCGCACGCCGCCGCAGCCGCCGCTGCTGGTGGCGCGCCGTGGCCGCGCCGGTGATATCCCGGCGACGTTCACGCGCGAGGGCGACGCGTTCCGGGCGACGAATGGGTGCGTCGTGTTGAGTGGTCGTGTGGGGGGGCGGCGGATGGTGGAGAGCGTGACGCTGGAGGGTGTCGAGACATCGCTCGGCAGCTACACGGCCATGCTGCTGACGCTCAGTGCGGACGGACGGTCCTGCTGGACCGACATCCACACCGTGAGCGCCGTGGAAGGCCGGGTGGAAGATGGTGTCGCAGTGATCGAGATCATCGGCGAGGGGGCGCGAGGCGATGAACGCATGAGGGTCGCGCACCGGCTCTATCTGCCGCCGGGTGTACCGTGGTTTGTTGCGGAGGCGGTCAGCGTGAGCAACGCGGGGCCGAGCCCGCTGCAGGTCAAGGGCTTCTATTTTCGCCTCTACAGCGACTTCCGTAAAACACCCGAGAAATTGCCGCCCAGGCTGTGGGGTATGCCGCCTTCGGGGTGCTGGATGGAGGCGGAGAACGGCCGGTTTTTCGGCGCGGTCGCGCCGATGAACGCGGGCCTCGACGTCCTTTTCTGGATCAACCCGCAGGGCGGACAGCATCCTGATGCGCGGTTGGAGCTTAAAGAGGCGGTGACGGTTGCGCCGGGCACGAGCTTCGCCCCGAGCCAGCCAGCCTACGTGATCGTTTTGGCTGGACAGGGCGACAGCCGGGTGTGGCTGGAGAGCGCCATACGGTTGGTGCCGCTGATGCAGTAGACAAGCCGTCACGCCTCTGGCTTCATGTCGCGCGTCATGAGCGTCTCGACAGCCGTCCTGGCGGAAAAGCCTTCATAGCACAGCGCGTAGACGATGTCGGTGATCGGCATCTCGACGCCGCGTGTCTGGCCCAGCGTGTGAATGACCTTGGCGTTCCAAACGCCCTCGGCCACCATCTTCATGCTGCTGAGGATCGCCTCGATGCTTTCGCCGCGGCCGAGTCGTTCACCGACCGAGTGGTTACGGCTGTGACGGCTGGTGCAGGTGACAATCAGGTCGCCGATACCGCTCAGTCCGGATAAGGTTTCGGGGCGCGCGCCCAGCGCGATGCCGAAACGCGTGATCTCGGCCAGGCCGCGCGTGATGAGCGCGGCGCGCGTATTGTCCCCGAAGCCGAGTCCGTCCGAGGCACCGACCGCGATGGCGATCACGTTTTTGACGGCGCCGCCGATCTCGACGCCCAAGACGTCGGTGGAGGTATAGACGCGGAAGAGCGGCCCGCTGAAAAGCTGCTGGACGCGCTGCGCGACGGACTCGTCTTCGGCCGCGGCCACCACGGCGGTCGGAATACCGCGCGCGACCTCCTCCGCGTGACTCGGCCCCGAGAGTACCGCGATCGCGTTGAGGCCCAATGTCGAACGCGCGATTTCACTCATGCGGCAGTGCGTCGACTCGCAGAGTCCTTTGGTCAGGCTGACGACCAAGGTGTCGGCCGGGATCAAGCCTGCAAAGGTCGCGCAGACTGTGGCATAGAATTTGGAAGGCACGGCCAGCACCACGGCCTCGGCACTGGCGGCCGCCTCAGCGGGATCGGCGCACCAACGCAGGTCGTCGGGCAGCGTGATGCCAGGCAGGTAGCGGGTGTTTGCACGCCTCGCGCGTATCTCATCAAGATACGCCGCAAAAGGGCCCCAGAGCGTGACCCGGTGTCCGTACCCATGCAACAGCAAGCCGATGGCGGTTCCCCAACCGCCGTCTCCGACGATGGTGATGTTCATGCTTTTCCCCCGAACGAAAAGCGTGATTCCGTGCCGGCACGCAACCGGGCGATGTTCGAACGGTGTTTCCAGACGGCCAGCAGGGCCAGCAGGGTCAGAACCCCCGCGAACCAGGTGCCGTGCCGCGCATGCAGCGCCAGCGGCCACCAGACCACGACCGCCAGCGAGAGGGCCGCGCCGATCGAGGCGACCGAGACATAGCGGGTGGTCAGGAAGAGCGCCAGCCAGACGGCGAAGGCGATTCCCACACCGGCCGGTGCAAGCCCCAACAGCAGGCCTGCGCTGGTGGCTATCCCTTTGCCGCCTTTGAACTTCAGGAAGCAGGTCCAGTTGTGGCCGACGACCGTCAGTGCACCGCAGAAAACCGCCAACCCCATGCCGTCCGCAGCGGTACCCGTGACGCGTGCGGCCAGCTCCGGAATGAACGTGACGCCACAGAACCCCTTCAGGAAATCGAGCGCAAAGGTCAACAGCCCCAGGGGCTTGCTGACCGAGCGGAAGACATTGGTGGCTCCGATGTTGCCGCTGCCCAGTGTGCGGATGTCCTTGCCTTGAGTTTTCGCGATCAGGAAGCCGAAGGGCACGGCTCCCAGCAGGTAGGCGGCCGTGCCGCCGGTCAGCCAGAGAACGTGGGTTGTCATGCCACCAAGAATAGCAAAAAACGGTTCCCGAGAGGAAAGGGAGAAAAAAGAAAGGGGAAAAAGAGATCCTGTACCGGCTATGTCGGCAGTCCCGGTCGTTCCGGCAGGAAACGGCAGAAATAGGTGAAATTCCCACTAGACGCGCGACCGTCGGATAGGCTATAACTGTTACTACTTGGAGAAACGCAGGTGCGTTGCGCTCCGCAGAACATTCACGTTACGAGTACAAGAGAGAATGCGTATGCACAAAGTACTGGGCATCGTTTTTTGCGCTGGCTGGTTTGGCATGCTCCGCGCCCAAGAGGTGAAGCCGCCGCAGCCCATGCAGGAGGAAAAGGGGGGATTGGACTGGGACGGTGGCGCTGATCTTCGGATCAGGCACGAACTGCACGACAACGTGCCGCAGTACAATGCCAACGGCGCGGTGTCGGGTAACCAGAGCTATCTGCGCATTCGTCCGCGCTTCTGGGGCCAGGTCAAGAACGAGGATTTCAAGCTCCACCTGCGCCTGACCGACGAGTTCCGGGAGTATTTTCAGCCGAGCGAGAGCCGCAACTCCCAGTTCCCGGATGAGATCATTGTGGATAATCTCTATCTCGACCTCTACAACCTCTTCGGCGACCGGGTCGACTTGCGGATCGGGCGTCAGGACTTCCTGGGGCCGGACGGTTACGGCGCAGGCCGTGTGCTGCTCGACGGCACGCAAGGTGATGGATCGCGTACGGCGTTTATGGACGCGATCAAGGCCACCGTCAAGATCGATGAGAAGAACGCGCTGGACTTGCTGGCGATCTATAACAGGTCCGAGAACGAACTGAGCTGGGGACACCCCAAAGGGGCGAGCGGCAAAGCCCCTAAGGAGCGCGATCTGACCTACAACGTGCCGGGCGCCACCGGCATGGACGAGTACGGCGGCGGATTGTATTTCAAATCGAAGGAGTGGAAAGAGTTTCCCTTCGACCTGTACTACCTGTTCAAGCGTGAGACCAAAGCGCGCCTGGCCGGCCGCGATCTGCCGGGCCGCAACACGCATACTTTGGGTGTGCGCATGGTGCCAAAGCTCACCGAGACGCTCTCGGCCGAACTCGAGGGCGCGGCGCAAGCCGGCGAGCGCGATGGCGGCAAATCCGTCCGGGGCTATATGGGCTATGCCGGTCTCACTTATAAGCCCGTCGTCGACGGTCACAAGCCGTTCGCGACCGTCGCGTGTTACTACCTCTCGGGCGACCGCAACCACGGTACGGACGACAACGACACTTCATGGAATCCGCTGTGGTCCCGGTGGCCGCAATACAGCGAGATGTTCCCGTATCACGACAGGGGTGTCTGTTACTGGTCCAATCTGATCTACCCGAACCTCACGGTCGGCACCGCGTTTGGAAACGGACACAGGGTGAACCTCAACGCCGGCCCGATGTTTGCGGCGGCCGAAGACGGCATGGGCGGTGGCGACGGCGATTTCCGCGGCTGGTTCGGCATGTTCCGCTACGACTTCCCGCTGCTGAAGAACATCTTCGGCAAGCGCGGCGATCTGACGGGGCACGTGACGGCCGAAGTGCTCGATCCCGGCGACTATCATGCCTCGGATACGGTCGCCTACTTTCTACGCTGGGAGGTCATCGCTCGCTTCTGACGTGACGACTCGGCTGGAATCGATGGAGTGCGGGAGCTTGCTCCCGCTTTCCAAAGCGGCGGCAAGCCGCCGCACTCCATACCACGCGACAGACCTGCGAACGGTTCTCCCGTCCGCCGCATGAGCTGGCTTCCGCCGCTCAATCGAACCGCTTTGTCGGGGCGTGACAGTACGGTGTCTTGCCCTTGACGAAGTAATAATCCTGATGATATGGCTCGGCGGCCCAGAAACGCGTGGCGGGCTCAAGGCGCGTGGCCACCTTCAGGCCCTTGGCCTTCAACTGCGCGATCAGCGATTCCGCTACCGCCTTTTGCTTGGCGTCGCGGTAAAAGACGACCGAGCGATACTGTTCGCCGATGTCTGGTCCCTGCCGGTTCACCTGTGTCGGGTCGTGGATCTCGAAAAAGAGTTTGGCGATCGTTTCGTAGGAGGTCTGCCGCGGGTCGAAAAGCACTTCTACCGCTTCGGCATGTCCCGTTCCGCCCTCGCAAACCTGCTGGTAGGTCGGGAACTCCTTGGTGCCGCCCGTGTAGCCACTGACGGCCCGGATCACACCGAAAGCCTGTTGCAGGTAGTACTCGACACCCCAGAAACAGCCGCCCGCGAACACGCCACGCTCGAACACGCTGTCCAGCTCCGCCTCAGGCACAAAGTCCATCGACACCGAGTTCACGCAGTGCCGCGTGTTGCGGCGGGTCAGGCGTTCGCCGAGAAAGACATGACCGAGATGACTGTCACAGGTGGCGCAGAGAATTTCGGTGCGTTTGCCGTCGGCATCGGTCTGGCGACGCACCGCGCCGGGCACCTCGGCATCGAAAGAGGGCCAGCCGCAGCCGGCGTCAAACTTGTCATCTGAGCGGTAAAGCGCCGCGCCGCACCGCCGGCAGGTGTAGACGCCGTCGGCCGTGTGTTTCTCGAACTTACCCGAAAACGGGCGCTCGGTACCTTTGTTGACGATCACACGCTCTTCTTCCGCCGTCAGCGTACGCCACGGTGTATGCATCTTCACCTCCGCCAAGACTGCCGTCACGCAGGACAACACGGCGCATCCGATCAGCTTACGACAGTTCCATTTCATATCCCAAGTATATAGGGGACGGCCCTGTGTCCGCAATCTGGAACAGCCCGGGCGCCAGGGACATGTGACAACGAAGCAGCCAAGCATCCGGTTATTCCGGACCTGAAAGACGGCCGGAGGTTCGCGGGTGGCCGATGGCCGCGAGATCCGCAACGAGACGGCGGTAGAGATCGTAGGGCGTGTCGGTGTCCCAGTACCCGAAAGCGCGAAAGGCCTGCGGAACGAACACGAAGGCCGCCAACGTGATAAGCCCGTAGAGGCTGAGCGACATGGCCTTTTTGGGTCGCGGCAGGCCCATGCGGAGTGCGCCTGCCTGCGGACAGGCGGACACGCAGCCGTAGCAGGCGGTGCATTCCGGAGAACGGACGGCGGTGACACGGTGGACGCGGATATTGTTGGGGCAGGCGGCCGTGCAGACGCCACAGCCGGTGCATCGGGCCGGATCGCGGCGCACGGCGGTGGGACTCGGCATCGACGCCAGCCCGAGCAAGGCACCGTATGGACAAAGATATCGGCACCAGAAGTTTTTGAACACGAGAGAAAGAATGCCGAGCACGGTAACTACGGTCAGCGTCGTCAGGCTAGGTGACGCGAACATCGCGTACATCTTGACGTCGCAAATCCGGTTGTAAGGGCCGTAGATAAAGGCGCGCAGATCTTCAGCGGTCATCCTGCAGATCAGAACGACAAACAATGCCAGCAGCAGATATTTGATTGAACGCAACACGATGTCGAGCGGCTTGGGCATATGGGCGTTGCGCTTGAAAAGGTAGCGTCCCGCCAGATGGGCGTATTCTGAGAGCGTGCCGATCGGGCAGACCCAACTGCAGAAGCCGCGCCGCAATGAAAATGCCAGCAGCAGGATGAGCGTGAAGAGCACAAGCCCTGCGGGGTGTACGGTGTTGGCGATGCCTGTCTTGACGAGATAAACCAGGCTCATGAAAGAGCTGATCGGCAGCCAGGCGTCGACAGCGGCCGGACGCAGCGCCTGGACTTCCGGCGCCGTTTGGGATATGGACACGACGAACCTGTGGAACTGGATCGCGGTTAGGATGACACCGACAGCAAATGCGATCTGGATCATTCTGCGGGAAGGACTCTCGCTCTTGCGAATGACTGATGACAAGGGGTCATTCATCGTGACACAGCGTGGTCGAGTATGCGCTCTGACGGCCATCGGCGTTTTTTCAGGGGGCATGCCTTTTCCTGGAATCAGACCGTTTTACCGCTTATGTGCCGCTCCTGAGCCAGACTGGCTGGGAACAGAATGTTGTTTTCAAGGTGAATGTGCTCGTGCAGATCGGCCTCCAATGCTGCCAGCGCTTCGTAAAGTGCCTTGAACGTTTCACAGGCGTCTTCCGGCAGACGGTAATTGCGGGTGATTTTGCGCAACTTGACGAGGATGGCGCCGGCACCTTCGTGCTCGTGTTCCATCTGCTGGATCGGATGGGCAATGCTGCCGCAAGGCACGACGGGCATTTCCTCCCGTCTGGTCAGAAACACGTCGATACTTTTGATGGCGGGGAACAATATCTGTTCTTCCTTCATCAGATGCGTCGCGAGTTCAGCCTGCAGCAGATCAAAGGCGCTTCTCAACAAATCAAGCAACGCGCCGTGACGGCTGCGGTGGGCGTTCTGCACCTTGGCCAACAGCGCGTCGACGCGATCCAATTGCATTCTAGTGAAGACGTGGTGCGTATCGAGAATGTGGTCAGCAAGAACGGTGGGCGAGACTGCGGTCCAGTCGGTTGCGGGGGCAGCGGACGGCGTTTGGGACAACGTTTGTGCCAATTCCGCTAATACTTCAGGCAGGTCGAGTCCCGCATCTTTGACTGCGTCCGCCAGAAGTTTCTTGCCGCCGCAGCAATAATCCACACCCAGTTGCTCGAGCTTCGCCCTCAAGCGGGGATACCGGAGCACGATTTCGGCGATCGTCTGCTCCGGATGGAGCGCGTTGGCCATATCGGTCTTGTTTGATGTCGTCATGGTAGGTGCCTCCCGGTCTTGCCCGATGCACTGCACCTTGCCGCACAGCACACAGCCCTCGCTGAGCGGTTGGCACGGTTTCGACCGCCGTGCACACGTCAGGTCGTCACCGCTCTGATGGGGACATTCCCAGCTCATGGGCTCCACTTACTGTTCGGTGATCGTGATCGCGGCCACCGGACAGCTTTCAGCGGCCTCCCGGCAGGCGGATTCATCCGAGGACGGCACAGGCGTCGCGATGACTTCCGCGACCGCCCCTTGCATGGCGAATACGGCCGGGCAGATCGTTGTGCAAAGTCCGCACCCGATACAGGTTTCCTTGTCCACGTTTGCTTTCATGTCGGTCTCCTTTTTCTGGCGTTCGCTTAAATCAGGATTAAAGTACCAAATAGCCAAAATGGCGTCAAGCACACCCATATGTGTGATCAGACATCCAAAATTTGGCTACGGAGATGGCGGCAGCCGAGACGGCCGCACCACATGCCTGCGTCAGAAGCCGGTGGTGCAGCCGGCGGGCGAGGAAAGTGTATGAATCGAGATTGCGCCCGGGACTTCTTGTTTCACTTATCATGAGAGGTGAACAAGGCCCAAATGGCGTTTCTACGCCTCAGTGTCCTCGGCGTTAAAAACCACAAACCAGGAGCCAGTAGCTTGTCACTCCCAACTATCCCCGTTCAGGGGACGTCGCGCGAGCCCGCATACTGCGCGTGGGCGGTGAGCAGGATCGCCTGGCGGCCGTCGGTCGTGAGCACGGCCTCATCGGTCTTGAACTCCACCCAGACGCCCTCCTGCTGGATGCGGACCCGGCCGGCCGGGCAGGCCGCCACCATCGGGGCGTGCCGCGCCATCACGCCGAGTGACCCGGCCAGTGTGCGAACCTGCACATGGGTGACCTCACCACCGACGATGGTGCCGCCTGGCGTGAGAATTTTGAACGGGAACGTCGTCATACCGCCTTGAGGGTTTTGGCTTTCGCGTGTACGTCATCGATCGTGCCGACCATGTAAAAGGCCTGTTCTGGAATGTGATCGCACTTGCCGTCCAGCACCGCCGCAAACGAACGGATCGTGTCCTCCAGCTTCACGTATACGCCTTTCATGCCGGTGAAGGTCTCGGCCACATGGAACGGTTGCGACAACAACCGCTGGATTTTGCGGGCGCGCGCGACGGTCAGCTTGTCCATCTCCGACAGCTCGTCCATACCGAGAATCGCGATGATGTCGCGCAGCTCCTTGTAGCGCTGCAGCATCTCCTGCACGCCGCGCGCGACGCGCACGTGCTCCTCGCCCACCACTTCCGGCGCGAGCATGGACGAGCTGGAGCTGAGCGGGTCGACCGCCGGGTAGATGCCCTGCTCGACGATCGCGCGCGACAGCTCGGTCGTGGCGTCGAGATGGGCGAAGGTGGTGGCCGGCGCGGGATCGGTGTAGTCGTCGGCCGGCACGTACACGGCCTGCACGGAGGTGATCGAGCCGTCACGGGTGGAGGTGATGCGCTCCTGCAGCTCGCCCATTTCGGTGCCGAGCGAGGGCTGGTAGCCGGCGGCGGACGGGATGCGCCCGAGCAGCGCCGAGACCTCAGAGCCGGCCTGCGTGAAGCGGAAGATATTGTCCACAAAGAGCAGCACATCCTGATGCATCGCGTCACGGAAGTGTTCCGCCACCGTCAGTGCCGAAAGCGCCACACGCGAACGCGCGCCCGGCGGCTCATTCATCTGGCCGAAGATCATTGCCGTCTTATCCAGCACGCCGGCCCCGGCCATTTCCTGATAGAGGGCCGTGCCTTCGCGTGTGCGTTCACCGACGCCCGCGAACACCGAGTAACCGCCATGCTCATGCGCGATGTTATGGATCAGCTCTTGGATCAAAACGGTTTTGCCGACGCCCGCGCCGCCGAAGAGGCCGATCTTGCCGCCTTTGCGGTACGGGGTCAACAGATCGATCACCTTGATGCCGGTCACCAGCACCTGAGCCTCAGGATTCTGGTCGGTAAAGGCCGGCGGCTGACGGTGGATCGGCAGGTGACGTGTTGCCTCGATGGGGCCTTGTCCATCGACCGGCTCGCCCAGCAGGTTCATCACGCGGCCGAGCGTCGCGGTGCCGACCGGCATGACGATCGCCTCGCCCATATCACGCACCCGTGCCCCGCGCACGAGCCCGATGGTCGAATCCATCGCGATGGTGCGCACCCGGCTGTCGCCGAGATGCTGGGCCACTTCCAGCACCAGATTATCCGGGCGGTCGTTCAACAGGGGATTGGTCGTTTTCAGCGCGTTCAGCAGACGCGGACGGTATCCGTCGGGGAACTCGACATCGACCACCGCGCCTAGCACTTGGATCACCCGTCCTTGGTTCGCCTGTTCCTTCTTCGCTTCACTCATATTCCGCCTCGCTTATCCTAACGACTCTGCGCCGCTGACGATTTCGGTCAATTCCTTGGTGATCGCCGCCTGCCTGGCACGGTTGCGCAACAGCACTAATTCTTTCTCCATCCGTCTCAGATTGATGGTCGCGTTCTCCATCGCCATGACCCGCGCGGCATGTTCACTGGCGACGCTGTGGAGCAGGCAGGTGTACACCTCCAGATGCAACCACTGCCGCGCCAGCACGGTGATCATGCGGTCGTCGCGCGGCTCGATGATCTCCGGCACGTCTTTTTCTCCGGCGAACATCTCAACCTCAAATGGTAACAGCCGCCGGACCGTTGTCTCCTGCGTCATGGGGCTCACAAACCGGTTGCCCGCGACCCACACCTCGTCATATCGGTTAGCCAAAAAACCGTCCATCGCATACCGCGAGAGGGAGGCGGTTTCCTGGGACGTCGGATGTGCGGCGACAGCCAGCGGTGCCATGCAGGGCGCAATCTCAGCTTTGAGCGCGGCACAGGCCTTTTGCCCGGCGTAGAGCGCTTCAAACTGCGCACCGCGCGCCTCGGCTTGCTCATGCGTCCAGCGGCGCACCTCACGGATGATCGAGCTGTTGAACGCGCCACAAAGACCGCGATGGGCGCTCATCACCAGCAACAGAATACGGCTGCCTTGCGCGGGCGGCACCGCGCACACCCGGTGCGCGGCAACACCCAGACCGCGCGCCATCGGCATGAGTTTGCGGAGGATCTCGGCAAAAGGCTCGGGATGGCGCAGTTCGGTCTGCGCCCGATGCAGGTGCGAGGCGGCCACCATCTTCATGGTCGCCGTCACGCGCCGCATGCCGCTCATGGCGGCAAGCCGCGAGCTGTATTCACGAAAGTTCGCCATGGTTCATCCATCCGCCCGGCTCACCTTTTCTAAAGGGCTGGACAGCCTCTTCGATCAATGCCTTGAGCAGTGCCGTGAGCTCCTCATCCATCACGGGGCGCGCTGCAAAGCGCGCGGCATAGGCACGACCCTTTTCACGCGTGTCAATCGCATCGTAGATCGCCTTGATCGCCTCCGGCAAGCGCCGCTCCGGCACCTTCACAAATGCTTTCTGGGAACCGGCGGCCAACACGGCCACTTGCTTTTCGACCGGCACCGGCTGATTGGGCGGCTGTCGCAGGACCTGCATCAGCGAACGTCCCACCGCCAGTTGTTCGACGGTGTTGGCGTCGAGGTCGGACGAGAAACGCATGAAGGCTTCCAGTTCACGATACTGCGCCAGCAACACGCGCAGCGGGCCGGCCGTCTGCTTCATGGCTTTAACCTGCGCGTCGCCACCCACGCGTGACACCGAGATGCCGGGGTTGATCGCCGGACGCTGGCCCTCGTGGAACAGGCCGGCCTCCAAAAAGATCTGGCCGTCGGTAATCGAAATCACATTGGTCGGAATATAGGCCGAAATGTCGTTGGCCTGCGTCTCGACGATCGGCAACGCGGTCAGACTGCCGCCGCCCTTGGCGTCCGAGAGTTTGGCGGCCCGCTCCAGCAGGCGGCTGTGTAGATAGAAAACATCTCCAGGGAAAGCCTCGCGCCCCGGCGGACGACGCAACAGCAGCGACAACTGCCGGTAGGCCTGCGCGTGCTTGGTGAGGTCGTCGTAAACCACCAGCGCGTGTTCGCCGCGATCACGCCAATACTCGGCCATGGCGCAACCGGAATACGGTGCCAGATACTGCAACGGCGCGGGTTCCGAAGCGTTGGCCAGGATGATCGTCGTGTAGGCCATCGCGCCCTTTTCCGACAGCAGTTTGTGCAGCGCGGCGACGGTCGAGAGTTTCTGGCCGACCGCCACGTAAAAACAGTGGACGCCGGAGTTAGCCTGGTTCAGGATTGCGTCAACGGCCAGCGTGGTTTTGCCGGTCTTGCGGTCGCCGATGATCAGTTCGCGCTGGCCGCGGCCGATCGGCGTCAGCGCGTCGATCGCCAAGATGCCGGTCTGCAGCGGCTCGCACACATTCTTGCGTTCGATGATCGAGGGCGCGAAGCCCTCGACAGGCAACTGGGTGTCGGTGTGAATTGGGCCGTGACCATCCAGCGGGCGTCCCAGCGCATCCACTACGCGACCGGTCAAAGCGGGGCCGACAGGTACGGAGACCACGCGGCCGGTTCTGCGGAAAAGGTCGCCTTCGCGCACGCGGGTGACATCGTCAAGAATCGCCACGCCGACCGATTCTTCTTCCAGGTTGAGCGCCAGGCCGGCCACGCCGTCCTCGGTTTCAACCAGTTCGTTGTACATGACGCCGGACAGGCCGTCGACACGCGCGATGCCGTCGCCGACACTCAGCACGGTTCCCACCTCGGCGACATCTACCGGCTGGTCCACCTGCCGCATCTGGCGGCGCAGCAAAGCCGAAATCTCATCGGGTTTCAATTGAATCGTCATACCTGTCTTCCACCCTCATTCTCGCCCGCTGCTGCGGGCACGGGGTTACGCAGTCCCACGCGCAGGCGCTTGAGGCGCCCCGCGAGCGACGCATCGACGCGCGTGTCATCCACAAAAATGCGCAAGCCGGCGATCAGCGCCGGTTCCGTGCACACCGTCATGTCCATCTCCGGGCCGCGCGTCGCCGCCACCCAATCGCGGACGCGCGCGATCTGGTCTTCCGTCGGTTCGCACGCAAAAAGCACACGTACCCGGCTGCATCCCCGCGCCCGTTCCTCCAGACGCTGGTACTGCTTGCAGATCTCAGGCAGCAGCACGAGCTGGTCATGGTGCGCCACGGCCTCCAGAAACTGCATGACGGTGGCTGACAGCGCGTTCGCCAAGAGCTGACGCACCTGCTCGACGCGGACGCGGGCGCCGCCCGGCTGGCGGCTGTGGCAGTATCGACGCCATTCCGGCGACGTCTGCCAAAGCTGTTCAAGCGCGCGCACGCCCTCTGTCACACACGCTTCTTCGCCGCGGGCTGTAGCCGCGCCGTGCAGGGCGCGCGCGAAGGCCCGCGCATAGCGCTCGCCGGTCATGCCGTCACCTCAGCCAGTACGGTCTGCTGGTAGGCGCGCCGCTGCTCCTCGGTCAAATCATGGCGCAGGAACCGCTCCATCGCGTCACAGAGATGCTCGGCCGCGGCACTGCGGACAGCCTCGAACGCCCGGCGCTGCTCGGCAGCGATCTCGCGTTCGGCCTCTTCCCTCCGGCGTTGCGCCAGCGCCTTGGCCTCGACGTCGGCGCGCGCCAACGTCTCGGCGGCCTCACGCGCGGCGCGCTCGGCCACCGCACGCGCCTCGGCCTCGGCACGTGCCGTCGCCTCCTTGCGCCGCGCATCGACCTCGGCCATTTCGCTCCGTGCGCGTTCTGCACCAGCGAGCGCCTCGCTGATCGAACGCTCGCGGCCTTCGACCGCACGCAGGATCGGCTTCCAGAGCAGTTTGTGCAGCGTAAAGGCGGCGATACCGAAAGCGAGCCAAGTCAGCAGGATCATCTTGTCAGAGACCTGCATGACGTCGCTCGGTAATTTCTGAAGCGGTTCCGGCACACCGGGAACCGTTGCAGTCGCCGCAGAGTGTTCCACGTCGCTCATGGTGTCATCCTTGCCATCAGTATGCGGCTGCGGGCGCTTAACCCTTCATCAAACAGATCACCAGCGCGAACAGCGCCGCACCCTCGATAAACGCCGCGCCGATAATCATTGCGGTCTGCAGTTTGGGCTGCAGCTCCGGCTGCCGCGCCATGCTCTGCAGGCCGACCGCGCACAGTGCACCGATACCCAGTCCGGCGCCGACCGTCACAATCCCGGCGCCGATCGCCGCGGATACTTCTGCCAGGGGAATCATCATTGCATACCTCGTGTGTTCAGTGTTCAGGATTAACCATCATGCCCATGAAAATCGATGACAGCAGGGTGAAGACATACGCCTGCAAGAAAGCCACAAACAGTTCAAAACCGTACATCGCCACCGCCACCGCCATGGCTGGTGCCGCCGTCAAGCCGTACAGCGCGATCAGTCCCAGCAGCGAATAGATCACGATGTGGCCGGCCAGCATGTTGCAGAACAGACGCATGCTCAGCGCGAAGATGCGCGAGAAAAAACTGATGACCTCCATGACCGCCATGAAGGGGGTCAGCCAGGCCGGCAGGCCGTGTGGCACGAAAGCCGCCTTGAGTCCGTGCCAGCCGCGGATGCGGACCACCGCGGTCAGGCTCGCGGCCATGAAAATCGTCGCCAGACCGGCGGTCACGCTGATGTTGCCGGTGGCAGTGCTGAAAAGCGGAATCAGGCCCAACAGATTCGCGCACAGGATGAAGATAAATAGGGTACAAAAAAAGGAGAGCGTCACATGACCGGCAGCGGCGCCGAAATTGGGGCGCACGATCTGATTGCGGATGAAGACCACGTAGGCTTCGGCCACGGCGGCAAATCCCCTTGGGACTGCGCTGTAGGAACGGCGGACGGCAACCGCGAGGGCGGCAAGCAGCGTCGTCACCACAAAAACCATCACCGCGTCATAGTGGAACCACTCGATCGCGTCAAGGTGAACAAACGGCAGATTCCACGCGTCCGTCGATCCCGCGTGATGCATCACATGGTGATCGATGAACTGCTGTACGGCGTCTGGATGTTCCGTGCTCATGTCCGACTGATGGCCTGCTGGGTGCCATGAGGTCGCGGGTCTGCCGGGAGTCAGTCAGCGGTCATTCGCAGCGTGTCGTAATAACGTCGTATTGCAGGCAACGGGGCAATGGCCACAGGATGCTGACGCACCTCATGACAATGCCAAGAGAGTTTACGTGATTTCGTAGAGGCTTGTCAATAAGGCGCAGAAACCAGAAAATATCCCCCCTTTCCCCCAGCGCCGAGCGGGGGCGAGAGACGGCATCATATCGCCTGTGTGAATCTGTTGTTTGGGCCAGCAGGATATCTCCTGCCAGACGTCGAAGCGTCGTGCTCCTCCGAGTTATTTCATGAACAAGGGAACGAGGATGCGGATCGCCAGCCAGGCTGCCAGGCATCCTGTGACGAGGAACAACGTGTATTTGCGCCAGTCGGCCATTGTCGCGGGCGTGTCACCGGCCCCGTTCGTGCCGTTGAATCGGCGGATGTCGATGTAGCGGGAGACGGCCAAAGACATTACCGCCAGCAGATAGACGGCGTCCCAGAAAGAGGGGAATTGCGGGCGGTTCTGCAGTAAATAGGCGAACGAAATAAAGACAATCGCGTTGCCCAGAAACATCCAATAGAGGCGCATGAGGCACCCGGCCTCACTGCTGTTCTCGGGAACCGGCTGGTCTTGCATAGCTGCACCATCCATTTCTTATGCGCCAGAAGGCGCAGTTTAATGGATGGCGGCCCGACCATCTCGTTGCCTGCGGGGCTCTGCGACCCCCGCACCCGAAAAGACACAACCTGCCGTTGTGAATGGGGTAACTTAACAGAATGGAGGCCCGGACGGCAAGTGAGCATTTGATTGAGTTAAAAATATCAGGCATGTATACTGCTTTCGGTATGCTGGAACGGTTGCGGAGAGAGGCGGACATGGGGAAGGCAGCTATCCAGTTGTCATGGCGCGGGCCCGGTAACCGGCAAAGTGCGGGACGTCTTGCCGGACGCACCCCTTGCCCTTTTTCACGATTACGCTTGACAACGCCGCCGTCGTTTCTATATAAAGAAACGCGCTGACGGCCAATAGGCGGTCACTTCACGGATTTACTCTCGAAACCGCTCGGATGCTTATGAACTTTTCCACCTACAACTATCCTGATGCCTCGGGACACTTCGGCCCTTATGGCGGGCGTTATGTCGGCGAGACCCTGATCGCCGCGCTCACGGATCTCGAGGCCGCCTGGACGGAGGCCAAGCACGACCCCGCCTTCATGGCCGAATTCCGGGCCATGCTCGCCCACTATGCCGCGCGCCCCACGCCGCTCGACTTCGCCGAGCGCCTCTCCAACCACATCGGCGGCGCACGCATTTATCTCAAGCGTGAGGACTGTGCCCACACCGGCGCCCACAAGATCAATAATGTCGTCGGCCAAGGCCTGCTGGCTAAGCGCATGGGCAAACGTAACCTGATCGCGGAGACCGGTGCCGGTCAGCACGGCGTCGCCACGGCCACCATCGCCGCGCGCCTCGGCATGTCGTGCAAGGTCTTCATGGGCGCTGAGGATGTGCGCCGCCAGGCGCCGAACGTGCTGCGCATGCGTCTGCTCGGCGCAGAGGTCGTCCCCGTCACCTCCGGCACCAACACGTTGAAAGACGCGATGAATGAGGCCCTGCGCTACTGGGTCTCTGAAGTCGAGCACACCTTCTACGTCATCGGAACCGTCTCGGGGCCCCATCCTTATCCCGCCATGGTGCGTGACTTGCAGCGCATCATCGGCGACGAGGCGCGCCGCCAGATGCTGGAACAGGTCGGGCGTCTGCCGGATCTGTTGGTCGCCTGCGTCGGTGGCGGCAGCAATGCCATGGGACTTTTTTATCCTTTCCTCGCCGACCCCTGCGCCATGCTCGGCACCGAGGCGGCCGGTGAAGGTCTCGACACGCCGCACCACGCGGCCTCCATCTCCGGAGGATCGCCCGGCGCACTGCACGGTGCGATGACCTATCTCCTGCAGAACGATGAAGGCCAGATCCACGAGGCGTGGTCGATCTCGGCGGGCCTCGATTATCCCGGCGTCGGCCCCGAACACGCGCTGTTGCACGATCTCGGCCGCGTGCAATACCAAGGCGTCACCGACCGCGAGGCGGTGGAGGCCTTCCAACTGCTCTGCCGCTTCGAGGGCATCATCCCCGCCCTAGAAAGCTCGCACGCGCTCGCCGCCGCGATCCGGGAGGCGAAGAAACGGCCCCCGACCGATGCCATTCTCGTCTGCCTCTCCGGCCGCGGCGACAAAGACCTTGAGCATATCACCGCCTACCTCAAGGCCAACTCCTAATCCCCAACTCCTCAATCCCCATTCCTAACTCCTCCTTGATATGAACCGCATCGATCAAACCTTCGCCAAACTCGCCGCCGCCAAGCGCAAGGCGCTCGTCGCCTACCTGACGGCCGGCGACCCCGACATCGACACCAGTTTCGCCATCCTCCGTGCCGCCTGCGACGCCGGCGTGGATGTAGTGGAGCTGGGGGTTCCCTTTTCTGATCCGACCTGTGACGGCCCGGTCATCCAGGCCGCGTCGGAGCGTGCCTTGCGCGCCGGCATGTCGCTCTCCCGCAGTCTCCGTCTCGCGACGGCGTTACGCGCGACAGCGGAAACGCCCATCGTGCTCTTCAGCTATTACAATCCGATCTTCAAATATGGCCTGGCGCACATCGCCGATGCGGCTGCAGCGGCCGGCGTGGACGGTATGCTCGTCGTTGATCTTCCGCCGGAAGAGGCCGGCCCGCTCGCCGATGCGTTGTCCGGCAAAGGCATTCACCTGATCCGTCTGGCGGCGCCCACCACGCGTCCCGACCGCATCCGTATGCTGGCGGAGGGCGCAGGCGGTTTTCTGTATCTCATCAGCCGGACCGGTGTCACCGGCACCGGCGGTCTTGACTACGCCGAGGTCGCGCGTCACGCCGCGCTCGTCAAATCGCTCTGTCCACATCCTGTCTGTATCGGGTTCGGCATCAGCAACGGCGCCGACGCGCGCGCGCTCGCGCCGCTGGCGGACGGGATCATCGTCGGGTCGGCGCTGGTAAGCTTGATCGCGGAGGCTCCAGCCGGGGCCGATCTGCCCGCGCTGGTGGCGGACAAGATCACGGAGCTGCGCACCGGCATCGACGCTGTTTGAGTGTCATCCCCCGAATTTCGGCATCAGCGCGCGCGACACCGCCACCGGCGAGCCGCCCTCTTCCAGCAGCTCGCCGAGCACCGGTCGCGTGTCGCCCCAAAGTGCGGCAAACGCATCCGAAAGCGCCTGGCGCACCGATTCCGGCTGCGCCAGCCCGTGGTGCAGGGCATAGGCCCGCGCCAGCAGCAGCACGGCCTGCTCAAGCGGTTTGCGCGCGGCATCAAAAGCGAGTGCCGCGATCGCCTGGCGGGCGCGGCGGTAGGCCAGCAGCGCCTCGCGCCGCAGCATCTGGGCCTGCGCCTTGTCGCTTTCCGGCGCGACCCGGGGCTGCGCCAAACCGTCGGCCCGCGAGAAAAGCGTACGCGTCTCGCCGCTCGCGCGTGCCAACACGCCGCGCGCCTGCAATCGTTTGATCGCTTCGTAAGCGGCGCTTCCCACCACTTCCACGACCGGGACTTGGCGCGCATCCACATTGCCGAACCAGTCCGCGCGCACGCGTTCCGCGCAGGCCGCGACCGAAAGCAGATCGCCGTCTGCCACCAGCCACAGCACGGGGCGCGGCTGCGACGCCGGACGGCAGATCTCACAATGCCGGAGCGCGTCTCCCAACCGCTCGGCAAGCGCCGCCGCAAATCCCAGCTCTGGATCGACCGCGCGCAACGCCTCGGCCGAAGGCAGCGTCGCCACCCGCGCCGTCTGCGCCGGCACCGGCACCATCGACGCGAGCTGCCGCAGGAAGCCCTGCCGCCCCGTGCCGATCGGCTGCTCGTCGAGTGCGACATCGCCGTCCAGCACACCGCCCGTCAGCGAACGCTTGCGCGCCAGCGTCTCGATCATGCGTGCTTCGATGCTGTCTTCCGTGACCAGATTGACGACCGTCACGCTACGCATCTGATGTTTGCGCCACGCCCGCGCCACCCGCTGTTCCAGACGCGCCGGGTTCCACGGCAGGTCGCAATGGATCACGACACTCGCCTGCTGCAAGTTCAGGCCCAGTCCACCGGTGTCGGTGGACAGGAAAACACGGCATGCCGTGTCGTTCTTGAAGCGCTGGATCTCCTGCCGCCGACGTTGCTGCGGCACCGATCCCGTATGCAACGCCGTTGTCACACCCATTTCAGTACAGCGCAAGTGAACAAGCTGCAGCATGCGTTCCCATTCAGAAAAAACCAGCACTTTCACGTCGGGCGTGGAGAGCGCACTCTCCAACAGGCTCTGGATTTCGTCGAGTTTCGGGCAAACACGGCAAGTATCGTCCAAGATATACGGGGTGTCGCACAGCATGCGCATCATCGAGAGTTCACGCTGCAAGCGGTCGGATTCGGCTTTCGAGAGTGCCCGTGCATGTGATTGCGCCACCAGCCGCGCCACGCGTTCCTCATGCACCGCGTAGCGTGCGCGCTGTTCCGGTTCCATTGTGACGAACACCGTGCGGTCCGTCCGGTCCGGCAACTCTTTTTCGACATCCACCTTGCGCCGGCGCAACAGGTACGGTTTGATGCGTTCACGCAGGAGTTGCAGGTTCTTGTATCCCTCAGGACGGCCGTTCGCGTTGAGCACGTAGAAGTCACGGTTAAAGCGGAAGAGCGGGCCGAGCACCTGCGGGTCCAGCATGGACATCAGGGAATAGATCTCGTCGATCCGGTTCTCCAGCGGCGTGCCGGTCAGCACAAAGGCATAGCGGCTCTGGAGCTTCTTCACGGCCTGCGCGGTTTGGGTGTCCCAGTTCTTGATGCGCTGCGCCTCGTCCAAGATCACGCAGTCCGGTTTCAGCACCGCATTGATCAGCGCCGCGTCGCGCACGATCTGTTCGTAGTTGGTCAGCGTGAAAAAAGCGGGCCGCTCATACGCGGCCTTGCGTGCGGAACGGTCTCCGAACACAGGCAGGAAAGAGAGATCGGTGAAGAGCCGGATCTGCTCTTCCCACTCGGTCTTCAGAGAGGCCGGCGCAACCACCAGCACGCGCTGGACATGCCCCAGCCGGTGGAGCAGCGCGGCGGCGGCCACGGCCTGCGCGGTTTTGCCGAGTCCCATCTCGTCCGCCAGCATGGCGCGCTCCGTGAAGGCGAGATGCAGCATGCCCTCGCGCTGATACGGCAGCAGCGGCAGCTTGGTCTCCTGAGCCGGATAACGGCCACTGCGGACCTGCTGCTCGTAATCGCGCCGCCGTCTGATCCGTTCCTCGTTACGCTGACGCTGGGCGATCCAGGCGGCGACCTCTTGGGAGACGCGCAGGACATTGCGGCCATCCTTCTCAAAGGCGGTCAAAATCTCCTGCTCGCTGTACTCCGGCAGGGCCAGGCCGGTGACATCGAAAAATCCCCGCAGCGCCGACGGCAACAGGTTCAGATTGCGTTCCACCATCAGGCGCCCGGTGGCCGTGTCCGGCACAAGGTCGATGCGTGCCGATCCCCAATCTTCAGCGAGTCCCAACGCGAGCGGCTCGTTACGCAGCCAGCGCAACACCCCTTCGACATGCTTGCAGGTGCCGAGTCCGTTGACGCGGAAATCGACACAGGTACAGGCACTGACCAGCGGCGACAGACTGCGTAACTCCACCTGATAAGTCTGACCGCTCGCCGACGCCACGCTGAAATTCGAGAAGACCGGATGCTCGGGCGTCAGGTTCGTGAAACGCATCGGCTCTTTCGCCGCGCGCACCTTGCGCCGGTTGATCTCGTCCTGATCGGTCGTGCGCCAATTATTGCCAGAGGGCACTTCAGGCAACTTGTCACCTGCTGTCGCGTCTGGCCATACGGCTCTCGCCTGTCCGGAGATACTGCTCACGATCCCTCACTTTCCTGTTTGGGATGGTAACAGAGCAGTTGCGCGAACGCAAGAAAAGGGCATCGAGGAAGCCCGTAGATATTAGGCAAAATGACAAACCCCCTGCGTTCAGGCCGGGGGTTCGTCAATCGGCTCATCACTGCGGATAGTCAAGCGCCTCGGGGATCATGACCTGCGCGAGCGCGCGCGCAGCACGGTCCTTGGCGAGGCGCGCGCCAGCCAGCGCGGCGTCCGTCTTGGCGCGCAACGCCTGGAACTCAGCCGACTGCTCCGCAGAGGCCGCGCCGTAACCGTAAACCAGCTCGGCGCAGATGCGGCCCACCTCGCCGACGGCGCGCGCGATCTGCATGTGCGCCAGATCGGTGAAGGTGTTGACGTAGCCCTCGATCTCCGGCCCGACCACCGGGTGCTCCGGCCCCTTGGCGGCGAGCTCGCGGATGTCGGCGACGAGCGAGCGCGCGGCCAGCAGCCACGAGATCGCGTCGGCCATCGGGAAGAGCACGCCGTGGCGCTGGCTCTGCGAGAGCGGGCGGCCCTCGGCGTCCTTCGAGGACTGGATGAACGCGAGGGTCCAGCGCCAGAGTTCAAAGCCGTCGGCCAGCGCCTCGAGGCCGTTGCCGGCTTTGACGGCTTTCTGCCGGCGCAGCTCCGCAACCCACTGGGCGACCTGGGCCAGAAAGACCTCGTTGTTCATGGTGACGCTGATCTGACGGCGCTGCACCACTTCCGGGCCTTCGTAGGTGGCCTCGAGCTGGGCGTCGGTCCACTTGTAGAAGAGGAAGCCGGGGCAGTCCTCGGTGATACCGTAACCGCCCATCAGGCTGACCGCCTCACGCAACATGTTGGCGCCGTGTCCGGTGTTCCACAGCTTGGTGGCCGGGCAGAGCACGTTGGAGAGCGCGCTCAGCCAGACGTACTGCACGAGCGGGTCGGCCTGCAGCGCCGCGACGCGGGCGGCGTCGCGCTCCGCCTCAGGCTTGCTGAGCTGGCCCAGCAGCTCGATGGCGTCGGCCTGCGGCTTACGCAGCGCCTTCATCAGAACGCGGCCGGAGATGCCCTGGGCCGCGAAATCGCCAAGCACCTGGGTCTCAACAGGAGTGAGGGCATCAAAGGCGCGCGCGGTCTCGAAACCGAGTGAAGAGGCGGCCTCGCCGGTGGCCCAGACATCGGCCAGACGCTGGATGGCGTCCTCCTTCATCTGAATGCCCTGGTCGTACCGGGGCGTGCCGGCCTCGATGCCCGCCGCGCCGCGATAACGGCCACGATGATAGCGGATGACCGGCTCGACGGCCGAAAGCAGCTTGGCGGCGGTCATCAGGCCCACGGCGACGCGCGTCCGGGAGAAGACCGCCTCGATGATCTCGCTGTGGGTCAGGTTCGGCACGATCACGCCATCTTTGATGGTGTAACCGCCGACGATGCGGCTGGCCGGGATGTCGAGACTGAAGATCGGGTCGTGGGTGTTGGAGAGCTGGTGGACCATCTTGAGGGTCGGCGCGCCGCGGTCGAACACGCCCGGGTCGGTCTCCTCGAGAATCACCATGCAGGAGGACTTGATGCGTGGATCGCCGGTGTCGACCGCCGCGGTCAGCACGTTGGCCACGGCCATGTTGGTCAGGAAGCGGCCGCGCTTCTCGACGTGCAGGATCGGCTCCTGTCCCTCTTCCCACTTGGCCACGGTCACGCGTCCGCTGACCACGCCGGTATCCACGCCCACGTAGGGCAGCGGCTCGGTGAGGGCGAAGGCCGCGCGCCACGGCTTGCGATCTTCGCCGGGCTGCGCCGGGGCGCAGGCGCGCATATACTTCTCGCGCTGCTCAGGCGTGCCCTTCTCAACGATCGGGCCGAGGCCAAGGTTGTTGATCAGGCTGGAGGTGGAGGCACCGCCGTCGACCCAAGAGAGTTCAAAGGCAAGCAGGCTCAGCGCCAGGTTACGCGGCCCCTCGATGATGCCGCCGTACTCCATGTCGAGGCCCGCCGCAGTGATGCCCGACTCGTCAAAAGCCTGATAGAGACTGTTCTTGCCCTCGGTCCACTCGTGCGTCGCACGTTCGCCATCCGCCACCAGACGCGCCACAAGGCCGCGGGCCACCGAACGGGCACCCATCACGGCCATCTGAATGTCGTACCGGTCGGCATAGCGCCACATGATCTGGCGAATCTCGTCGCCGGGCAACATTTTCATGGTCTGGGGGGTTTCACTCATCACGTCGAACCTTTCTGTTGAAAAACTGAGAATGACATATTATCGGATTTTGTCGAAGACGCAAGGCGTTTCCTCATCGATCTGCGCCCATCGTGATTGCTGACAGACGCCGCCGGTTTGTGTTATGGTGTAATTTTCGAGGTAACGGTGGCAGAAGCATTAGGAAATAACGTTTACACGCACATCACGAAGAAACTGGTGACCGGTGAACTGGTCGCGGGGCAAAAGCTCTCTGAGCAAACCATCGCGGCCGAGTGCGGCACCAGTCGCACGCCCGTGCGCGAGGCGATCCGCCGTCTGATTCAGGAGGGCGTGCTCTACCAGATCCCCTCGACCGGCACCTTTGTGTCACGGCTCGACCGTCGCCACCTGTTGGACGCGTATGAGATCCGCATGGTGATCGAGTGTAACGCCATCCGGCAGGCGGTGCGACTGCTGACGAAGGAGACGCGCCAGGAGCTGCGCCGGCTGTGCGACGACATGTACGCCATCATCGTGGCGTTACGCCGCAAGAAGGAACCGATCCTGGAGGACAAGGCGCTCGTGACCTTCCTGAAGGACGACCTGACCTTCCACCTGCTGATCCTGCAGGCGGCCGGCAACCGGCTCGCGATCCAGATCGTGACCAGTGCCTACCAGCGCAACCAGTTCTTCGGGCACCATAGCCACCGCCGTGACCTGCAGCACCTCGCCTGGGTCTGGCGTCACCACGCCAAGATCGAGCGTGCCCTGCGCCAGGGTGATGCGGAGAAGGCCGAACGCTGGCTGCGCGCCCACATCGCCCGCAGCCAGGCGGATGCCCTCGCCGCCTTCGACCGCGCGGCCGCCAGCGCGGCCGACCGCGGACGCGACCCGGTCGACGACGCCCTTGCCCGCCTGACCAGCCGGTTCGCCTGATTTTTTCGATTTTTATTTATCGCCCCCCTTGACAGCCGGATCTTTTTTTAGTTGTATGCCGGTATACAGGTAACAAGCACCCAGTGTCCATTATAGTGGCGGCACAACAGGAGATGGCGATGACAAACACAATCGGCGGTCTTGTGGGACGGTTCTGCGATTCACCTTCATATCGACGCATGACGCTCCGCTTCCGACGGGGTCTGCTCGGGGCGTGCTGCCTCTTGGCCGCAAGCCCGGTGACGGCCTCAAGTGTTCTTTCGTTTGACCGGCTTTCAGATAAGTATGTCTCCACCACAGCCCGAGTCAGCACCCTCGCTTTTACCATTGAAAGCTGGGTGCGCCAGACGGCCGCCGACACCGAGAATCAGATTTACGCGCAGGACAACAACAGTACCGGCCGAATCTTTTTCTCTATCTGGGGCGGCCGGCCAACCCTCCAAATCTCTGGTACCCGGCAATACGCCGACACCACCCTGACCTTGGACGCATGGCACCATTTTGCCGCGACGCGAGATGCCGACGGCAACGTACGCATGTATTTGGACGGCCAGCTCGTCTTCGGTCCTGTTTATTACCACATGGACATGCCCGCGACGAGCGCCAACACGCAGACCACCATCGGCCTGCTCCTGCGCTCCAAGAACGGTTTCCGTGGCGACCTCGCGGAACTGCGGCTCTGGAACGTCGCCCGTACCCAGCCAGAGATTCAATCCACTATGTACCGTCGGCTGACCGATTCTGAAGGTAAGCTCATTCACTGCTGGCCGTTCGACGAGGGTAACGGTACAACGGTCTTTGACCGCATCGGCGGAGCCGATGGCCTGATCACCGGAGCCTTTTGGTCTGTCAGGCCTGACCTGCCAATCCTGTCGGATATGCCCATCGGTGCCTGGACTTCTGCCATGAGCGGGGACTGGTCCACGGCCGCCAACTGGCTCGACAACCAGCCGGCTCAAGGGGTCGGCGCCATCGCTTATTTCACCAACCAACCGCCGGCGGCCATCACGGTCGACAACAACATGGCGGGACTCTCGCTCGGCACCCTGGCGGTGAACGGTACCCACAGCCACACCTTCACCGGCAATGCCATCATCCTGACGAATGGGCAGGGTAGCGCCATGATCACCACTGATAGCGGTACACACACGCTCGCCTTGCCGCTTGTCACCACGGCCGGCGGCCTCAACATCACCACCCTCGCGCCCGGCGCGATCACCGTTGACGGTATCATCGGCGGCAGCGGTTCACTCGCCGTCAACCCCGCCGGCAGTGGCAGCGGCACGGTCATGCTAACGGCCGCAAACACTTTCGCCGCGCCCCTCATGCTCGGCGGTGGCACGCTGGACGTCGCGCTGCTGGCCGACGGCGAGCAGCCCAGTGCGATCGGTGCCGCCACCGGCGACCCCGCAAACCTGATCCTCGGCCCGGGCACGCTGCGCTACACCGGCCCCGCCGTGACCATCGACCGCGGGTTCACTGTAAACGCCGGCACACGTAAGGCCGCTATCCTCTCCCTCGACCACGACCTCACGCTCACAGGCCCGATCACCAACGCCGCCGGCGCCCTCATCAAAACCGGTCCCGGCACGCTCATTTACGCCTCGCCCGCCGCTTCGCTGCTTGGCCGCCAGCAGTCCGCCAACCTCGCCATCCAGGCCCCGTATCCCGCGAACGGCGACGCGCCCGCCAACGGATTCGGCTGCTTCACCGTTGCAGGAGGGAAAGTCATTCTCGGCGCGCATCCCGCTCAGACCAACCTGTTTCAAGAAGAGGTGATGGTGGGTACGTTCACCACCGATCAGGCCGGCCAGGAAGTCACCGGAGAGATTGAGTTTGTCGGCGGCTACCACCGCTTCAACAACTACCTCGACATCGGGTATTACAACGGCACCTCCGTCACGGCACCGGCCCCGCTCATCCCGACCGTCACCGTTTCGGGCGGCACCATATCCGCCGACAAGCTCATCATCGCCTTCGGGTACCACACCAATCAGAACACCCGCGCCGTCCTGAACATCTCGGGCGGCACGATGACCGTGGACAGCGACTTCCGTTTCGGCGACCAGCGCGGTGACCCTGCCTCCCCGATGCACGCCACGGTCAACCTCACCGGCGGCATCCTTCGCCACACCGGCAACAACGGGACCCTGCGCATGGGCTGGCGCAACGATGCCACCGGCAGCGCCGATTCCACCCTGAACCTGTCCGGAGGCCTGATGGACGTGACTTATGACATCAGGATGGGCGGTGCACTCTCCACCGCCACCATCCATCTTAACGGCGGCACACTCCGTGTGAGGAACCTGGTCCACGACCACGCCAGCGGCACCTCCCGCCTGATCTTCAACGGCGGCATCTATCAACCGCACACGGCGGGCCAAACCCTGCGGGGGCTCACCGCCGCCCTCGTCTCAACCGGCGGCGCGCACATCGACACCTCGCTCGCACCCTACACGGTCGCCCAGGATCTGCTGCACGATCCCGACCTCGGAGCTTCCCCTGACGGCGGCCTTATCAAAATCGGTGTTCACCCTCTCACACTGACCTTCACCCATGCCACCTACACCGGCGTGACCGCTGTTCAAGAAGGCGAGCTGCGCATCGGCGGTAACGGTACGCAGACCGTCGCCGTCGCCGCCCTTACGGTCGCTCAGGGTGCGGCCGTCGGCTTCTCCTTCATGGCAGACGGTTCGTCCAACGACCGCCTGCATGTGGCCGCATCCCCAGCCTTCGCGGCGGGAAGTCTCGTCGCGCTCACCCTCGCCGGCACCGACCTGCCCTTCACGAAAAACGGCACCTACACGTTGCTCACCTACAGTGGTACAGCACCCGCCGTGGCTGGCCTCGCCTGTTTCAACCCCGTCCCAGGCAAGACCTACGCCTTCGCCGCCTCAGCCGGCGTGGTCACTGTCACAATCAGCGACGGCGATGCGGTCTGGAACACCGATGCAAACGGCGCATGGTCGACGGCGGCCAACTGGACCGTCGCGCCGTTCCCCGGTGGATCCGCGCGCTTCGATGATGTCATCACAGCCCCAAGGACCATTACCACGGCTGGACAGACTGCAGGCGGCCTTTTCTTCAACAACGCCAACGCTTATACCCTCGCCGGCAGCGGACTGACACTCAGCAGTGACGCCATCCTTGCGGTCGAGCAAGGGGCGCACGCCGTGACTGCCCCCTTAACGCATTCAGGTCCTGCCACCGTGATGTTCAGTCCCGGCACCGCCCTCACCCTTGGCAACGTGGCCGGCTCCGTTGTTCTCACTGCTCGGGGGAACGGCTCGCTCGCCTTCACCGCCGCACCCGCCGTTCCCTCGCTCGCGCTCGACGTGACCGAGCTCGCTTTCTCCAACTCCTTCACCGTCACGCCGTCCATCGCGTTGGGTCGAACACTTACCGTCCGTCCCGCCGACAACACCTCCGCAGAGATCTCCGGCGAGATCTCCGGCGCGGCCGGACTGACCAAGGCCGGAGCCAGCACCCTCACGCTCTCGGGCGTCAATACCTACGACGGTGTCACGCGCATCGACAACGGCACCCTCTCAGTCCCGACCCTTTCGTCCAGCGGGCAGGCCGGCCCACTCGGCGTGACCGGCAGTACCGCCAACCTCGTCATCGGCCCCGGCACCTTCCGTTACAACGGGCCATCCGCCATCGTCAACCGTGGCCTCACCCTTGCCGCCCCCTCCGGCCGTGCCGCCGTCATCCGTGTCGACAAAGATTCCGACCTCACCCTTGACGGTTGGATCAACAGCACCTCAGGCGGCTTCGTCAAGACCGGCCCCGGCACACTGCGTTTTGCAGGCAACGCCAACAACAAGTTGATGGTTAACGCCGGTGCCAACGACGCCCACCGCCTGAATATCGGCCCTAACGGTGAAGGCCCCACGCAAGGCTTTTTCGGCGTCTCTGTCGCCGAAGGCAAACTCGTGCTCGGTGCCCCCTTCCAAACCAACACCGTCTCTCATCGTCTGTGCGTCGGCATCAACACCTCAGATTTGCCCGGGGGCGAAACCGCCGGCGAATTGGAGGTGGCGGGTGGTGTCTTGAACATGGGTAACCAGGTCTTGGCTGTTGGCCGAAACAACGGCACCGCAACCACCGCGCCAAACGGAGTCTCATCGCGCCTGACCGTGACCGGCGGTATCATCACCAACGCGAGCTACATCTCGCTCGGGTATCAGAACATGAGTCTCTCCGGTTACAACGCCCGCCCCGTTATGGAGATGTCCGGCGGTTACGTCCACGTCAATAATTTCTTCATTTCAGAAACTTCCGGATCGAAATCCACCGTCACCATCACCGGCGGCACCGTCCGTCCCTATGGCACAGCGCGTTTCGCAATGGCCGCGAACACCGAGGCGTCTTTCACCCTCGGTGGCGATGCGCGCTTCGAGACCGTCGGCGCGTTTGACACGCAACTGGGATATGGGAACGACGCCACCGCCATCGCCACACTGCGCCTAGACGGTGGCACCCTCAGCACGCGCAACATTGTTAAAGCAGCCAACGCACAGAGTACCGTTTGGTTCAACGGCGGTACGTTCCGGCCCCACACGGCCAACCAGACGCTTCAGAATCTCACTGCTGCCTACGTTTCCACCAACGGCACGGTGATCGACACCTCGCTTGCCGCCTACACCGTTGCGCAAGATCTCTTGCGCGACCCCGTCCTCGGCCCGGCGGCGGATGGCGGCCTGCTCAAGCTCGGCGCGAACACACTCAGCCTCACCGGCTCCGGCAACTCGTTCAGCGGCCCCGTCCGCGTGAACGCCGGCCTGCTCCGCGCACGTCTCGGCGGCACCAACGATCTCGCCGTCGCCCAAGGCGCGGCTTTTGACGCTCTGGGCGAACGCTGCACGGTCGGCGACCTGACCGGCACCGGCACGCTCAGCAACGGCGTGATCGCGGTCACTGGCCTCCTCGACCCCGGCACCAACGGCGCACCCGCCGGTGCCACGATGACCGTGCAGCATCTCGCCTTAACATCCGGCTCCGTTCTGGCCTGCCCTTGGAGAACCGACAGCCTTGGCCAAGTCACCAACGACTTCGTCACTGTCACCGGTACGCTCTCCACCGAAGGCCCCGGCTTCTTTGATCTCGGCCGCACGGAAGCGACTCCGATCCCGATGCCCTTCAGCCTGACCGTCATGACCTACGGATCGTTCTCGGGCACCTTCGCCGGCTGGAAGGCGATCAATACCGGACTGCCCGAGGGCAAGGCTACCGCAGTTGTCGTTGAAACGGTGAATGGCCGTGTCACGCTGCATGTACGTTACAGCGGCACCCTCCTGTTGGTACAGTAGTCCGTCCAATGTTCCGTCCACCCCCTGCCCACACAAAGGAAAGCATGACAAACACATCCTCTCTCATTCGTTCGCTGGCCCTTCTCCTGTGCCCCATGGCGCTTCTCGCCGATGCGCCAGAGGAACGCTTTGCGAAGATGTCGCCGGAGGCGATCCGCGCGTATGAACGTGACACTCTGCAGCGCGTCGCCGATCTTTCACTGATCCCGCCGGTCATCAATACCAACCCGCTGCCGAAGTACGATTACGACCAGCTCGACTACGGCATGACCATCGGCATCGCGCGTACCCCGCGGGGTCGCCTGTGGGCCGTCTGGGTGGGCGGCGAAGATGGCCCTAAGGCCTTCATGGTGGGTGCCACAAGTGATGACGACGGTGTCACCTGGTCCAAGCCGCGCTTCGCTGTGGACAGCCAGGCCCCGCACCTGCCGCTCCCGCGCAGCGTGATCGTCGGCAACATCTGGACCGCGCCGGACGGACGTCTCTGGTTTTTCTTTGACCAGACCATGAACCACTACGACGGGCGCCAAGGCGTGTGGGTCTCGGTCTGTGACAATCCAGACGACGAGAAACCCGCGTGGTCCGCCCCCAAGCGGATCTGGCACGGTGCGGTCCTCAACAAGCCCACCATCCTTGCCAACGGCGAATGGCTGTTGCCTGTCGAATTCCCCGCTTTCGCCGGCATCGGCCCGATGCGCTTCGCCAACACCGAACTGGAGCCTCTACGCGGCGCCAACGTGTTTGCCTCGGCAGATCAGGGCAAGACCTGGACACGACGCGGTTGTGTACGCTTCCCCAAACCCAACTGGGATGAGCACATGTTTGTTGAACTCAAAGACGGCCGTATCTGGATGTTGGCACGCACCGGAGACGGCGTCATGGAGAGCTTCTCGAAAGACGGCGGCCAGACATGGTCCCAACCGGAACCCGCCAATTTCAAACACCCTGTGGCGCGCTTTCATATCCGTCGCCTCGCATCAGGCCGCATCCTGTTGATTAAACACGGCCGCACCATCGACACCCATGAGGGACGCTCGTTGCTCACCGCATGGCTCTCGGAAGACGAGGGACAGACGTGGTCTGGAGGTCTGATGCTCGACGAACGTACAGGCATCTCCTATCCCGACGGATTCCAGGCACCGGACGGCGCGATCTATATCTCCTACGATCGTAACCGCTCCAAAGATGGTGAAATCCTGTTCGCTCGCTTTACCGAGGCGGATATACTCGCGGGCAAACTTGTCTCCCCCAACTCCAAACTCCAATGCCTCATCAGCCGTCCGTTCAAACCCAAAGGCAAGAAATGATCTGCCTTTCCGTCCTGTCGATTTTATCCCTTCTGTCGGTTCTGTCCGCTCACGCCGCTGCCCCCGCTTTCGAAGCGGCGGCTGGCGAGGTCGTCCCGTTCACGGCCGGGACGCGACTCTTTTCCAACCGTGCCTTCACGGTACTCGCCGTGCCGTCCGCGCTTGAAGGCGCACGCTTCATCCGCACCGACATCGACATCGCGCAGACGCTCACCTGCAAGCGTCCCGGTACTCTCTACGCCCTGGCCGCCACCGACCATCCCGAGAACAGTCTCGCGGAAGATCTGGTTGAGCGCGGTTTCGAACGTCTCCCGGACGCCCCCTTTCAGCTTTTCGGCACCCAGCCGCTCGACAAGGCAACCCTCTTTCGCAAAACCTTCGCCGCCGGTGAAACCCTTGCCACGCGTAAATGGGTGGTCCTCTTCTCTCACGGCGACCTGCGCCTCTCTCTTTTACCCTCTTCTTCGCGACCACTGGGGGATCGCGAAAACTGGCGCGAAAACGATGGTGCCACCCTCCCCAACGGCATCCGCCTGCCGCGCGTCTGGCCGCCCCGCCACGGCGATCCCGCCTCAGACGCACCGATGGCGACACCCTATCTCGACGCACCGCCGGAGGTGTTGCCGATCGACACCGGACGTCAGCTTTTCGTCGATGACTTTCTGATCGCCGAAACCACGCTGACGCGCACCTTTCACACAGCCACCAAATACAAGGGCAACCCGGTCTTCAAACCCGAGACCGTGCGCGAACTCAAACCGGCCGCCGTCTGTTATCTCGGCCACGGCGGCGTCTTCTATGATCCGGCCGAACGGCTCATTAAAATGTGGTATAGCGCGGGGGATCTCGACGGTGCACTGGCGCTCGCGACCAGCCGTGACGCGTTCACCTGGCAACGGCCGAATCTCGGGCTCCCCGCCGGCGACAATCTGCTGCTCCCGCGCGGGGGGCGCAAACGTGGTGACCATGCGGGCGGCGATAACTGCCTCTGGCTCGACACCCTCACGACCAACGCGGCTGAACGCCTGAAATTCTTGACGCAGCGCGACGTTCACGACCCGCACTGGCTCGCGACCTCCGCTGACGGACGCGCCTGGTCCGAGCCGGTTCCCGCCGGTCGCGCGGGAGACTTCTGTTCCTTTTTCTACAACCCGTTTCGCGGTGTCTGGGTCTACAGCGTCAAACGCGACGGACCGCGCGGCCGCAGCCGGTACTACGCCGAAAGCCCGGCCTTCCTGACCAGCAACGCCTTCAACCGCGCCGTCTACTGGTGCAACGCCGACCGGCTCGACGCGCCGGATCCCGTGGCACAGTGCGCCCCCCAGCTCTACAGCCTCAATGCCGTGGCCTATGAATCGCTGCTGCTCGGCATCTTCTACATCCATCTCGGCCCCCCCAACGAAGTGTGTTCTAAAGGGAAATTCCCCAAAATCACCGAGCTCAAACTGGGCTTCAGCCGCGACGGGTTCCACTGGCACCGCCCCGCCCGCCGCGCGTTCATCCCCGCCGCGCGCGCCGAAGGCGCATGGGATCGCGCCTACCTGCACAGCACGGCCGGCGTCTGCCTGATCGACGGCGACCGCCTGCTCTTCCCTTACTGCGCCTTCTCGGGCATCGCGCCTGATGGATCGCGCGGTATGTATCACGGCGCGTCCGTCGGCCTCGCCACGCTGCGCCGCGACGGTTTCGCCTCGATGGACGGCAGCGGCACACTCACCACGCGCCCCCTCCTCTTTTCCGGCTCTCACCTCTTCATCAACGCCGACTGCCCGCAGGGCGAGCTGCGTACGGAAATCCTAGGTGCCGACGGCACGGCCATCGAGCCGTTCACCCTGGCCAACTGCCGTCCCTTCACGGGCGACAAGACCCGCGCACCGCTCTCCTGGCAGGGCGCCGACGATCTCGCCGCGCTCGCCGGCAAGCCGGTGCGCCTGCGTTTCGCGTTGCGGCGCGGCGCGTTCTATGCGTTCTGGGTCAGCCGCGACGCCACCGGAAGAAGCGGCGGCTACGTCGCCGGCGGCGGCCCCGGCTACACCGGCCACCGCGACCTTTAAACCCGCACGCCCCCACCAATGTATGAACGCACTAATGAACATCCTCTCCCTCTTTGTCAATCTCTACCCCGTCTGGATCGTCCTCGCCTCCGTGATCGGCATTCTTCATCCCCCCGCGTTCCTCTGGTTTTCCGGCCGCTGGGTGGAGGGCGCCATCGCGCTGGTGATGCTCGGCATGGGCTTCACGCTGACACTGGCTGACTTCAAGCGGCTCTTCAGAATTCCGGGCTCTTTTGCGCTCGGCTTTGCCTGCCAGTATTCGGTGATGCCACTCCTCGGTTGGGGAATCGGACGGCTGCTGAATCTGGAGCCGGGTTTTGCCGCGGGCCTGATCCTCGTCGCAGCCTGTCCCGGCGGTGTAGCCTCCAACCTGATCTCCTATCTCGCCCACGCGAACGTAGCGCTCTCGGTGATCTTGACCATGGCATCAACCCTCACCGCGTTTGTAATGACGCCACTCTGGTTTAAAACCTTGGCCGGCGCAATTGTCGAGGTCGACGCTTGGGGCATCTGTTTCTCGACCCTGCGCGCAGTCGTCGCACCGGTGCTCATCGGCATCTTCTGTAACTGGCGTTTCCCGCGGGCGGTCACCAAAGCCGCTCTGTTCGGACCGCTGATTTCCGTCATCGCTATCATCTTTATCGCCGGGAGCATCATCGCGCCCAACGCTGAAAAGGTGGTGGCCAACGCGGGCAAGCTGACCCTAGCCCTGACGCTGCTGCATGGAGCCGGTTTCGTGGTCGGCTTCTGGATCACGCGACTGTTCCGTTTCCATGACGAGATCGCGCGCACCGTGGCCATCGAAGTCGGCATGCAGAACGGCGGCATGGCGGCGATGCTGGCCAAGAAACATTTTGCCGCCGACCCGCTGGTCGGCGTTCCCTCTGTCTTCTGCAGCGTTGTCCAAACGCTGCTCGGCAGCCTTGTCGCCGCCTGGTGGCGGTTTCGCCCCTTACTCCAATCACCCTTGTCCGACATGTCCGACAAGTCCGACTCGTCCGACAAACAACTATGATGACGCACCCCCTCCCATCCCAAGACCGTACCGGTATCTACTACTGGAAATGTGACCGGGCGGCCGCCTTTCATGGCACGGATGCCGCCTGTCCAGACACCTCGTTAATGGCGAGCCAGTTGCTGCACGCCCTGCAGCGGCGCTTCCCCGACATGGCGTTTGAGATCCATCCGGCCAATGGCCAGGGCAATCACCGCACGTTTCGCCTCAAGGGCGATGTGACGCATTGTGTGGAACGTGACAGGCTTCACGTTCAGGGTGGCTCCCGGCCGGGGGCCGATGGCCCCTCCGCTTCTGAAGCCTTCATCCGCACCGAGGATGGCCCTGAAGGCGACAACTATTTCGATGTCGAAACGGTCGTCACGGATCAGTTGCGCGCGCTCGGCCTTGCGGTGCCGCAGGTATGGGCCTGCGACTGCGCCCGCGAAACCACACCTTTCGCGTGGCAGGTTCTCGAATACATTCCGTATCCGGATCTCAACCAGCATTTTAAAAGTGGCGCGCTCGCTTTCGCCGGGATCGCCGAGGCGATCGGCGAGGCTATCGCCCGCTGGCAGGATATCAAACCATCCGGCTTTGGGCCTTTCAGCGCCAGACAGGCGAAAACGCGCCACACGCTCGCCGGCCTTCACGCCTCGTATGACGCCTACTACACGCTCAACCTCCAGCGCCATCTGCAATTTCTGGTCGAGCGCGCCTTCTTGACTTCCTCTCAGGCGCAGGCGATCATGACGGCGATCTCGAAACATCAGTCGCTGCTGGCGCTCCAGCAGGGCGTGTTGGTACACAAGGACATGGCGCTGTGGAATATCCTCGGCACTCCAGATCGCATCGTCGCGTTTATCGATTGGGATGACGCGATTTCCGGTGACCCGATGGATGACCTTTCGCTGTTGGCCTGTTTTCACGATACGCCGGTGATCGCGCGCGCAATGGCAGGTTATGAGCGGGTGCGGCCGTTGCCGGAGCACGCCATGCCACGTTTCTGGCTGCATCTGTTGCGCAACATGATCGTCAAGGCCGTGATCCGCGTCGGCGCCGGGTACTTCACGCGTACGGACAGTTTCTTTCTGATCGGTGCGGGGAGTTCCGGCGTGGATATGGAGCGTTTCACGCACGCCCGCATCGAGACCGCGCTTCAGGGCTTGACCGATGACGGCGACCTGTCCATTCTTTCATGAGCGATTGAAGCGATAAAAAAGAAAGAAATCCATGAACCCCACCGCCATCCAACATCTTCGTAGCCCAAGCTTTCATCTCGGCACCTGGCTGTCACTCGGTTCTCCCGTAATCACCGAACTCGCCGGCCTTTGCGGTTTCGACTGGCTGCTGATCGATCTGGAGCACGGGGCCGTCGGTGAAAGCACACTCTTCGCGTCGCTGCAGGTGCTGCGGGGCAGCCGCTCGGCCGCGATCGTACGTGTCGGCGCGCCGCACCCCGACCTCATCCAGCGCGCACTCGACTGGGGGGCAGACGGCATCATGGTGCCGCACGTGGATACGGCGGAACAGGCATGCGCCGCAGTTCGCGCCGCGCGGTTCGCACCGCATGGCACGCGCGGCTTTTCGCGCTCTGTCCGCGCACTCGATTACGGAATGACGCAAGAACCGCCGTCGGCTCCACCGCTGGTTCTGGCCCAGATCGAGAGCGCCGCAGCCGTCAGCCACGCGGACGAGATCGCGGCGGTCGATGGCATTGACGTGCTCTTTGTGGGCCCGGCCGATTTGAACTTCGATTTGAAAGCGACGGCATCGACGCTCACCTATACAGCGTGCCTCCAGCGCGTCGCCGAGGCCGCGCGCACCGCCGGCAAACAGGCCGGCATCCTCAACCGCAACGCGCAGGATACAGCCGCGTTACACGCGCAGGGCTACACGGTTCAGGCGATCGACTCCGACCTCGCGATCCTGCGCCAGCGGTACCGTGATCTCGTCCAAAATTTCGATCATCTACGCGTGGCAGGCACGCCGTCGGGATGGCAATCCTGACAGGCGACACGGTGGATATTGTGCCGGCTGCCGCGTGACCGGCAGGTCGTGTCCATCGTCGTCACGTCAAGCCCGCACGAGGAACGTGCCGGATGGCACTGCGCGCAGGAACCGCAGGTGTCATTCGAGTGAGGCGCGTGGCAGGCGGCGCAGCTCAGTCCCTCGTGCACGCCGGTGGGCGTGCGGTCATCGCCGCTACCGGCGCGGCCAAACGCATCCGGCGCGTGACACTGCGTACAGAGACGTTGGCGCGGGTCAGACGACACCGTCACGGGCTTGCCGTCCTGAACAATGCGAGGGATGGCCAGATCGTTCACCGCGATATGCGCGCGCTCCTGCCGCACGTAGAACCCGATCGTATCGCGCCGGCATCCCTCTTCTTTGACCCTCTCATCGCGATCACTCAGTGATCGCGTAAACGGCGCCCCCGGCGCGTGCAACTCATGACAGGCCAGACATGGAATGACTGGGCGCTCAGCCAGATGGGGCCGCTTGAGCTTCCACGGGCCGCGCATGTCGAGCGGTTCGGCGAGATCGTCCATCTTGCCCTCGAAGAACATGCCATGGCAGCGCAGGCAGTCATCCGCCATCTGTTCGGTCCGGTTATGCGTCTCATCCAGAAAGATCCGTGCGTAATTGGCGCCATGACCGCCACTTTGCCAGTGGGCGAACTCCCGCTGATGGCACTGCTGGCACGCGCGCGTCATCCGCACCACCTGCTCCTCGCTCAGGCGGATGTCGTCGTGCCGCGTGTCGGTCACATGGCGGAAAACACGCTTGGCGTTTTCGCGCAACGCGTGCCAGGAATCGGCCGAGCCGCCGTGGCACTGCTTACAGGAGACCGCACGATGCACCGAATTGGACCACCGCGCATGCGATGCGCGAATCTCGTGGCACGAGACACAGGTACGTTCCGGCGGCATGAACTCGAAATAGCCGAGCCCGCCCAGAACAGCACCCAGCAGGAACACCACCGTCACCATCAGCGGCATGAACAACCAGGCGCGCCCGGCGCGTTCCGGTCGGACAACGGCGGACGGCGGTTCCACCTGACTTTGACTGCAACGATCCTCTTCCGCTTCCATGCAATCACCCTTCTCCCGCTGTCATCCCTTGAAATGTGCCCCACCCTGCCATTCGCGGGCGATGTAACCGCCGACCCAATACCCGAGCGCCATGATGGTCAGCGCGGGATTGAAACCGCCGTTGGTCACATTCAGGCTCCCATCGGCGATAAAGAGATTGTCGATCTCATGGACCTGACCATAGCGGTTGGTGACCGAACTCTTGGGATCGTTGCCCATGCGGCACGTCCCAGCCTGATGCTGGCCACCGCTCGGACCGCCCAGTCCCGGTTTCCACGTCCAGATGTCATGCGCCCCGGCCGCCTTCAGAAGCTGTGCGGCCTTGTCACAGATGAACTCCGCGATCTCGATATCATGCGGGTGGCGTCGGCCGGAGAGCCGGGCGACCGGGATGCCCCAATGGTCCTTGACCTCGGGATCGACGCGTACGCGCGAATCGAAGACCGGGATCTCCTGCACCGGCCCCATCACGCGCACGATGCGCTTATAGTTATCGCGCTGGAACGCCTTATGTGCCAGACCCCAGCCCGGCGCACCTGGCGGACGCGTTCTGGTGAAATGGTAAGGTAACGAGATGAACTCGTTGGCGAGCATCGCACCCCCGCACAGGTGCTCGTTGCCGTGGTTGAAATCGCAGAACGCCACGCACGCACCGGGACCGGCCTCTTCGTAGACCTCTTCATCGAGCAGCCCGTTAGCACCGGTGTAAGCGTGTCCTTGTAGGTTACGGCCGACCCAATCATGGTTGTTGCCGGCACCGTCAGGAAAGAGTTTCGACTTGGAGTTGAGCAGCAGGCGCGCGGTTTCGGTGGCGGAAGCGGCGACCACCACGAGATCGGCGGTCTGGCGCTGCAACCGGTCGTTCACGTCGTAGTAGTACACACCGCGCGCACGGCCGCGTTCGTCGACGATCACCTCGCTCACGACAGCATCGGTGCGCAACTCACAGTTTCCAGTGGCGATCGCAGCCGGGATGACCGTATTCTGCGTGCCGTTTTTGGCGTTGATCGGACAGGCGAAGCCGCAGCACGAACGCATGTGGATACATTTCGGACGGCCGCCGTAAGGGACCGAGTTGCGCGCCATCGGAATCGGAAAGGGATGCCAGCCGATCTTACGGCCTGCGTCGGCCAGCAGGCGGCCCTCCCTGTTGAAGGGGAACGGCGGCATGGGGTGCGGCTTGCGGCGCGGCGGCGCAAAAGGGTTTTGCGAGTCGTCTCCCGCGACACCGATCTCCTGCTCGGCACGCTCGTAGCAGGGCTCCAGATCGGCATAGGTGATCGGCCAATCCTCGAGCGTCGAACCTTCCGGGCAGCCGTAGAGCGTGCGCATCTTGAAGTCCTGCTCCATGAAGCGCCAGGCCATCGCGCCGTAACTGAGCGTACCGCTACCCACGCAGGCAGCGTTATTGTTATAGCCACCCTCGCTGGGCAGCACGATCCGTGTCGAACCATTCGGATATTCGATGACCCGGCGGTAACGGGCATCATCCGGCCCGTAGGCATTGCCCAACACGGTGGTGCGCTGCGACCGCAACTCGTCGTCGGTCGTGTCTTCAAAACTCTGCCAGCGGCCGCGCTCGAGCAGCACCACCGAAAGGCCGGCCTCGGCCAGCACCTTCGCCACCACGCCGCCCCCCGCGCCGGCCCCCACAATGACCGCGTTCACAGGCTTGTTCTCGTGTTTGCTTGACATACCAGAGCTCCAGGACCTCATGCAAGAGACGCAAGGCGGCTCGGCAGAGGCGCGGCAGTGACACTAACCATGTGGGGCACCCGTCCTTTGCGGTTCTCCGCAATAGCCTATCTATTCTGTCCGATGAGGCGAGGGTATTCGAGCCCCATCATCTTGTAGCTGACGTAGTTGCGATTGCCGCCGTGGCGCGGGCTGCCGTAGAAACCCTGCATCGTGAAGTCGCGGCACAGGTTGAAAAAGTCGCGCGCGGAGGCATCGGGCCAGATATCCTTGGGCGCCTTGTTGCACTCCAGCTCCTCCAGCAGGCGCGTCTGTTCCGGCCAGCTTAAGGTCTCGAACGGCCTGCCGTGCCGCGCCTGGCAGGTCTGCTGCAGCAGGCGCAGGCCGGTGCGGAACCGCGCGGCGAAGCGGGCGAGCGGGCCGTCGAGCTGGCGGTCGATGTAGTGCACGACGCCGGCCTCGCGCGCACCGGGGTCGCGGTCCGCCGGAATGATCTGTTCGGCGATCGCGTCGGCCAGGCGCGCCTCCTCCGGCGTGAGCACACGCCAAGGGCCCTCGGGCGCGCGCCCGAGGCGTCCCACGGCGACGGCGCCGCCGACACCGGCGGCCGCGCCGCCCGCCGCGGCGGCGATGACTTTCAGACAGGACCGGCGCGA
>DAOTKE010000007.1:0-43200 GCA_035449085.1 Kiritimatiellia bacterium | reverse complement strand
TCGTATACATACGGGTCAGCCTTGGTTCCTGACCCCGTGACGGTCAGCATACTTTCCGGCGTAGTCAGCAGTTGCGCACCGTTCGCGAACGTACTGTTTCCCGTCAGCGTGAAGGTGGTCTGTGCGGCTGCGCCCGCCACCCAACCCAACACCATCGCTACCCTGACCCGCAGGGCCATGACTGGATACTTTCTCATAATGGACTCCTGTTCGTCTTTTTGTTGTCCCAGCAGAAATACTTGCCTCTAACAAGTCCATGATAATGGAAAAAACGACCGCAACCTCCTCCTACAATAGGGTATTTTCAGGGTAGGCAAATGATTTCTGTTATTTCAAGGTATCGTCCCCTCGCACGATGTCCGTTGTGTGGCAACTTCTGCCGTGTCCGCTTGTATCATTCCCCGTCCACCTGCGGCGGAAGAATCGTCCGGTCCAGGCGCTCCATCCACCCGCCTTGGGCATGATCAAAGGTTCTGACCAGCACCTTGTCGGGATACAGATACAGAGAGTTGGTCCAGATCTGTTTCCGTTCCATGTCACAGGTATGGATGTTTGTGACCCGGCCTTCGTAGACGTTGACCGGCGCGGCGAAACTCTCGGAACTGGGGGGCGTGTGCGTATGTCCCGACACCCAGAGAAATATCTGGGGGTTTTGCAAGATGACGGTGCGAATCTCTTCCACTGGCTGCGCAACGAAATCCTTTCCAGGGTGTTTCAGAAGCGTTCCGTTCAGCGGCGCGTGAAAAAAGATGATCGTCGGTTTCCGCCGGTTCCGTTCTAACTCGGCACGCAACCACGCGAGTTGCGTTTGGGACATCCCGGCGAGGGTCGCGGGGTTGTCCAGCGCCAGGAAAACCAGAAAATACCGTCCCACTTTCCGGGTGTAATACAGATCCGTCATGCCGAATGTCTGTTTAAACCGCGTATGTTTTTCCTCCTGGACTTCCGGCGTCGCCCGGTTCCGCTTCCCCTTCTCGTTACGACCTTCACCGTACACATAATCATGGTTGCCGTTGATCAGTCAAAGCGGCTTTTTGAGCTGACCAAAGAACCGCTTGGCGTAAGCGTACTCTTCCGGCGTGCCGGTCTTACCGGTAATGTCGCCGACCACAACCACGTGATCAGCGTCCTCCCAGGCGTTGATGTCGGCGAGTACCCCCTCCTTGGCTTGAATCAGCTCCGGATCAATCTTGGCGGCTTTGGTCGGAAGGTGCGTATCAGCGAGGATGACCAGCCGGGTGTATGCCCGCGCATCCGCCCACACATTCGCGGCTCCGATCAACAGCGCAAAACACAGAACGCTTTTCCTGACCCTCTGCATGATCCCCCCACTTGTCCATCCCTTCATGCTCACCTCCCATGACCTCAGTTGAGTCACATCAATCAGCCACCCGTCTAACAGTCTTGGCCTGTTACGACATCCATCGTCGCCACCACATCCACGCCCGTACCGCAAACGTTGCGGATCACGACATCGCCAATCCGCACCGGCGGCTCCACACAGGCACGATGAATCTCCTCCACGCATACCAGCATCTTTTCCTTGGGGATCGGCGCTGCCGTTTTCACGCTGAGCGGTGCGCGGCGTCCACGCACGCGCACCAGCGAAGTCACCATGCGCGTGGGACAAATGCACTCCTGCCGTGCGTATACGGCACCACGATTGCACGTCGCGCCGTCAACAGCCGCGACCTCGCCCCCGTTCAGCGTAACCCGCAACCGGCACCCCATCGGACATCCAATGCACGTGATTCCCCGTTCGGTCATGAAACCACCTCCACCGTCAATTCACTGGCCGCAACGGGCTGTTTGATCTTCTCTGCCGGCACAACCACTCGCACCATTTCGCCAGGCGTCAAGATACGGAACCGTTTGCGAAACACGACAACGTCGCCCAGACGCACAACCACGTCGGCATCCCTGAAAACCCCTGTAGGCCGGAACATCAGGGGCAAACTTTCCGTCACCCGTGCGGCACACACCGACTGAGGTGCCACCCCACGAGCCCCAGCGCCGTCGCGCACCTGCAGCATCTGACCGGCAGGCCGGCTTGTCGCACCTTGCCCACGCGCAAACCGTGCCGCCTGCCGTCCAGCATCGGTCGACTCGACGGTCACGTGATCCACCAGATCGTGCACGTGCAGGACATTGCCGCAGGCAAAAATTCCCGGCACATTGGTCTGTAACGTGTCATCCACCACAGGGCCGCCCGTCGTCGGCGAAAGCGTCAACCCCGCCGCACGCGACACTTCATTTTCCGGCATCAGCCCGACCGAAAGCAGTAACGTATCGCACTCCAAACGCCGTTCGGTTCCAGGAATCGGGCGACGCTGCTCATCGACCTGCGCGATCGTCACCCCTTCCAGACGTTCCCGTCCATGAATATCGACCGCCGTATGACTCAACAGCAGCGGAATACCGTAATCGTCCAGACACTGCACCACATTGCGGGTGAGTCCACTGGAAAACGGCATGACTTCAACACATGCCAGCACCTTGGCACCTTCGAGTGTCATGCGGCGCGCCATAATCAGACCGATATCGCCGGAGCCCAGAATCACCACACGCCGGCCGGGCATCAGACCTTCAAGATTCACAAAACGCTGCGCCTGTCCAGCCGGATAGATGCCCGAGGGACGCCACCCCGGCACCCTCAGTGCCCCGCGTGTCCGCTCACGACATCCCATTGCTAAAACGATCGCCTTGGCGCAGAAACGTTGCAGACCGTGCTGGGGGCTAACCGCCACCACCTCGCGTTCAGATGACAGCGAAATGACCATGGTATCGCATTGCGCCGTCAGACCAAGCGCATGAAAGCTCTGGACAAAACGTTGCGCGTATTCCGGCCCGGTCAGCTCTTCCTTGAAAACATGCATGCCGAAACCGGGATGAATGCACTGCCGCAGAATGCCGCCCAACTTCGGTTCGCGCTCCAGCAGCAGGATACTCCGGCATCCCTCTTCGTGAGCCGCGATCGCCGCAGCCAGACCGGCCGGCCCACCGCCGATGACCAGCACATCGACCTCAGTCATGGCAGACCTCCCGACACTCGACGCTCGACTCACGACGATCGGGGGAAAGACCGAGAGCCGCGGGTCGTGCGCCGGGCGTCGTCACTAAAAGATTCGACCCGCCGCCGAATTTTGTGATCTGTTCCGGTCGCCAGCCCAACTCATCGCACATGATCTCGATGATCCGCGGTGTGCAGAAGCCGCCCTGACAACGTCCCATGCCCGACCGTGTGCGGCGCTTGACGCCGTCCAGCGTCCGCGCCCCGACACGACAACGGATCGCCGCGCGGACCTCAGCTTCAGTCACATTCTCACACCGGCAGACGATCCGCCCATAGGCGGGATTATCTGCAATGGCGGCAACACGTTGCTCATCCGTCATCTCTCGAAACGCTTTCCAATAGGCGGGAACCGCGCCATGTGTCGCCTGTTCTGCGCTGAGCCTTTCGCCGATCTGCTCCGCGAGCCAGACCGCCACGGCCGGCGCGGCGGTGAGCCCCGGCGACTCCATGGCCGCCGCGTTGAAAAAGAACGGCGCATCGGGAACCTCTCCCACCACAAAATCATCGCGATCACCATGGGCACGTAAACCTGAAAAGGTGGTGATCACACCGGAAACCGGTATCTGCTCCCAAACCCGTGAAGCTGACTCGATCACCTTTTGCAGGCCCTCAGCGGTTGTGCGGGTGTCGCTCTTGTCGTCAATATTCTCGGCAGACGGCCCGACGATCAGCGTGCCGTCCACGGTCGGCGAGACCAACACGCCCTTGCCCAGCGGGGTCGGGACTTGGAAAATCGTCGCGCGGAATGTCCCCGCATACTGCTTGTCGAGCATCAGATACTCGCCGCGGCGCGGCGTGATCGAAAGCTTCTGCGCACTGACCTGGTTGTTCAGTTCATCCGCGTAGAGTCCGGCGGCATTCACCACCGCGCGCGTGCGGAACATGCCACCGTCCGCCGTCGTCACCTGCCAGAGGCCGTCTGCCGCGCGCGCCACATCGACGACCCGGCGCTCAAAAAAGAAGGCGACACCGTTCGCGGCCGCATGTTCAGCCAACCGGAAGGTGAGCCCATACGGGCAACAGATCCCGCCGGTGGGGGCAAGTAACGCGGCGATGACCGTACGGCTGATATTCGGCTCCAGGGCACGAACCTCGTCCTGCGCAAGGATCCGCAGCCCCGGCACACCGTTACGTTCGCCGCGCTCCCGCAAGGCCTTGAGCGCGGCGAGATCGCGGTCATCGAAAGCCGCCACGAGCGACCCATTACGGATGAACGGCACATCCAGCTCGCGACACCAGTCTTCAAAGCGTGCATTGCCTAGCACATTGAATCGCGCCTTGGCCGAACCGGGCACTGCGTCAAATCCAGCGTGCACGATCGCGCTGTTGGCCTTAGTGCTGCCCTCTGCGACGTCGCCCGCCTGCTCCAGCACACAGACCCGCAAAGCATAGCGTGACACCTCGCGCGCAATCGCGCACCCCACCACGCCAGCGCCAATCACCAGCACATCTGACTCGTTTTGCATCATACCCTGCCTGACCCGTCTATCGCTGAGCCTTTGCACACTGCGTTTTGTCTCAACTGGGTTTACTGTACTTCTTCAACCAAAGAACGGCAATTGGCTGGACAGGGTATTTTTGAAGGACTTTGATGCTAAGACTGCATCATGAAAACTACCTCATTTGGGCACGCATCCGGCTTATTCAACGACAGCGGCACGCAGTGCCCGCCGCCAACCTCTCTCGAGGCGCCGGATTTCGGCCGTTTCCAAGGCAGGGTCAAAACGTTGATCCTCCTGCCACTGGCGATCCAACTCTGCGGCATCGGACCAGTAGCCGACCGCGAGCCCCGCCAGATACGCGGCTCCCATCGCCCGCGCGGAAAATGCTTGAGCGCGTCGGACCGGTTTACCAAGAATGTCCGACTGAAAGCGCATCAGGAAATCGTTCGCTGCGAATTCACCGTCCACCCGCAGCTCTTTGACAGGAATCCGCGCGTCCGCCTCCATCGCTTTGATCACATCGCGCGTCTGATACGCGATACTTTCAAGCGCGGCACGTGCAAGATGTCCGGCCTTGGTGACACGTGTCAGTCCGGCCAGCGTGCCGCGCGCGTTTTGGTTCCAGTACGGCGCCCCCAGCCCCGCAAATGCCGGCACGAAATAGAGGCCACCGTTATCCGGCACACTGCCGGCCAGAGCCTCTACCTCCGCCGGTTGACGCAATAGCCCCAGACCGTCACACAGCCACTGTACGGCGGCGCCGGCCGTAAAAATGCTGCCCTCCAGCGCGTACTCCGTCTTGCCGCCGATCGCCCACGCCACCGTGGTCAGCAGATTATGCCGCGACATGATCGGCTTGATTCCGGTATGCATCACCAGAAAACAGCCGGTTCCGTAAGTGTTCTTGACCATGCCCGGCGTCACGCAACGCTGTCCAAACAGCGCCGCCTGCTGATCTCCAGCCATCCCCGCGATCGGCACACCTTCAGCGATGAAAGGCGGCCGCGTCACCCCATATACCTCACTGCACGACCGGATGCTCGGCAGCATGCGCGCGGGAATGCCGAAAAAGGCGAGCAGCTCCCGGTCCCATGTGCCGGTGTGCAGATTGTAAAGCATCGTCCGTGAGGCGTTGGTGGTGTCTGTCACGTGCACCTCACCACGTGTACAATTCCACACCAGCCACGAATTGACCGTGCCGAACAGCAGTTGGCCGCTCTCCGCTAAGCGCCGGGCACCCTTAACGTGATCCAGGATCCATTTGATTTTGGTGGCCGAAAAATAGGAGTCAGGCACCAAGCCGGTCTTCGATTGGATCCAAGGCGTATAGCCGTCACGCTTCAACCGCTCACAATATTCGTCGCTACGCCGATCCTGCCAAGAAATCGCGGGATAGACCGGCTGACCGGTCTCGCGATCCCAGACCAGCGTGGTTTCGCGTTGGCCGGTGATACCGACCGCAGCGAGACCCGCCGTGTTCACACCGGCTGCCGCGAGCGCCTCCGCCGCCACGCCGGCCTGCGACGACCAGATCGAGAGCCCGTCAAGTTCCACCCACCCCGGTTTGGGATACGTGTGCGTCAACTCCTTGCGTGCGGATGCGACCGTCTGGCCAGCCTTATTGATCACCATCGCGCGTGAGCGGTCGGTCCCCTGATCCAACACCAGGATGTGCTGCGCTTCCGTCGCCCTGCGCTCAAGAATCTGGAAGGCCTGCCGAGTCTCGGGCTCGAAGACGGCCGCCAGCTCTTTGCGCGAATGGATGTTGAGCTTCTTGAAACCGCTGCGGACATGCGCCGCGACCGTGTGCGCACTGAGTCCCAGATGATGCGCCACCTCTTTGTTACTGAGGCCGGCCGCGATCTGCCTGAGTATTTCCCGTTCACGCAGCGTTAGCATCGGCATTAGCGCAAAACCTCCACGAACATTCCTTCGCCCGGCGCCAGCGTCAACGGAATGCGGCCGTCACCGTCGAGCTTCCATTCCACGCGCTGTCCGCGCGGCCATGCCACAACACGGGAGCCGCGCAACCGAAGCGAAACGTGCACCGTCTGAAGGGCCTCCAACTCGCTCATGTTGACCACAGTGAAGGCGCTGTCCCCGCCCTCTTGAGCAGCGAAACATCCGATCAGCAAAGGATGCCCACACACGATCTGCTCAATCACAGGGAACCGCTCCAGCGGCTGACTGAAACGCAGATACGGCGTGACGTCTGTACAACTGTGGCTCATCGCACCCAGATTCCTGTAGCGCGTGAAGGCATCGGAAATGAGCGCGATTTCTTTAAACACCGTCGCGGCATCGTACCAGGCGTTTTGCCGCTGGCCTTGCATCGTCACGAGCGATGGGAACTCCGGCTTGTAGCCGGCGTAGGTCCAGCACAGCAGGCCCTTGCAGCCGAAGGAGAGCATGCAGTAAGACTGCCAGCGGAATTCCGCTTCCGTAGGCGTCCGTTTACTCGGCGTCCACGCAAACGTCTGGATGAAGCACCAGAAATCCTTGCCGTGTTCGCGTGCCGAGCGCGCAATGACGTTGATCGACTCACAGTACTCTTTGTAGGTCGTCCGCCGACCTTTCGACCAGTTGAGCGGATAGATGTCCGTGCAGATATACGGCACATCAAACATCTGACAAAACGAGTCGCAGTATTTTTTGTAGAGGGCAGGATCAGGATCGTAGTACTCAATGGCCGCAGCATGTGCTCCGTACTTGAGTTGAGCGGCGTTGGCATACATCGGCAGCAGGTTGATGTAGGGCAATTGGCCGTCGGTCTCGCGGGTGTACGTCTGGCAGATCTGGGCCAGCTCGGGATATTGATCCGTTCCCGGCTCATCCGCGATGTAGGTGCCGGCAAAACTCGGATGATCATCATAGTCCGCCGTCGCCACCGCCGCATGACGGTATGCACCGTCACCCAGAATCAGCTCGACACCGTACCGGTCACACTCGCGCAGAAGCCATTCACGGCGATCCGATCCAGCCAACGCACCATGGGCGATGAGCCAGTCAAAACCCGCAGAGCGGTACGTGGCGACGAAATCATCCGTGATCGCGTCGGCACTCAGATTGACCCAGGCGCCGATACGGATACGGTCGCGGGTCAGATGCGCGCGGGTGTAGGGCGAATCGATGGCCGTGCCTAAAGCCTGCTTGATCGCCGCCTGCAGCAGGACGGCCGCCTCGGCGCGGCTGCCTGGTCGGGCGCTGGAGGTCGGCTCAATGCCGTAGTCGCGCAGTCGCGCAAGCGCCCGTGCCCACTCATCCTCAGAAACCGCAGCCGTGGGGCGGAACGCCCGCGCGTCGGACGCGGCGAGCACCTGCCGCGCAACCACGAACCGGATCGCCGAACGCACCGGCTCCTCCACGCCCGCGAGATCGTCCAGCGCCACATCGCCCTCCGCGAGCCGATAGTTGCCGGGCAAGCGCGCGACGAACCGTGTATAGCCGCGGCGGTTGGTGTCGCAAAGCGGAATCACCCGCTCGTCGCCAGCGCCAGCCTTGGGCTTAAACCGAACCACTGTCGTCTCGGACGGCTTCTCGACCGACGTCGAGCGCAACAGGAAATCGTTCCGGTCATAGCCGTCATAAAGACACCCGCCGGGGATCCGCACCTGCTGCATCGGCTCCAAGAAACGCGCGGGCTGCGAGTAGTCGGCCGCATCCACGGCCGCATCGAGGAAGGCTTGCGCCGCCTCTTGCGACGGGAAGAAACCGAACCGCGAAATTTCGCAGACGGAGTCTGTCGTGCTGGGATTGATCGGATCAAAACGGAAACTGGTGATCGTTCCTTTCCACGCCTGATGACGGAACGTGCGCATATCTATGATCGCGGCACGCCAGGTATTGTCGCCAATGACAGGGAACTGCGAATAGCTCTTGTCGGACAACTCGGCCAATGTGTCGGTCGTGAAAAAAAGTCCGCCCTGCTTCACGGGAGTACGATATTTGTAACGTACGGCGAAAAAGGGACGTTCCGCGGCAGGAAACGCATCCGCCGCAGCCATCGGCACCGTCACCGTCAGATCACTGCCGGAAGGTGTCAGCTTGGTGAGACCGACTTCCGCGCAAAGCTGTCCCTGGCCGACCGACATCAGCCGGACATCGGGCCCATTGTTGAAAATCCACTGCGGCTCGCGCGCCAGCAGCGCCGCGCAGCACAGCCATCCGCCCAGCGTCACACTCGTTCTGCTTATCATGTCAAAAGCCTTTCTCGCACGCTTATCGGGGGGGCGTCAACACGAGGTTATCGATCTCATAAACCGAACCGGTCGCGCCATTGCTGCAGAAGCCGATCCAACCCAGCTTTTTGAATCCCGGCGCGCACGGCAGATCGGCGAACACCCGCGCCTGAGCCTCACCCGGCAGGCGCACATGTACCTCATACCGACCCTGACCGGACGCACCGACCACAGTCCGCAATTCGAGATGGAACCAAACCCCGTACGGGATTTTCAGCAACGCCTTCCCTTGCGCGCCGCGCATCAGACCCTCCTTCCCGATCGTGATCAACGGGCCGGACGAATACCAAGGGTCAACATCGCGCATTTCCAGACTGGGCTGTGCGCCTTCGCCGACACGCAGGTCACAGGAAAAAGCCACGGCCCCCTGCCGGCGCACAGGGTAGACATAGAGATGGGGCTCATAGTCTGCAAGCTCGTCGCGGACGCGTAACGCATGCTTGCCTCCCGCCGCTACGTCATCGGTCACTTGCACCAATTCGTTACGGCCACCGGAGGAGAGATGCCAACCCACGAATCCTTGTCCGACAGCCAGCGCCTCAAAGTCCTCCGCAAGCGGGAGCTCGGGCTCCAATGGGGCCGGAGCGTAAGCCGCCGGTGGACGCGGCAAAGAGTCGGTGCGGCCGACGCTTGACCGACGGCCTGCCGACGAGACATCGAACGGCTTGAAACCCAGCTTGTGCGCGGGCGAACTTTCGGCCAAACGGAAATCACGCCGCGCCGCGTCGGCGAAAAGCGGGTCGGCCACGCAGGCACCGGGCTGCTGAGCCAGCCAACGGCCAAGCGGCGTGCCGGGGGCCTGCAACGACTTTGGGCCGCTGTCGACACGCCAGAAGAGGTTACTGGCGAAACGGCCACGGGCCGGTGGCGCATGCAGGAACAGATCGCGTTCCTGCCAGACAAAGATGTTGCGCTCCACACGAACCGGCTCCCCCTCGGGTGAGGTGTCGACCGTCAGTTGCATGTTCTCGCCGAAGGCGAAAATATTGTTGCGCACCGTGTTGCCTTTAGAGCGTCCACCGTGTATTAAACCACCATCCTCAGTGTCATATACCAGATTGTTCTCAACCAAAATATGCGAACTGCCCGAATCAAAATAGACACCCCAGCCGCCGTACCGCGAACGGCGAATGTCATGCATGACATTGAAGCGCTCGACCGAACCGGGCTGTTCGCCGAGCATGTAGATGCCGCCCATGTCGGAGAGGACACCTTGACCGATGCGGAAAATGTGGTTGCCCTCAATGACGTTCGCGCAGGCGGGATTGGGCCCGAAACTCCACTTCCAGCCGGCCGAAACGCCACTATAGTAGAGGTCGTGAATCGTGTTGCGCGCGACCGTGTTGGAGGCCGCGTGACCGATCCAGACACCGACACCGGCGGGATGGACACGACCGCCGTACGCGATCAGCGTCTCACGAACCGCACACGCGTACGCATAGTTGCGCGGATCTTTTTCGCCCTCCCACGCCACCCCGATCTTCACGCCGCCTGCGCCGAGGTCAAACAGCTCACACCCCTCGACGACACAGTCGCGGCAACCGTTACCGAAATCCACCGCATAGGTGCCGGTGTGGCGCACGATGCAGCGTTCGATCCGGACATGCCGCGCGTTACGCGCTGTGAGCGTGCCGATGATTGGCGCTTCCGCCTGTGCGTACGAGTAACCTTCGGCCGGCACATTCCAGCCGTTGTGGGCCAATGTCAAACCGCGAAAGACCAGATGCTCGACCGTCGTGCCAGCCTGCGCGTCACCCGCCAGTGCAATCACGGCCGTATGGCGCGGCGCAATCACACGCGCCGTGGCTGGATCCTCTCCGGGGAGTGGAATGTAGCTGAGCACGCCCCGCTCTCGCTCCAGATACCACTGGCCAGGCTGATCGAAGGCTTCGGCGACATTCTCGACACGGTACCAGTTACGCGGAGTGATGTCGTTCAACGACGGATGCCAAGTCCGTCCGGCAAGGATCACCGTACGCTGATCCGGTTCAATCGCACGGATCGGAAAGCGGGAGAGGTTCCAGTTATGCACGATGCAGACCTCTTTTTCCGCGAGGTTGCGCCAGGCCGGCCGGATGTCGCCGTCGTGATAGACAAAGCGATCAGGGCAGACATTCGGTTCGATCGGCGAGGCGGCGGCCACAAAGCAGTATCCCTCGCGCGGCCACACGGGCCTGAAGCGGCGCTGATCGTTGACATACAGTTGAGAAAAAATCCAACCGCACCGCGCGGCCCCCGGCAGCTCGGCCTGCCACCGGCCCTCCGGCGTGACGCGCCACCCGCTGATTGGCGCACCGGCGCTGAGCAGGGGCTCCTCGCCCTCGGCCGCCTCGTAGATGACCGGCGCGGCAGCCGTGCCGGAATCGTCGGGTGTGAAGGTCAGCGGCTGTGCCAGATAATAGGTGCCGCCGCGCACACGCACAGTAATCGGTCGGGCACGCCCCGGCTCCCGAAGCTTCAGCTCGCGCACCGCCAGCCGGGCCCGATCCAGCGTGGCGAAGGGCTGTGCGGGTGTCCCTGACGCGGCGTCATCACCGTCCGGCGCAACCGTGAAGTCGGGGGGCGCCACCTCGGCACTAGCCGCATGCCCGCCAAACAGCACGGCCCCGACAAGGATCCAATACCTTACGCTACGCGTCATAACCAACAGTCTCCTCGGGTTCACATCCGGAGATTCAACTTCTGTCTTGCAACGATCAGGTTCCAAGGCACGAGCTTGAAGGCAGCTTCGACATGGAACGCCACCCACCTTTACGAGCATCTGCGTTCAAGAACCATGGCGGTGCGACAGGGCAGGTAGATCTTAATGACGGTGCACAGCTCATTGCCGCGCACTTCCGTCAACAGCTCGAATGTCTGGTCAGGCTGGATGCGCCCCTGCCCGCCGAAGCGCGGCTCGTCACTGTCCATGACCAGCCGATAGGATCCGGGAGGCACCAGCACCGGGTAGTCGGTCACCGAGGCCTCGCTGTGGAAGTTGAAGAGGAAGACCAGTGGCCCGCGCTCAAAGACCAAGAGTTTGTCGGTGTCCGACACGAATAACCGGCGCGGCACCGTCCCTTCGAGCGCTTGACTGTCACGCATCAGCCGGATCATGGCCTCGTCAAATTCGCCCAGGCACCAGTAGTACAAGTCGGGGTTATCGCGCAAGGCCCATTGGCGGCGCGCGTAGTGGTAGGAAAACCCGTTCCCCTCGCGCGGGAAATCGATCCACTCGGGATGGCCGAACTCGTTCCCCATGAAGTTGAGGTAGCCGTGGCCGGATGTGGCCAGCGTGGCCAGACGCGCCAGCTTGTGCAGCGCTACGCCGCGCTCGGCCTTCAGGTTGGCGGCCGAACGCGACATGGCGTCATAGATCGCGGCGTCGACCAACTGGAAGAAAAGGGTTTTACCGCCGACCAGCGCCTGGTCGTGGCTCTCCACGTAGTTCACCGTCTGCTCATCCGCGCGGCGGTTGGTCAGCTCATGCCAAAGGTAGCCGATGCTCCAATCTTCATCACGCACATCGCGCACCAGCCGGAACCAGCACTCCGGCACGCCCATCGCCATGCGGTAGTCAAACCCCGCCCCATTATCGTCGATCGGCGCCGCGATCCCCGGCATGCCACTCACGTCCTCGGCAATGGTCATGGCGTCCGGACGGACCTCATGGATCACGCGGTTGGCGAGCGCACAATAGACCCAGGCGTCCTCATCCACGGTCGCATCAAAGTACTGGCTGTAGTCCACAAAATCCACGCCGAGGCCATGGTGCAGATAGAGCATGCTGGTGATGCCGTCAAAGCGAAAGCCGTCGACATGGAACTCATCCAGCCAATAACGGCAGTTGGAGAGCAGAAAATGGAGCACGTCGGTCTTGCCGTAATCGAAACAGCGCGAATCCCATGCCTCGTGCCATCCGCGCAGTCCGTCGTGGAAATACTGATACGTCGTGCCGTCGAACCGCGACAGGCCCTCCCGTTCATTCTTGACGGCATGCGAGTGAACGATGTCCATGATCACCGCGATGCCGGCCTCGTGCGCCGCATCGACCAGAGCCTTGAACGCCTCAGGCGTGCCGAAGCGCGAGGAACAGGCAAAAAAACTTGAAACATGGTAACCGAAGGAGCCGTAGTAGGGATGCTCCATCACCGCCATGATCTGAAGGGTGTTGTACCCGGCGCGCACGACGCGCGGCAGCACCTTCTCGCGGAACTCATCAAAACTGCCGACGCCCAGTTTATCCTGCGCCATGCCGATGTGGGTCTCATAGATCAGTGGCACACGTTTGGGCACCGTGAAAGACGGCACACGCCAGACATACGGAGGCGGGTCCCAGACCTGGGCCGCAAAAAGCAATGTCCCCGGATCTTGAATCACCCGCCTCGCGTAGGCCGGGATACGCTCGCCGCGTCCCCCCTCCCACGCCATTTCGAGCCGGTAACACTGGCCGTGACAGAGACGGTCCGCCGACAGCCGCAGCTCCCAGACATCGCGTCCCGGCAACCGGTACAGACGGAATTCGTCGCGCACCTGCCAGTCGGAAAAATCGCCCACCAGCCAGATCGAGGTCGCATGCGGCGCCCACTCCCGAAAAATCCACCCGTCCGCTACACGGTGGAGTCCATAGTACTCGTGGGCGCAGGCGAATTCGGCGAGCGTCCCCGGCGCGGCCGCGAGTTCAGCGGCCCGCCTGGCGGCCTTTTCGGCGCGCCTGCGGATGATCTCGGCATATGGCGCGAGATAGGGATCGTCGAGCAGACGCGCGCGCAAAGCCGATAATGCCATAGCCTGAACCTCCTCGATACAGAGTGAATCCCGAGCCTACGCAAATGAACGCACCAGCGGTCGCTTGAGCATCTTCTCATAGATCTCGATGTAGCGTTTCGCACACGTCTCATGATTGAAGCGGGCGAGCCCTTCACGCATCACCCGCGCGATTTGTGCCTCGCGCTCCTCAGCCGGACGGGCATAGAACTCCATCGCCTTATCCATCGCCCACTCCAAGCCGCGGCTGTCGTAGATCTTGAACACGAAGCCGTTGCCGGTGCCGAGTGCCGGGTCAAGATGCTCGACCGTATCATGCAGCCCACCGGTATCGTGCACCACCGGCAGCGAACCGTAGATCTGCCCCACCATCTGCGGCAACCCGCATGGCTCGAAAAGCGACGGCACCAGCGTGAAGTCCGAGGCCGCGAACCCAAGCTGTGAGAGACCCTGATTGAAATCGCAAACCGCCAGACGCCCGTAGAGATCGTGGTAGCGCAGAATATCGTAGAAGGGCTGCTGGAAGGCACCGTTCGCCACGATGGCAATCTGCACGCGGCGCTTCCAGTGGCGCGACATGAAGCGGTAAAGGATATCGGCCAGGAGCTGCGGCCCCTTCTGGGCGGGATCCAGCCGCGACGGCCAGAAGAACAGCGGCACGTCGGGATTCTCTTCCAGCCCCACTTTATGCTGAAAAGCGAGCTTGTTGGCGCGCTTGGCCTCGCGGTGCGTCTCGGCGGTGTAATTGACCTCGAGGTTATGGTCGGTCGCCGGATTGTCCGCTGCGTCAGGCGCGTTGAGGATACCCACCGCGCAACCGGCCCGATCCTTGTTACGGATCTCTTCGCGCAAGGCACGCGGGATGAAATCGTGCCAGCCGTTGACGATTTCCTTCAGGAAGGTTGGACTGACCGTATTGATGAAATGCGCCGCAAAGACCCCGCTGGCCTGCATGTCGATCGCATTCGTGTTGCGCGACTCTTCATAATTGTACGGCACACGCGTGTAGTAGAGGTTGCTCCAGAACTCGGCGGCGTCAATCCCCGAGTCCTCGATCTGCGCCAGCGTCAGATGGTGCGTGTGGATGTTGTGCACCGTGAAAAGGCAAGGGATGCCCATGCGCCGCGCCGCGCCGGGAATCAACCCGGTCATCCAGTCGTTGCAGTGGATCAGGTCGGGCTGCACCGTCGGGATGATGTTGTTGATCACCTCGCGCGAAAAGGCCAGCGCCAGCTTGGGGTTCTCATTCTGGGAGTAGCTGTAAACCGTGTCGCGATAATAAAAGCAGCGGTCTTCGGCCAGATGAATGCGCGAGTCCGGCAGACGGCTCTTGTAGACGCGCAGCTCGTCGCTGATCAACTGCCCCACCTCCACATGAAACATGCGCCGATAGTGCGGCAGCGCCACATGAACATCGGCACCTAAATCGAACAGCGCCGCCACCAGCGACGCCGAGACATCCGCCAGACCGCCGGCCTTGGCGTTCAGCCGGCACGCCATATTGCCCATGCCGGCAGGCAGGTAGGTGATTTCCGGTGTGACAATCAGAATACGCGGTTTACGATTATCCGTGCTGCCATTGTGACTCTTCTGCTTCGCCATGCGTACACCTTTCTCGCGCGCTGAAATAAACCTGGCTCATCATTGCGCCGGATCCGTCACCACCTTCACCTTGTCGGAAAGCTCTTTGATCCGCTGCCGCTCCTGCTCAAGCTTGGCACGTTTCTCCCGTAGTGCGGGCAGGGCCATGACCTTATCGTGCAATTCGGCCTGCACGCGCGACAGCTCATTGAGCAGCTCTTGGCGACGCTGGCGCAGGGCCTCGATCTCCGGCGACGTGTTGGCCGGATTGTCCGCGGCCTGATTCAATTCACTTTCAAGTCTGTGCGCCGCGATCATCCGCTCGGCACGCTCCGCCATCCAGTCGTTCAACTGCTTTTTCTGCGCTTCAGTGAGCTTGGAAAGATCTTGCGCCATCAACAGGCCGGTTGTACCGACCCAACATGCCACCATAATGCGCATCCATCCCGTCTTACGCATGGTCACTCCTTTATTCAATGTCCGCCTCCAGTATATGCGTAGGGTACGGTTTTTGCAACACACTGTCGGGTGCGGCTTTCAACTTCGTTGAGGCCGCACCCGCAGGAGGAGTTAGGATTTTGGAGGCATACCCCAATTCCATCCTGTTAGCGGAACCCCGCAAGCTTGTGCGTCTGAAGCGAAAGCAGCCACTTTTTCGCGCGCCGCCCCCGGTTCAGACGTCCCAGCAGGCGTACGGTGTCGGCCACATTGACCTCTCCCGCGCGTTCGCAGGGCGACAGAAAATAGTTCGCCGCCTCGATCCGGTCACGCATGTTCTCGCAAAAAGCCTGCACGTCGCCGTCCACCACGATGCGCACTTCATCGGCATGCCGTATCATCCGCTCGTCGTCATACAGTTCAGCATAGAGCGCTTTGGGCGACACCGCCAGATAATCGATGCGGCGTCGCCATGGTTCAGGCGGCGCGACCAGACCGTTCGTCTCGATGCCGATCCAACGTCCCGACAGTTTGAACCGCTCCAAAAGCTCGCCAAGGCCCGCATGCACCATCGGTTCACCGCCGGTGATGATGATCGACTTGCACGCGAACGCCATCACCCGCTCCACCACCTCATCCTCATCGAGTGTCTCAAAGCGGTCATAGGCGGTATCGCACCAAGGGCAGGCCAAGTTGCATCCTCCCAATCGCAAAAAAACGGCCGGCATCCCGGTGTTGTACCCTTCGCCCTGCAGGGACTCGAAAATCTCGACGACCCGTATGCCGCCCGTGTCCCGCTTCATGGCCGCACACCCGTATCCCGGCGGTAATCCGCGCACGATTCCGGCGTCTCAAACACTTTCACCGCCACCACATTCACGCGTGCGGCAAGCGCGCCATAAAAATATCGCGCCAGATTTTCCGCCGTGGAGCGGAACGGCAGGCCCACACTCTTCATGCCGTGTTTGGCGATCACCGCCGCGATCTCGCACTCGCTTTCATTGGCCTCGTTGAAGATGAAGGCGTGATCGAAACGATCCAGAATCTCCTCGCGGATCACCCGCTTGAGATCCTTGAAATCGATCACCATGTCGCGCCCATCCTGATCTTCAGCCACCTCCACAATGACACGGTAGGTGTGGCCGTGCAGATTGCGGCACTGGCCCTCATGGTGCGTCAGCACATGCGCCGCATCAAACTGGCATTGCTTGGATACCGTCAGCATGTTCTCCTCATTGACCGTTGAGCGTTGAAAGTTGAGCGTTCCCTCATTCTCTCTCATCCCTGTGTCTTGTGCGCCAGATACGCCTCATACCCGCGCTGCCGCAGCACGCAGCTCGGGCAGGTTCCGCAGCCGCTCCCGATCACGCCGTTGTAGCAGGTCAGCGTGTGCTCCGCCACATAGTCCAACACCCCCAACCGGTCGGCCAGCGCCCACGTCTCTTCCTTGGACAGTCCCATCAGCGGCGTGTGAACCCGGAAAGGATAGTCCATCGCCAGATTCAGCGTCACAGCACAGGACTTGATGAAGATGTCGCGGCAGTCCGGATAGCCGCTGAAGTCGGTCTCGCAAACGCCGATCACCAGATCGCGGATGCCGCGACTCTTGGCGTAGATCGCGGCAACCAGCAGGAAAAGCATGTTGCGTCCGTCCACCACCGTGTTCGGGCACGCCGCACCGTTCGCCCAGCGGATCTCCGTCGACGGATCCAGCAGTGCGTTGGTCGTGATCTGGTTGTACCATGACAGATCGATCATCCGGTGTTCGGCCACCCCGAAATGCGCGGCCACCTCACGCGCCACCTCAACCTCACGTGCGTGCCGCTGCCCATAGTGAAAAGTGATGCACGCGACCGCCGGCGCGCCGCGCTCCTGTACGGCCTGCGCGAGGCAGGTGGTGCTGTCCTGCCCGCCAGACAGAATCACCAACGCCTTCTCGCCGCTCCCGCTCATCGTCCCCCCCGCCCGCGCATCCCCTGATGGGTACGGAAACGCTCCTCAGCCAGTGCAGCATACGCGGTACCGGGCCGCCCATAGTTCACGTAGGGGTCGATCGAAATACCGCCGCGCGGCGAAAAACGCCCCCACACCTCGATGTATTTGGGATCCATCAGTGCGCGCAGGTCTTTGAGGATCACGTTCACGCAGTCCTCATGAAAATCACCATGATTGCGAAAACTGAAGAGGTAGAGCTTCAGCGACTTGCTCTCCACCATACGCACATCCGGGATATACTGGATCGTCAGGGTCGCGAAGTCCGGCTGACCGGTGACCGGACACAGGGAGGTGAACTCCGGGCAGGTGAAAGTCACCCAGTAGTCGGTATCCGTGTGCTTATTGACAAACGTCTCCAGCAGGCTCGGATCATAGCGGTCCGCGTACACCGTCCCGTTGCTCCCCAGCCGGGTCACGCCCTGTAACTCTTGCTTTTCTCGGCTCATGCGCTCTCCTCCTCCCGGACCAACGACACCTTGCTTGCATCCGCGGGTTCCGTGCGGCCATTATCCCGATTCGCGCCGGCGATTTCAATGGCGTTTTCAGGGCAAACCTGACGGCAAATATCACAGCGCGTGCATCGTGCGGGATCGATTTCAGCACGTTCCAGCGGCGTAAAGGCGATCGCCTCAACCGGACAGTTCTGCGCACACAGGGTACAGCCGATACAACGCGCCGTCACCCGATACTCAATCAGGGCCCGACATTTGCGCGCCGGACAAATACCGCGCGCATGCGCCTCATACTCCGCACGGAAATCGCGCAAGGTCGAGAGCACCGGATTTGGCGCGGTCCGCCCCAGCCCGCACAGGCTGCCCTGACGCACCACACGGGCGAGATGCTCCAACCGCTCGACATCGTCAATCTGTCCGCGCCCCTCGCAGAGCCGTTCCAGCATCTCCAGCATGCGCCGCGTACCGATGCGACAGCCCGTGCACTGACCGCACGATTCGAGTTGCGTAAACGCCAGAAAATAGCGCGCGATATCCACCATGCAGTCCGTGTCGTCCAGCACCACCATGCCGCCCGACCCCATCATGCCGCCAGCCTGCGCCAACGCCTCGTAGTCCACCGGTGTGCCGGCCAGCGTCGCCGGCAAACAACCGCCGGAGGGCCCGCCCACCTGCACCGCCTTGAGCGTGCGGCCCTTGCCGACGCCTCCGCCGATACGTGTCACAATCTCGTCCAGCGAAAGCCCCATCGGCACTTCGATCAGCCCGCCGCGCTCAATCTTACCGGCCAATGCGAAGGTCTTGGTCCCTGCGCTGCCGGACGTGCCCACCGCCCGAAACGCCTCGGCACCATGCCGTACGATCCAAGGCACCATCGCCAGCGTCTCGACATTGTTGACGAGAGTCGGACACGTCCGAAACCCGCGTTCGGCCGGATAAGGCGGACGCAGCCGCGGCACGCCGCGCCGCCCTTCCAGACTTGCCAACAGCGCCGTTTCCTCACCACACACAAATGCGCCTGCCCCCTCGGACACGCGCAACGTGAGGTGCCGCCCGTCACGCAGCCGCAACCAGCCGTGACGCTCCAACGCCTCGATTGCGGCACGGATACGGCTCACCGCCAGCGGGTACTCGTGCCGGATATAGAGCACCCCCTCCTCTGCCCCGACGGCCTGCATCGCAATCAGCATGCCTTCCAGCACACGAAACGGATAGGACTCGAGCAGCATGCGATCCATGAACGCGCCGGGGTCGCCCTCGTCACCGTTGCAGACCACATACGCCGTCTGCGTGCCATTCGTCGCGCGCGCCTGCGCGACCGCCCGCCATTTGCGTCCCGTGGGAAAACCGGCCCCGCCGCGCCCGCGCAGTCCGGCCTCATCAATCAGATCGATCACCTGCGCCGGCGCCAACATCTCGCGACAACGCGCCAAAGCCGTGAAGCCGCCGCGCCGACAGTAGTCTTCATAATCCAACGCCGGCCACTCGCCCGCACCCTCGGTGGCGATCCGCTGCTGGCTCGTCCAGTAACAGGCGTCCGCCTGATCGCGCACGTTCAGCGGAAAACGGATCGGGGGCTCGTCACCATCTCCCGCAAAGGCCTGTTCCGCCCAAGCCCGCACCGTCGCCTGCACACGCGCCGCGAGACGCGTCGGCTTGACGTGCGCCAGCAGGACCGACTCGACATCCTTGATACGCACGCGCCCATAGCGAAAGCGGCGCCCGTCCTCCAACACCACCTCGAGCAGCGGCGCGTGAACCGAGCCCCCCGTACACCCCACCTCGCGCACGGCGACCGGCAACCGGCGCTCGCGCGCCACCCGTCGCACCTCTTGCAATACAGCGGCCGCACCGGCCGCGGCGCAACTCGAACAGGCGCAGAGTCGAACCATGGCGCCCCAGCCGCTGGGCTCCGTCTCCGTCTCGGCACCACCGATCAGTGCGCCAGCCCTTACGTCGTCCAGTACGGCCCGGACGCGCGCCGGCGTCACCTGGCCATAAACCGTACGATCAACCTGTACCGCCACCGCCAACATGCAGCAACCGAGGCAGGCCACCTTCTCCACCGTAAACTCGCCGCGTGCATCGGTATCCTCACCAGACGCAATCCCCAGCTCGCGGCAGAAAGCCTCGTAGGTACGTTCCGCCCCCTTCACATGGCATGCGGTGCCGACGCACACCTTAATGTGATGCCGACCGACCGGGCGCAAACGGAACTGTCCGTAAAATGTGGCGACGCCTGTCACCTCGGCCTCGCTCACACCGAGTCGTTCCGCCACGGCAGAGAGTGATGCGGACGACAGATAGCCGTCTTTGTCCTGGATCGCCTGCAGCATGGGGATCAACTGCTCGCGGCCATTCCCCACGCGACTGACCAGTTGCTCTATTCGCTCTCTCGTCACACCCCCGATCTTAACAGAATGGCCGAGAGAAGTAAGGCGCAAATCGGCCGATTCCGATCCCGATTTCGATAGCGACAGCGATTCGGATGAAACGCCCCGGCAATAAGGCGGTTGAGGTGACGGGATGCCGCCGCCTCACCGCCCAGCGAATTTCGCGAACGCCTGCCATGAACCGATTTCGTTTCTTTTCTGTCTTGTCCTTGCTTGCGTCCTGCTGCAAACGGTATGATGGCCCTAAAGCAACCGGATGTTTTTCCCTATGAGCAGCTCTGACTTTCTTTTCTACCAGTTTCTTGCTGCCGGCTTTGCCACTCTGTTCGGTGCCTGTGTCGGCAGTTTTTTGAACGTCTGCATCTACCGCATCCCGCGTGATGAGTCGGTGATCGTGCCGCGTTCGCATTGTCCGCATTGCAACACGCTGATCCCGTGGTATCTCAACATCCCTGTATTGAGCTGGCTCTGCCTGCGCGGCCGGTGCGCCACCTGTAAGGGCCTGATCGCTTTCCGTTACACACTGGTGGAACTGTTGACCGCCATGCTCTTTCTGGCGGTCTTCATGAAATGGGCTGTACCGGCCGCGATGCACATGCCGCCGATCGCCGACCCGTTGATCATCCCCATCTACTGGATCTTTCTCGCGGGACTGGTGCTCGGGACATTCGTGGACTTCGAGCACTTCATCATACCGGATTCCGTCACGATCGGCGGCATGGTGACAGGTCCTCTGCTGAGCGCACTGGTTCCGGCCCTGCATGGCCAGACCCTCTGGTGGCAGGGACTGCGCAGTTCGGGTATTGGCCTGTTCGTCGGGTTCGGCCTGCTGTACGCAGTCGGCTGGATCGGCACGCGCGCCTTCAAGAAAGAGGCCATGGGATTCGGGGACGTGAAGCTGATGGGCGCGATCGGTGCCTTTCTGGGATGGAAGGCGGTGCTCTTCACGATTTTCGCTTCGTCGTTGTTCGGCAGCATTGCCGGGCTGCTGTTGATCGCCTTCGGCGGGGTCAAGATGCAGAGCCGCATTCCCTTCGGCCCCTATATCTCACTGGCCGCCGTCATCTGGCTCTTCTGGGGCGAAACAATTTTAGCCCTCTATGTCAACCTGCTGCGGCCCTGAACAGCACGCGGTGTTACGCAAGGAGATTGGCATGTCCGACAAAGTGTACCTCTCTGCGAACGATTATCTGCGCGACAGCTTCCGGTTGGCGCGCATGATCCTAGACTCCGGTTGGCAGCCCGATGACTTGATCGTGCTCTGGCGTGGCGGTGCGCCGGTCGGCGTGAGTGTTCACGAATTCCTCCACTACCACGGGCTGCGACCGCGCCACCGCGTGTTGAAGTGTCAATCTTACACCGGCATTCAGACGCGCGAACACACGGTCGCCTTTGAAAACGCGGACAGCATTTTTCTCTCGCTCCAGGCCGGCTCTCGTGTGCTGGTGGTCGATGATGTCTTCGACACGGGCGGAACCGCGAGCGCGGTTCTCGAGCGCCTGCACCCCTGCGGCGTGGAAGCCCGGATCGCCACCGTATACTGGAAACCCAACGCCAACCAGACCACGCTGAAGCCCGACTATTACGTGCGGGAGACCGACCAATGGATCGTCTTCCCGCACGAACTGGACGGCCTGACACCGGATGAAGTCAGACAGAAGGATCCGGTGATTTTCGGCCTGCTCAGTCTACATACATCGGCGGCGGAGCAGCGCGCTCAAAACGCCCCGCCGGATCGGTCTTGACGTCAGTGCCAGTAAGCTTGAACAGCAGCGTAATACCGGCCACCATCAGCACGATCATCAGCACACCGAGGCCGCCGAACACCCACGCCAAACGCGGCACCTGCACGAGCGGCAACCTGCGTTCAACCCCGTCTTTGAGTCGGGAAATCCCTTCCAAGAACGTTTTCACGCGCGCGCAGCGGCGCGCGTACGCCTCCTCGTCCTCCAACGCAGGCAACTCGTCGCGGTTCATTCTGCCGCCGATCTGGAAAATCGGCAAATTGCCCTTGCGCGCCACGGGCCCCTTGGGTTCGGTGCGCACGCGATCCGCTTCGGCGATCGGGTCGAGCCTTTCGTCAAGCACCGGCTGGGGGGCGCCAGAAGCCGCGCGGAAGAGATCCAGGTCATCGGTCTCATCGTACGCCCGCTCCGGCTCGACCACCAGCTCCGGACGGAAATCTTTTTTTGGATCAGGCGTGCGCTCAGTCTCCGGCGGCGGAGTCACGCGCACGCGCGGCGGCACCGATGCTGCGGCTGTCGGCTCATCCGCCACGCGCAGCTCCGGCCCTTCCGGCGGGGGAGCTTCCCGGCGTTCGGCATCATCCGGCATCGTCACCGAACGCACCGCAGGGCGCGGCTGCACCGGCTGACGCTGCGGTACGCGGACCGCCACAGCCGGCTCACTTACGGTGTGCGCCGACGGCTGCGGTACGGGCACCGCAGCGGGTTCGGCGGCCGGCGTGACGTTCTTTGTCAACACGGTCGGTGCGCGCGCCCCGCTGTAGAGATTCATGAAATCGTTGACCAGCGGTTCGGGGTCAAGCTCCAGCAATTCGGCATACAGCTTGACGAAACCGCGGCCGTAGATCGGCGCGGCGATGCGGCGGAAATCCTCCTTCTCAAGTCCCTCGACCACCTGCACCAGCATATGCGTGCTTTCGGCCACATCCGACGGCGTCAGCCCCTTTTGCACGCGCGCGTTGCGCAAGATCTCACCAAATGCCATCGCTCACCTCACCGTTACGTTACACCGGATCATCCGGGCTGCCCTCCCCGGCCGCCGCATCATCGGCCGCGGCGGCAGCTTGCTCCGCAAAGGGAGTATTGGAAGGGATTTCATGATCCAAGTCAACCAGGATCTCACGCGTGCCGGAGCCGATCTGCGGCCCGACAATCCCGCGTTCCTCCAGCTTGTCCATCAATCGCGCGGCTCGCGTGTAGCCGATACCCAGGCGGCGTTGCAGCATCGTCGTCGACGCACGGCGCGTCATGCGGATCACTTCCAGCGCGTTGGGCATCAGAGTGTCCTCATCGTCGCCGCCGCCCCCAGCCTCCGCGCCGGGCTCGTCCGCACTGTCCTCTTCAGTCTCGTCAGACATGGCGTCATCAGGATCGATCTCCTTGATCTTGTCGAGCCGTCCGATCAGCGCCTGATCGTAACAAGGCCGGCAATGCGCCTTGACGAAATCGACGACGCGTCCGATCTCCTCGTCGCTGACCCACGCGCCCTGCGCGCGCATGAGCAGCGAGCCTTCGCGCAAGAAAAGCATGTCACCTTTGCCGATCAGCTCCTCGGCCCCAGGATTATCGAGGATGGTTCGGCTGTCATTGGATTGCGAGACTTTGAAAGCGATGCGTCCGGGCACATTGGCTTTGATGGTGCCTGTGATGACATCCACCGACGGCCGCTGCGTCGCCAGGATCAGGTGGATGCCGACCGCGCGCGAGAGCGAGGTGAGACGGCTGATGGCCGGCTCGACCTCCTTGCCCACCGCCGCCATGATGTCGGCCACCTCGTCGACGACGATCACGATGTACGGCAGGCGCTCGGGGGTGTCGTCCGGTCCCGCGTCGGCGGGGCCTTCATCGCCGAACAACTCCTCCTGCTTCACGACCTGGCGGCTGTTGAAAGCCACGATGTTACGGCAGCCGACCTTCTGGAAGAGCCTGTAACGTTTCTCCATCTCCATGATCGCCCAGCGCAGGCCGAAGGCTACTTTTTTGGGATCGTTGATCACCGGCACCAGCAGGTGCGGCAGGTCGTTGTAACAGGTGAACTCCACGCGTTTGGGATCGACCAAGATTAAACGCAGTTGCTCAGGCGTGCGACTTATCAAAAAGCCGTTCAGGATCGCGTTCAGACAGACGCTCTTACCCGAGCCGGTGGCACCGGCCACCAGCAGGTGCGGCGCTTTGGCGAGGTCATAGATCAGGTCGTTGCCGGCCACGTCCTTGCCCAGCGCCAGCGGGATTTCGCAGGTGTTGCGGCGCCATGCCTCGCCCTCCACGATTTCGCGGAAGGTCACCGGGCAGGCGCGGCGGTTGGGGATCTCGATGCCCACCGCGTTTTTTCCGGGAATCGGAGCCAGCACACGCAGGCTGCGCGCCTCAAGCGCCATTTGCAGATTGGCGGTCAGGTTGGCGATACGCTCGACCTTGATGCTTGGTGCGGGCCGCAACTCGTACTGTGTGACAACCGGCCCGGGGGTCGTGCCCACGACTTCAACCGGCACATTGAACTGCCCCAGTGTTTCGACCAGAATTTCAGCCGTTTTTTCGATGTCGCCGTGATCGGCCGATCCCTTGGGGATCGGATTCAGCAGCGAGACCGGCGGCAAGGGATACTCCTCAGGCGGCTGCGGAACGCTCACCGCTGCCGGACGCTCAGGCGCGGCGGGCTTCGTGCTTGCCGACACCGCAGCGGCCAACGAGGTGGCTGGCACCGGCGCGGACGCGGGCCGTTGCGCGGCCGCGGGTTGTGCGGCGAGCGCGCGCTGGCGCTCGCGCTCGGCGGCGGCGGCTTGTTTGGCCGCCTCGATGCGTTGGCGCAGGCGTTCGGCGGCGGGGCTTTCGCCGAGCCGCGGCTCTCTCGATAAGGCGCGCGCCTCTTCTTTGCGCTTGCGTTCCTCCTCGCGCTCGGCTTTCGCCCGCTGCCGTTCTGCCGCACGCGCCAAGCGCGCCTCTTCCTTGGCCTTGCGCGCCGCTTCCTTCAGTGCCAGCCGCTTCTGCCGCTCGCGCTCGCGCGGGGTCAGTCCATCGTCCCAATCGTCATCCTCCGTGTCAGGCGCAGCCTGCCGCGACTCCCACCATCCGGTCAATCGTCCCAGCCCGTCAAAGAGCGTCCGCAACCCGATGGCCATCAGCAAGGCGAAAAGCATAATGCTGGCCATCAGCATGCCGCCCCCCACCGGACTGAACCACCGCGCCAGCAGGCAGGTCATCAGCCAGTAGCCGATCATGCCGCCGGCGTTGGGCTTCATGTTGAGGCGTTCCAGCGTACCCTCAAAAAGTGTTGCGCTGCCCAGTTGCACCACACAGCAAAGTGCCACGACAAACAGCAGCATCCAGAAGACACGCCGCCCCACGCGCACAATCCGGCCATACAGCAGAAGCCCGCTAAAGACCAACGCGAAGAAGGGCACGACCCAAACCGTCAGCCCCATGACACTGTATCCGATAAACGCCGACCATGCGCCAACCAGCCCGATCAGGTTGGCCGGGGGCGAAAGCGGCGGCGCATTCAGCCACGAGATATCGCGCCAGTTGTAGGTCACGAGGCTGAGCAGCGGGAACAAAATGATCGGAAAAAGCAACACGCCGATGACGCGACGATAACGTCTGCGTTCCAACTCAAGCCTGTCGTTTCCGGAATCTTTGATTTTGGCATCCATGATGAAACAGCTTAACGCTCACCCGTCGGCGGCAAGGCCGGCCCGGCAGGAGCAGGAATCAAGCGGACTGTGGACGGCACGGCCTTGACCTCATCCACGGCGAGCCCCTGCTGCACATGGATGGTCACCGGCACGTCATTGGTCACCGAAAGCGTAGACACCGGGATCGCGCCATTCACCGAGGCGAGTATCTGGCCGAAAGTGATCGCCTTGATCACCTCCGAACGTCCGGTCACTTCAACGTCAATCCAAGCGGGTTCAGCCAACCAGCGATTGGCGTCCCCCGGCGGCTGCACCACAACGACCGGCACGCGTTCCAGCCGAGCCGTTGCCTTTTCGCTGATGATCAGTACGTTGACCACCATATCGGAGGGCTCCACCACCGCATTCACCGCCTCGCCCGGCGGATAGAGCCGTACGCGCGTGGCGAACGATTGCGAACGCCCCTCGACGTCGATCGCGTCGGTCTGAACCCGGACAGTCTCGACATCCAGCGGACTCAACACCCGGCGCGAGCCTTTCACGACGGCATTCGTCTGGTCATAGACGAGTTGCACGCGTCCGCGCGCTTTGCCTTGGATCACGGGCGGCGCGACCGCCACCTTCAACGACATCGGCACGTCAAATTTGACGACAGCCACATTCGGATCAATCGCCACGACACGCACGCCGCGCACGCCACGCAGGTTCGAGGAACGGATTTTCACCGCCACCGTGTCGAGCAGCGAACTGGTCTTTTGCTTGGGCTTCACCACGCAGCTCATCTGCGCACTGTCCAGCTTGTTGACTTCGGAATAGGAGCCTCGCAAGGTGATCTGCACCGCGCGCGGCTCGACCGACTCGATTGCGGCGCCCATGCTTGCGGAATCAAAATCGGCCTCGACCGGAATCGTCACGACACGCAGATGGCTGATCTCCGAGCGGATGGAGAAATGGATCAACACCGCAATGATTAGCGAGAGCAGCTTCCAGTAGCCGTTCTTGACAAATAAGATCTTGATCATGGCAAGCCCCTGCTCGCGCGTCATGGCGTCTCCTTTCCGACACCCCAACGGGCCTTCAGTAGCCTGGCGACATGCGTCATCAGCCAGTCGGTGAGCGTCAGCGGGCCGCGGGTCTCATGCGGCATCGCTTTCCTCAGCCAACGCAACAGGATCTTCTCGACCTTTTCGTCACTGTAACGGTGCAGCCGGCCATTGTGCGCCACGGAGATCTTGCCGGTCTCCTCGGAGACCACCACGACCACCGCGTCCGTCTCTTCACTCAGGCCCACCGCCGCGCGATGGCGCATGCCGGAGGTCGCCAGTTCCCCTTGGCTGGAAACCGGGAAAAGGCAGTGTGCGGCCGCGATGCGTCCGTCCCTCAAAATGATCCCGCCATCGTGCAAAGGCAGCGGCGGCGTAAAGATCGAAATCAACAGTTCATGGCTGATCAGCGCGTTCAGCTTGACCCCGGAGTCCTCATAACTGCACAACGAAATGCCCCGTTCGACCGCGACCAGCGCGCCGATGCGCGCCCGTGCCAGGCAGGCGATCGCCTGGCAAAGCTTTTCCGGCGCAGCGGGCTCGCGTAAGACGTACGGCCGGCCGAAGAGACGTTGCCCGCCCACCAACGCGAGCATACGCCGAATCTCCTGCTGAAACACCACCACCATGCTCAGCGCCAAATAGATCAGCAAGAAATAGACCACCCTGGCCAACACGTCAAAACGGAACAGATACGTGAACAACAGCAGCGAGACCACCAGCAGGCAAAAACCCAGCAACACCTGAGCATTACGTGTGCCCCTCACAAAACGGATGAGCGCGTAGATCCCGACATAAAGAATCAGGATCTGCATCGCATCATTGAACCCAATTTGAAGTCCGCCTAACATGTCGGTAAGAGTGTGCCAAATTAACGCCCCAGGGAAAAGCCGCAAAGTGGAAGGCGTTGAAAAGTTGCGGAAATGAAAGGTTAAACGGTTGATAAGGTTGAATAGATGAAAAGCGGCGGGGCGACGGAATCCCCCGTCTTGATACGCCCGTGCGCCTGTGCTACAGTCACCGCATATCCTCTGGAAAGCATGATGAAAGGCCTGCTCCAAAAAACGCCCAAGGTGGTGCTGTTCCTGGCCACAAATGAAAAAGCGGGACGCGACAAGTTGCAGGGCATCCTGCGCTATGTCCGCCTCCATACCCCTTGGACCATCCACCTGCTGGAGAACCGCATCGGCGAACAGAAGCTCGGCGACCTGCGCGCCTGGGGTGCGACCGGCGTCATCGTGGCGCGCATGCCCGACTCCGTCCGGACGGTCGCGGATGCTGCCCTGCCAACCGTCGTGATGGATTCGCGCCTGCTTTATGCAGAGCGTCTGCCGCGCGCTTCCTTCGTCACCAGTGACTCCGCCGCCATTGGTCTCGCCGGCGCAGAGTTTTTTCTCAAACGCGGTTTTGCCCACTTTGCCTACGTGGCCGATGCCGAAGATTGGGATTGGTCCACGCTGCGCTACCAAGCCTTCAGCGAGCGCCTGCAACAGGCTGGGCATGCCTGTGAACTCTACGGCACGGTCTCCAAACTGGAACGCTGCGACTGGCGTGTCGATCAGCAGCGCCTGGCCCGCTGGCTGCTCGCGCTCCCCAAACCGGCCGCCATTCTGGCCGCGCACGACCGCCGCGCTCGACAAGTGCTGGAGACCTGCCAGCTCGCGGGATTGGACGTTCCCGGCGACATTGCCCTGCTCGGCGTCGATAACGAGGAGATCTTGTGCGAAAACACCACGCCCACGCTCTCCAGCATCCAACCCGATTTCGAGGCAGGCGGCTATGAAGCCGCGCATCTGCTGGAACAACTCATGCGCCGTACCCTGCGTACCCCACAGACACTCTATTACGGGGTCAAACAGATCGTCGCGCGCGAATCCAGCCGCCCAAGCCACCTGTCAGACAAGCGCTTTCTGAAGGGGCTGGAATTTATCCGCCTCAACTCCGGCGCGAACATCGGCGTGCCCGCCATCGCCGCACACATGGGCGTGTCGCGGCGCATGGCCGAGATGCTGTTCCGCAAATACACCGGCCACTCGATTCTCGATGAGATTCGCCAGACGCGCCTCGCGCGTCTCAAAACGTTTCTGCTCGAAACCGCCCTGCCCATCGGCCAGATCAGCGTCCAATGCGGGTTCCAGACCGAAATGCACGCCAAGCGCGTCTTCAAGCAGTACACCGGCCAGACCATGCGGCAGTTCCGCCGCACTCACGGCTAACAGGCTGGACACAACGGTTCATGCTAACGGTTTAGCGGCCATGACGTAAACGCAGAACCGCTTCCGGCTGGGACGCCTCGGCGAGACCGACCGGTTTCACGCCTGACTCGCACGCGGACTTGACTTAGCGTCTGTGGATATTCAACTCAGGCGGATCCTGCCGGCCAGACGCATCAGCCAGACCGTTGACACAACCGAAACCACGCACAGCACACTGCCGAGGCGCAGCGCGCCATACAGCAGATTCCCGATGCCGAACAGCGCGGCCCAGACCGCCAGACACCCGATCATCATGCAGAGCAGACCGGTCGGCACATCCCAGCCTTCTGTCACCTTGGGCAATCCCGAAGCGGCTTCGACCTTGCGCCACCCAGGACCGCCCGCGCGAATCTTGCTGCAGAAACGCTCCAGCACTTCCTGCCTTTCAGGTGGCGTCAGATACGTCACCGCGAGCCATCCCACCGTTGTGATCAAAATCCCGATCACCAGTTTCCAGGCGCTGTAGTCCATCACATCGAAGAGTCCTGCCTCACGCATCGCGGTTTCAAGTCCCATCGGCCCCGCCCCCCACTGGAAGAAACAGGCGACCGCAAAGGAGATGACCATCGCCGAAATCTCGCTCCAAGCGTTGATGCGCCACCAGAACCAGCGCAGGATATAAAGCAGACCGGTTCCAGCACCGATCTGCAACAGGATGTCGAAAGAATCCTTGGCGTTACGCATCCAGAGCGCAACCAGACCGGACAAGACCAGCAGCGCCAGCATGGTGCCCCGCCCCACCGCGACCGCCTGTTTCGGCGTCACGTCACGCTTCACAAAGCGTGCGTAGAAATCCTGTACAACATACGAGGAACCCCAATTGAGGTGCGTCGCAATCGTAGACATGTAGGCGGCGATCAATGACGCCACGATCAGTCCCAGCCACCCCTTCGGCATCGTGGCGATCATGCCGGGATAGGCGATGTCGTTGCGCAGGAACTGGTCGTCCACCCTGGGGAAAGCCCGTGCCAGACTGCCCACGCCCGCGGCGTCAGCCTTGTACTGGCGGACCTGCGCACGCGCCTCGACCGGCATCCGGTCCTTGGCCCCATCATACTGTTCGACCAGCGCAGCGTTTTCGGACAGCCAGGCACGCGCGGCCTCCCGCTCGGCCGGAGGCGTTATCGGGAACTGCGCCAGAGAAACCAGCGCGACGATGATCCACGGCCAGGGACGCATCGCGTAGTGCAGAAAATTGAAAAGCAACGTGGCTCCCACCGCATTCTTTTCATCTTTGGCTGACAGCATGCGCTGCGCGATATAGCCGCCTCCACCCGGCTCGGCGCCGGGATACCAGACGTTCCACCACTGCACCGCGATCGGCAGGATCAGGACCGTCATCAGCGCCGAAAGTCCGCCCGCGCCCGACGGGAACATCGACATCTTGGCCTGCACGTCGGCATGCGCGAACAGCTCTTTGAGCGATGTGATCCCGCCGACATCCGCCGAGTTGACCGCATACACCGCCGCAAAAATTGCGCCGATCATCGCGATCGCATACTGATAGAAATCGGCCCAGATCGAACCGGTCAGACCGCCGAGCGTCGCGTAGATCCCGACACCTGCCGACGCATAGACCAGCGTCATGACCGGCGACAGCCCGAACATCACCTGCCCGATCTTGATCGCCGCCAGCGACACGGTCGCCATGATCATGATGTTGAAAAACACGCCGAGATACAGTGCGCGGAAACCACGCAACACAGCCGCCGGCCGCCCGCTGTAACGGATTTCATAAAAACCCAGATCGGTGTCGAGAGCCGAGCGCCGCCACAGTTTGGCGTACACGAAAACGGTCATCATGCCCGTCAGCAGGAACGCCCACCAGGCCCAGTTGCCAGCCACACCCTGCGTACGCACAATATCCGTCACGAGGTTCGGCGTGTCGCATGAGAAGGTGCAGGCCACCATCGAGACCCCCAGCAGCCACCACGGCATCGAACGACCGGAGAGAAAAAAGTCCGACGCGCTTTGGCTGGAACGGCGCGCGGCTGCCGAACCGACCGCGATGACCGAAAGCAAAAAACCGATGATGATCGCCGCATCCACCCACGAGATCTTCAACATGCCGTCTCTCCTTGTTCTTTACGCTGCCTTGCGCGTACGCGCAAGCCCCTCACTCATGCGCTAACGCGGGCGGAGCCCGCAACCCAACTCAATCCCACACAAAGGCACCCAGGCTTCTTTTAAAACGGCATCCACCTTCGTGCCCGTCGTGGCTTCGTGTGAGAAAGAACTTGTTTTTTATTGCTGTTGTTGGTTTGTCAGGCACTTTTTCGGCACCAGCGAGGTCAGCCGCGAGGTGTCAACCGTCACATCAAACCCTTTGGGCACCGTGTAGGTGTAGCGGAACTCGCCATTCTGCTTGGCCCAGTTCAGCGTGACCGCGCCTTTCCCGACCGGGATCGTCCCCGAACAGCGCGTCAGCGGCACTTCCGAAAAACGGAAGGTCACACGCCGGTTGACCGCGTCGATCTCCCCAATCCCCAGTACATCGCGGTAATACATGCGCGTGACATGGCTCGCGAATCCATGGCAGCAACTCGCTGTGGGCGTATCGTTTTCCCAGAGTGTCCCGGTCATTTCCTCCATGCCCTGGAAATACCCCTTGGTCTCTTCCAGGATCTGCGCGGACAACCCTTGGCGGGAGAGCAGCTCCAGCCGCAGATAGTTCCCGATGAAGGCATTCGCGAAATAGATGTCCGGATGCTTACGGGTCTGCTTGCGCTGCGGGCCGAAATCGTCACGCAAGCGCGCCCACAGTTCGGGATACGCCTCCGGCGTGGCGGTGTGGAAGAAGAACGCGTAATACTGGCAGGTTTCCGTACGCTCGCCCGAAAGGACCAGTTTGCCATCCGGCTGACACTTGGCATTGTCCACGAAATAGGAACCGTCATACGACTGGCGCCGGATCGTCTCGCGCACGGCTTGCGCCTTGTCCGCCAGTTCCGGCATGCCGTACAGGCGCGCGACGCACGCCAGCACCTCAGCATAGGTCATATTCGAGGGGTAGTTGACATCCTGCACCAGTTTGTTGGCTTGCGACCACTCCACAAAGACCCACGCCGGCAGCTTTTCAAGGAGGCCGTCGCTGTTTTCGTACTTCTTGAAAAATGCCAACAGTTCGAGGACGCGCGGCTTGAGTGCATCGACAGTCGAGCGGTCGCCACTACGCTGCAGATACTCCTCGAGCTGCACCACAAACCACATCGCCCAGTTGGGAATGTAATTGCTGTTGGGATGATCCGCCGGATAACACATCGGCAACATGCCCGGCGGCAGGGCCTCAAAGCGTTCCGGCAACAGGTAGTTTTGGAAGAACATGCGCTCCATGTCGGTATTGCCGCACAGGTCGGCCGCGACACGGCCAATGAAGAAGCTATCACACAGCCAGCCCGCGCGCTCGCGTCCCGGGCAATCGGTAAAGACATCCACCGCGTTCTGCTTGAAGGTCTCGCGCGCGGCCTCGAAGATCCGGTTGAGCACCGGATCGGACGACTGGAACGTCGCGCGTTCGGTATCCGGATTCACATACTCGCGGAACCCGAGATCGAGCAGCTCGCAGGTGCCGCCGGCGACCATCACCTTGAGGTACTTCAGTTCATACGGCTCGAATGACTCGAGGTGATAGGTGCCGGCCTGCGTCAGATCATAGGTCACGACGTTGGCGCACGAGTACCGCGTGACATTCACGTCGTCGCCGCTCAGGATCTCGTCAAACACAAAGTAGAGGCGCGTCGGCGCGTCGCATCGCACCGTGGCCCGGATGAAGCCGGCATTGTTGCGGATGAACTCAAAGGTGCGGAAACGGTGGTGCCCCACAGCGCGGGCATCGCCCGCCTGCCACGGCTTCGGCTCGCGTGTCTGCGTGGCGGTTTCGAGGCGCTGCACGTCGTAGAGCGGAATCATCTCCAGCTCATTCTCCGGGAAGCCGGCGAAATGCGGCCCCACGCCTTTGATCGCGCGATCCGACCAGACCTTCTTATCCGGGTTGAGCGCAAGCGTCCCGGAGGCGATCTCGCGGACCGGCGCCAATACGTGAAACACGGGGTACGGCGCGATACGTGGCAACAATGGACGTTGCGGGCGCACGGCCAGCGTCACCGGCGTCAACGGCCCGCCCGTGCGCCAGGCATCGGTATCGGGCGTCAGGCGGTACACTTCGGAAAAGGTGCGTTGAAAACTGTAGCGCTGAACCTTCTGCACGCGGCTGGCCAGCAGTTGCGCCTCGAACCCAGCCTCGCCGCGACCGGTTGCGGCCAGCACCTTGCGTCCAGCCACGACCTCAGCCTGCAAATAAGAGGGCTGATTGAGATGGTAGTAGCTGTTGGCATTGTAGCCCGCGACCTCGACGGCGATCACGTTGGGCCCCGGCCGGCACCGTCCTTTGAGCGGCCACTCATCCACGCGGTCGTAGCCATGCGGACCGCGCGCGGGGCCGTAACCCAGAAATGTGCCGTTCACGAAAAGACGATAGACCGTGGCGCCGGTGAGCCGTACGACGGCCTGTTCAGCGGCGGCACCATCCACTGTCGTGCGGAACCCGACAAACAGGTTCATCTCCTTTTCGCGCCCCTCCGGCCAGACCGGCTGCGCGGCAACGAACGACGGCGCGACATCCCGGCGTCCGTCCTCTTTCAACGGCGAAGAACACCCGACAATCCCCAGCACCGCCACGGCCACCAAGACTCTCATTCGCACCCTCCCTAGGCTTTCCGGGTATGGTAGACATTTCTTTTCAGCTAGTCAATCGCGCGTAACATGAGAACAAACTCGTGCTATGTTGTTGCGGGCGAGGGAACCCGCGCCGTCGGCTCGCCGGCCTCCTCTCGACCTGTCAACAAGCGGGGCGCGTGTGACCACGCGCCCCGCCCACAGCCCATTGCGGACTGCTCACTGCCTGCTGTCCTTTGCGGACTGTCTCAGCCTCGCAGTGCCGCCTGCGCCGCAGCCAGACGCGCGATCGGCACGCGGTAAGGCGAGCAGCTCACGTAGTCGAAGCCGAGCTTGTAGCAGAAGGCCACGGTCTTCGGGTCGCCGCCATGCTCGCCGCACACGCCGACCTTCAGGTCGGGCTTGACGCCGCGCCCGTACTTCATGGCGATCTCGACCATGCGGCCCACGCCCTCCTGATCCAGCACCTGGAAGGGATCGTAATCGTAGAAGCCGCGCGACACATAGTCGCCCAGGAACTTACCGGCGTCGTCGCGCGAGAAGGCGCAGGTCATCTGCGTCAGGTCGTTCGTGCCGAACGAGAAGAAGTCGGCCTCGGCCGAGATCTGGTCGGCCGTGACCGCCGCGCGCGGCACCTCGATCATCGTGCCGATCTTGATGTGCAGTTTGACCTTCTTGGCTTTCTCGACCTCCGCCATCGTCTTAAGGATCAGCGCCTTCTGGGCGACCAGCTCCTTGACGTTGCCCACCAGCGGCACCATGATCTCGGGCTGCGAGCCCTTGACTGCGGCGGCGGCCTCGCAGATCGCGCGTACCTGCATCTCGGTCACCTCGGGATAACTGATACCCAGACGACAACCGCGATGGCCCAACATCGGGTTGGCCTCGTGCAGCGATTCCACGACCTTGCGGATGTGCTCCACGTCGACGCCCATGACCTTGGCCATCTCGGCCTGTCCGGCGGCGTCCTGCGGCAGGAACTCATGCAGCGGCGGATCCAGCAGACGCACCGTGCAGGGCCGTCCCTTGAGCGCCTTGAACATGCCGATGAAGTCCTTGCGCTGCAACGGCAGCAGCTCCTTCAGCGCCTGGTTGTACTGCTTGAGCGGGGCGGCCAGCTCGCTCTCGAGACGGGCACGCTCCTCGGCGTCCGTACAGGCCGCGATCGACGTGCGCAGGCACTTGACGGTTTCGGCCACGAGGATCATGCGACGGAAACTGGTGACGCGATCCCCCTCGAAGAACATGTGTTCAGTACGGCAGAGGCCGATGCCTTCCGCACCGAACTCGACCGCCTTGGCGGTGTCGCGCGGGGTATCCGCATTGGTGCGCACGCCCATCCGACGGTATTTGTCAGCCAGCGCCATGATCATGGCGAACGGGCCGGTCAGCTTCGGGTCCTGCGTGTCGACACGGCCTTCGTACACTGCACCGGTCGACCCGTTAAGCGAGATCCAGTCGCCCTCCTTCAGCACCAGCTTATTGCAGGAGATCGTCTTCTTATCGTAGCTAATGTGCAACTCACCGCACCCCGAGACGCAGCACTTGCCCATGCCGCGCGCGACCACCGCTGCGTGAGAGGTCATGCCGCCACGCGCGGTCAGGATGCCGGCCGCCACATTCATGCCGCCGATATCCTCGGGGCTGGTCTCGATACGGCAGAGCACGACTTTTTTGCCTTCCTTCGCCCATTGCTCGGCCGTGGCGGCGTTGAAAACGATCTGTCCGGTCGCCGCGCCCGGCGAGGCCGGCAGTCCGACCGTGATCTTCTTGGCCTTGGCCTCGGAAGCCTTGACGAATACAGGATGCAGCAACTGATCGAGCTGCGAAGGCTCGACACGCATCACCGCGGTCTTTTCGTCGATGCTCTTCTCCTTGACGAGATCCGTCGCGATCTTGACTGCCGCCGCCGCCGTACGTTTACCGTTGCGGGTCTGCAGCATGTAGAGCTTGCCGTCTTCGATTGTGAACTCGAGGTCTTGCATGTCGCGGTAATGGCGCTCGAGCTTGACGCGAATCGCGTCGAGCTGCTTGAAGACCTTGGGCATCGCCTCCTCCAGCGACGGATACTGCGCCTTACGGACCGCCTCGGTGATCGAGCGCGCCTTGGCCCACTCGCGAGAACCCTTGAGCGTGATCTGCTGCGGCGTGCGGATACCCGCCACCACGTCTTCACCCTGCGCGTTGATCAGGTACTCGCCGTAAAAATACTTGTGCTCGCCGGTTGACGGATCGCGGGTGAAGGCCACACCGGTCGCCGAGTTACTGCCGGAGTTGCCGAACACCATCGCCTGGACATTCACCGCCGTGCCCAGCAGGCCGCGGATATCGTTCAGCTCGCGATATTTGATGGCGCGCGGATTGTTCCATGAGCCAAAGACCGCGCTAATGCCGAGCGTGAGCTGCTCCATCGCGTCGGTCGGGAAATCGCAACCCTTAACCGCCTTGACCATTTTGCGGTAGCGCGCCACCACCTCCTGCAGATCCTCGGCCATCAGCTCGGTATCGAGGGTGTACCCCTTGGTGCGCTTCACCGCTTCCAGCTCGTGCTCGAACTCGTGATGTTCGACCCCCAGCACCACGTTGCCGAACATCTGGATGAAACGGCGATAGGAGTCCCACACGAAACGGGGATTGCCGGTACGCGCAATCATCGCCTCAACCGTATCGGGATTCAGCCCGAGGTTCAGAACGGTGTCCATCATGCCGGGCATCGAGGCCGCGGCCCCGGAGCGCACCGAGACCAACAGTGGATTCGGGCCTTTGCCGAACATCTTGCCCGTCGCCTTTTCCAGGCGTTTGAGCGCGTCCAGCACCTCGGCGCGAATCAGCGCATGCAGCGCCTTCTCGCCGATCTCATAGTACTTGGCACACGCTTCCGTCGTGATGGTAAAGCCCGGAGGCACCGGCAGGCCGAGTCCGGCCATATCTGCAAGATTCGCGCCCTTGCCGCCGAGCAACGCCTTCATCGAGACGTCACCCTCGGACTGGTTCGCACCGAAAAAGTATACATACTTTGCCTGCTTCGCTTTCGCGGCCGCCTTGGCGTGAACGGCTTTTTTCGCTGGTTTTGCACACATGATTGTTTTCCCTTTGTTGAAGATTCGTGGGAGTATAGCATAGTCCCTTTATGAGTCAAATCTTAGGGAGCAAACGTGGAACGCACGGGGGTGCTCCAAATTGCCGTTGCATTGCTCGACCTGGGGCGTTATGTTTTTTCGCCACGCGGGTGATGGTTTTTGTGCCTACTTGAAAACGCCCGCGGCCAAGGAGCAAACATGATCAGGATGACGACTATTTTGCCCGCTTTACGCGGTTTCATGGCTCAGGGCCAGACCCTGCCCCGCCTCGCATGTGCCAAACCCGACGGTACGGAGCCTGTCGTTTCGATTCCGCCCGGTTGTGACGACGTGCTGGCCGTGTTGCGCGACAGCCTTCCGGATGGTGTGCGACGCGTCACGATCGAGGCTGCCGGCACCTATGTCGCCGAGTTCGCGACAGTAACGGGACGTGCCGCCGGCAAGATTGCGGTGGTCACCGGTGCCGCGCAGGGTTTCGGACTGGAGATCGCGACCGACCTCGCCGCCCAGGGCGCCTGGGTGGCGCTGGCCGACATCAACGCGGAGGGCGTCCAGACGGCCGCCGCAAAAATCAATGCGGACTGCGGGCGCGACGCGGCGATCGGCGTGGCCGCAAGCGTGACAGACCCCGATTCGATCGCGGCTGCGCTGGAAAAGGTGGTCGCGACTTTCGGGGGCATCGATCTGTTCGTGTCCAACGCGGGCGTGTTGCGCGCGGGCAGCGTCAAGGAGCTTCCCGTTAGGGACTTTGACTTCGTCACCGACGTGAACTACAAGGGATATTTTCTCTGCGTCCAGAACGTGGCGCCGATCCTTGCGCTGCAGCACCGTGCCGCGCCTCAGGCGTGGTTCGACATCATTCAGATCAACAGCAAATCCGGTCTGACCGGTTCCAACAAGAACGGGGCCTACGCCGGTTCCAAGTTTGGCGGCATCGGCCTGACGCAAAGCTTCGCGCTGGAATTGGTCGAGGACGGCATCAAGGTCAACTCGATCTGCCCCGGCAACTTCTACGACGGCCCGCTCTGGTCCGATCCCGAGAAAGGCCTTTTCAGGCAATACCTCGACAGCGGCAAGGTGCCCGGCGCGAAGACCTTTGCTGACGTCAAACGCTTCTACGAGTCGAAAGTGCCGATGCGTCGCGGCTGCACCACGCCAGACGTGATGAAAGCCCTCTACTATCTGATGGAGCAGTCCTATGAAACCGGGCAGGCGGTCCCTGTCACCGGCGGCCAGGTCATGCTGGCCTAGTGATACGACTCGTCCCTTTGAACTGCTGATACCGGATAGACGGGCACGGCAAAATATGAGATCATGATGGTTCTTTCGAACGCGGCACGGCACTGGGGAGGGCGTGCAGTGACGCAAGCGCGAGTTTCATGGAGTTTGTTGATGACCGATGCTTCCATTCATTATGTTGGGGCAAAGACCGGCACCTCACGCCGGAGCTACCGCTGCTGGGTCGCGTCACTGACCTTTGGCCTCTTGATCCCGGTGGGATGCGCACATGTGCCACCCCGGCAACAGCGGCTGGTTTCCAAACCCAACATGCAGTTCCAAAGGGCTGCGATGTTTAGCTCTGCGAACAGGCTGCTCACGCAGTTCGAATCCAGTTCAGCGTCATCGGTAGGCGGGCAGTCGAGCGGCAGCGCATGTTCGGCATGTAGCCCGAATTAAGGACTCTTGCATGCGGCGATTTGTGATGAAGTGTATTCTTGTAGCCATGATTGTGATGTCGGCGTTTGGACTATCGGGAACGAACGTGTTGTATGCAAGAGAGATCGCCCCGTTGTTCAGCCTCCCGGAGATGGAGTCGGGAACGCAGATCCGCTTGGATGATTTTCGCGGGCAAATTGTCGTGCTCGATTTTTTCAATGCCAACTGCGGGGATTGCCTGCGCGTTTCCTGGGAGCTTGAATCCGGCATCCAGGAGTACTATGCGGCCCGCTCGGGGAATCGCCACGGTATCGCCGTGCAGGTCATCGCGGTAAACAGCGAGATCGCCGAGCAAGAGGACATGGAGGCCTTTTTACAGAAGACCGAACTGAGCATGGTGCTGGATGATCCCGAAGGCACGCTGCTGGAACGCTATGGCGGCAGCGGCTTGCCCTATCTGGTGGTCATTGATGCCACAGCGAAAGGTTCCGATACCGTAGCCCCCAGGGTCGTGTTGCGCCAAGCCAAGTACGAAGGTCTGAAAAAACTGCGCGAAGCCATCGACGCGATCACCGGGCAGGAGGAACCGACTCCGGCCAGCCCCGAAACGTTGGCCCCCCCCCCGCAGGACTCCGCGCTCTCTCTGCCTCCCCTGGAAACGGAACAGCAAGTCACAAGCGAACTCACGCTGGACATGGCGGCCATGATCGCCTCTGACATCCGCATCATGGATATGCAGGCGGATTACCGGCAAGAGCACCCCTCTTCAGAGTTCCGTCTGGCGGTCTCTTACCGGCCGACCCGGATGGATTTTGAATCCGAACACCTCGATGTCAAGCGACACAAGAGACTGGAAGAAGATCACTTTGGCGTGCAAGCTGGCGTCAGCTCCGATCTGAGCGAAAGCCTGACATTGAAAATGGACGGCGGCGCCTATGATGGTTTTCAGACCTACCGCGCACTGTGGATGGATGCCTACAATCGCCTCAAGTTCAGCGATCCGGATCCCCTGGAGGCCGGCTCAGCGCGATATCGGGATGCCCATCCATGGGGATACAACGTGTCTCCGAGCCTTCGTTGGGAATACCTGCCTGATTCCGGATTTGCGACCCTGGGCGCCTCCTACCAGTACGACAAAGTTTCGCCCGGTTTTGATGGCCCACCTCTCGTCCGGTTGCGTGATACGTACGAAACGGTCGGCGCTCATCTGTCGTTCGAAAACGTGTTGACGCGGCGTCTGCGCACGATGGTGGAAGGCCGAGTCGACGACACGACAGATCGAAAAAACCGTGTGACCCTGCAAGGCGTGTGCCATTACGCGCTGGCGGAGGATTGGGTTGTTCGGACGGCCATCGGTTACGCGAGAGAGGCGCCTCACTTTTCGGCTAAAACAGTCAGTGCCGCACTTGAGCGGGACTGGCGCAGTACCTGGTTCGTCTGTGTGTTCGGGCGTTATTACGAGGACACCAGTGAAATCGACAATGGCGTCTCCGTTGACGCCGTCGCGCCGCCGCTCAAAACCTATCAGGCCGGACTGGGAATACGTCGCAAAGGCCATCGGTCCGCCGTCAAACTCGATATCGGCCCCTGCTTCAGCCGATACAAATTACACCCGAAGCGCAATGCCGATTTTGACCAACTTTATAAGGACCGGGACTGGCTTTCCGTGCAGGCCGCTTTTCAGTATCAGTTTTAGCGAGCGGGTTTAATTCCGCCGACAAGACTGACCGTTTGCCATTCTCTGCACGTGTCTTTTGCGGTTCTCAGCCTCTACCCCGAGGTGTTACGATACCACCCATGTTTTTGCTTATTGCAGCCTCTTTGATCTGGAGCCTTTCGTTTGGTCTCATCGGCAATCTGCTGTCCGATCTGCCCTCGGCGTGGTTGGCCGCAGTCCGCCTGGCGATCGCCACCCTGACGTTCCTGCCGTTTGCCGCGCGTGTGCCGTTGCGCACCGGAGCGCTGCTTGTGGCTGTCGGCGCCCTGCAGTTCGGTGTCATGTCGCTGACGTACATGACCAGTTACCGTTACCTGAAATCGCACGAGGTGGCGCTCTTTACCGTCATGACACCGGTCTATGTCGCGGTGGCCAGCGACCTGATTGCGCGCCGTTTCCGTCCCGTCAACCTGGCGGCTGCGTTGTTGGCCGTGAGCGGGGCCGGCCTGATCGTCTGGCGCGGCGTCTCATCCGAAGCGCCGCTGATCGGTTTCCTGCTGGTCGAGATATCCAACCTATGTTTCGCACTGGGTCAACTCGCCTACCGCGAAGTGATGGCCCGCATGCCGCTGCCGCCCAACGACCACCGCGTCTGTTCCTGGCTCTATCTGGGCGGTTTTGCGGCGCTCGTTCCGTTCGGCCTGCGCGACACCCTAGTCATTGCGCCCGCGCCCACGATGCTGCAGGCATCTGTTCTGCTCTATCTGGGCGTGGTGGTTTCGGGGGTGAGCTATTTTCTTTGGAACCGTGGCGCACGGCGCGTGTCCGGCGGCGTGCTGGCCGTCATGAACAACCTCAAGATTCCGCTGGGCGTCGCGGTCTCACTCTGTCTGTTCCGGGAAACCGCCAGCGCCACCGGCCTGCTGGCCGGATCGCTGCTGATCGCGGCGGCCCTGATCACCGCGCTGCTGCCGCGTTGGACGGCGCGCCGCACACCCCGCGATACACCTGCTCCACGCGGCTGACCATGTGCGACAGCGTGAATGCCGGAAGCGTCGCGCGTCCCCCTTCTGCCAAGGCGCGCCTTAAGTCGGCATCCCGCAACAGCGCGAGCAGCGCGTCGCCCAGCGCCTCGGCATCCTCAGGCGGCACGCACAAGCCGTTTTCGCCGTGCCGCACCACATCCCGCACGCCCCCCACATCCGCCGCCACCACCGGCACGCCGGCCTGAAACGCCTCCAGCAGCACATACGGACACCCTTCCCATCGCGACGGCAGCACCGCGACATCCATCTCGCGCAGGAGCTTGACCGCATCCGATTGCACATACGGGCCGGCAAACCTCACATGCCCCGCCAACGGTTCCTGTGCGGCCCGTTCGCGCAGCTCTGCAGCCATCTCGCCGTCACCGTAAAACACAACCTGCACTTGCGGCAAATGAACGACCACCTCCCGCATTGCGTCCAGCAGAAGATCCGGCCCTTTCTGGCGGGTCAGCCGTCCCAGAAAACCGATCCGCAGAGATGCCGTGTCGCGGACAACGATTCCCCCCTCATCATCGGCAGGGGCCACGCCGTTTGGAATGCGTACCACCCGTTCCGGCGGGTAGCCCAGCGCCAGCGCGGCGCGATCCTCTTCGCTGGACACCGTAATGACCGTCGCCGTCCAGTGGCGTGCCAGGTGTTCGATCCAGCGATAAAACGCACGCCGCCGCCGCCCGCACACCATCAGGAATGGAAAGGCGTGAGGGGTATAGACGACCGGCACGCGGCAGAGCCATCCCGCAACCCGGGCGAGCGCGCCGGCTTTTGAACTGTGCGCGTGGATCAGATCCGGACGGACGCGCCGCACACATCGAACCAATCCGACCAGCGCGACAAGATCGGCCAACGGCGACACACCGCGCCGCATCGCCAGCCCGGTGACATCGAGGCCGCGTGCGCGCCAAGCCGACACATCAGACTGAAAATCTGGGTCACGCCGACACGCGACCGCCAGCGCGCAACAGAAGGCCGCCGGATCGAGCGTCCCCACCAGATCGCGCAGGTGGCGGCGTGTGCCGCCCTCGGTCGCCTCCAACACTTGGAGCACCGTTTTCACGTCTTTGGCCGCACCTTCCCGAGCGTGACCGCCTTCAGTTCGTCACGGCGTTGCCGCCAGTCCGGCAGGCAGCTCGCCACCTGGAAATAGAAGGCCGGCGAGTGGTTGTGGTGAACCAGATGACACAGCTCGTGCACCGCCACGTATTCGACCAGTCGGTACGGCAGGCGCGCCAACTCGGTGTTCAGCGTCACACGGCCATCCACGGAACAGCTTCCCCAGCGTGACCGCATCTTTCGCAGCGTCAGCTTGATGCCGTCCGGTTGGCCGGGCATGCGCACCACGAGCGGCACGCGCGTATGCCGCAACCGCCAGCCATGACGCGCCAGCGCCTCCGCGAAGCAGCGACCGAGATCGTGGCCGGCACCGCCGTTCTGGCAACTCTCCCGGATTTGCGTGGACGAATACTCCATCAGGCGACACCCCGTTCCTGCATGTATGCCTCAACCAACATCCGGCACCATTGTGCCAGTACAGGCTTCAACCTGCAATCCCGAACCTGTCATCCTTACACGGTCGCGTTGCCTCACAATTCATGACACCGAAATAAAGAAGGTTCGGGGAGCGCGACTTTCAGGTTGCCTCAAATGAAATGACACCGAAAATGGGGTGATGGAGATGTCAAAGGATGAGAAGGCGTCGTACTTGGGAATCATGCGGCGCAGGTACGCGGCTGTGCGGACGAAAAGGGGCTGGGGAAATGTGCTGGACGAGTTCTGCGGGATGACGGGCCTGTCGCGGAAGCACGCGATCAAGGCGCTTTCGCCGAAGCGGCGGGTGCCGGGGCGGCGCGGCTGCCCGCCCGGCGGCACGCGGGATGGCACGGCGCTGCTGGTGCGGCTGTGGAAGTTGTCGGACATGATGTGCGGCAAGCTTTTGCGTGCGATTCTGCCGGAATTGCTGGCGAGCGTCGCAAGGCGCGAGGCGTTGCCGGAGACGGTTTCCCGGTAAGTGTCCGGCGAAACACGTCTACCGGATTTGCAGCGGCTGAGGCATCATG
>DAOTKE010000006.1:0-50194 GCA_035449085.1 Kiritimatiellia bacterium | reverse complement strand
CCGCATAAGAACAGGACAAAATGTGTCTGTTTACCCAACATCTTCTTGATCTGAGCATACTTGACCGCTTCTTCTTTTCTTCGTTTATTTGTATTTGTGAAATCACCGGCAGATTTGGCCTCAACGAAAATCGGCGGTTCTTCATCGCCACGCGCATGACGAGAAATAATACAGTCTACGGGAATCTTGAGACCTCGTTTTCCGTGAGGCACCTCAACGTTCTTCCTAAAAGAATAGGTGCCTTTGGGCATCTCAAGCAAATTTTTGACTTGCGACGATGCAATTTCTTCATACCCCAAATGATTCAGGAATGTGGCCAGTGCTTGCAGTTGACGGGTTTCTTGTGCGTTTCTGATGATCGGATCGGCTGCAGAACCGCACAAACGGTCGGTAACGATAGAAATCCCCATTTTATATTCGTCAGATGTCGGCGGTCTGTCCTCCACCGTCCAAGGGAAAATGTCAACGTCCATCATTTCGTTGAACACATCCAATAATTTGGTCAACTGAGCTTCACGCTCTGAGTCTGTCATCTTGGCTGGTAGACAAGGAGACTTTCCACCGTCCCCTTCCATGGTAGCGATCAGACTTTTCTTTGAGTAAGCCAACCCGGCCAATCTATCCTGTGCAATCGGAGGTGCTGCACACATTCGAAGAACAGAAAGGAACTCCGGATGCTCAAGCATGACCTCTGTTGTTAGCCTGCGCAAATCTTTCATAATAGCAAATGCGCGTTCGACCTCGGCCTTTTTTATCTTCCGTTGCTCACGGTATGTGAGTGGAGCAAAGCGAAGAAACCAATCGTTGTAGTAATCGATGGATTCTAAGGTGTCATTTTTCCAGTTTTGTGTTTTGTCAGCATTCAACATGCCGCTACACCTCTTTTTCGCTCGGGGACCTTCGGATACACCGCCCGTCACTTGTCCCATCCGGCGGGGAGCGGCGGGCGGGCGACGGGTGCATGGGGATCTGCGGGCGGTTTGACGCGGGTGAAACGCAGTTCTGGCCGGAAGAGATCAGGATTCGTGTTGTTGGCCTTGATGGCGCTGAGTAGCGCGGTTGCGGTCTGCGCCGGTTTCACGACCTCGGGGTTGATCAGACGCGCGATCAGCGTGTCGCCCTCGACGGCATAGGCGGCGAACTGGTAAGGCCGAGCGCTGAAATCGGCCCGGGCGTTGGCGGAGCCGAACCAGCGGAGCTGCACGAGCGCGAACTCCGTGCCCTGGCAGAGGCAGGCGCGCGCATAGAGCGTGTCCGGCGTACCGGAGGGATAGGCGACCAGATATTCATCGGCCGCGAGGGCCAGCACCGACAGCCGCACATCTTTGCCGTCCAAGGTGGTCTGCCAGTGACCGACCAGCGCTTTGTCGATCGGGCTCTCGGGTTTTTCCGCGAGGGGCACCGTATAGTCGCATCCCGCCAGCAGGACGGCGGCAAACCAACCGAACACATGACGCAACGTTGCAGGTTTCATCGTATTCATGGTCTTACTCCTTGGGAAACAGTATATCAGCGGGACGCTCCTTCAACCACTGGATTTTGTCCTCCTCGTCGCGACGGATCACTTCCACATAATACTTCTTGCCGCGCACGAAGAGTCCGTGAACCGCATCCGCGCCCTCGGCGTCGGCCACGGCCCGGACGATCTCGATCATTGGCCGCGTGATGGTAAGACCGGGCAGGAAGACCGGGATACCCGGCGGATAGGGAACCAGCAACTGGCTGCTGATGCGGCCTTCAGTCTGATCGAGTTCAATCAGCTCACCGTCGCACAGGGCGGCGTCGCGCGGCAGTACGGTGGCCTGGCCGTTCACAGCCTCGGCCACGCTGCTGTCGAAGGCGTCGCGCTCTGGCCGGCCGATCGCGTCCTTCATCAGCATGATGGCGCGATAGAGATATTCGAAATGATCCTCGACCGTGCCCATTGTGACCAGGAACAACAAGGTGACCGGCGTTGATTTCTCCCACTGGATCTTGGCGACACGCAACAAATCCTTGAAGCGGCGACACGCCTCGGGGGTTTTGAAGGAGAGCATGATCTTGAGCGGATCGTGCAGATAGCCCTCGCGCTCATAGGCAGGGGCATCGGCCGCGCCCACGATCTCGCGCAGCCCCGCGAAGCAGGCCTCTTCGGGCAGACCGCATTCGCGCGCGATGCGCGCTTTGAAGGTCTTGACCCAACGCAGGCGTTCTTCGATCAGCTTGAGTCCCTCCAGCCGCATCTGCACACCGGCGCAGTCGAGGGTGGCCATCATGGGATAGTGCGGCGAGGTGGAGTGCCAGTAACGCAACACCTCGTGCAGATCGTGGCTGAACTTCTCGTAGGAGCCGCGGCCGTTGATGGCGAAGCGCGTGAGCAGCCAGCGCCACTCGGCCGACTCACTCTCGAAAAGCTGTTTGAACCGCAGGGACACATGGATGACCGAGGACTGGCTGAAGGCGGCCAATGTCTTGTGGGTGGACTGCACAGCGAAATGGGCACTGGAGGTCTCGTGGATGGCGTTGTAGCGCACGCGGCGACCGTTCGCCGTCACAGCCGTGTAATAGGGGTGGAAGCTGAGATACGGTGCCCAGGCCTCGTCCGCATAGAAGAGGATGCCGTGGCGTTCGCAGAGCCGGGCGATTTCCCAGACCGGATAGAGGATGCCCTCGTAGGTGCAGGTCGTCAGCACCAGCATGCGCGGCTTGGCATGCTCGGAATAGTGCGCCGTGATGGCGCGCCGCAGATCCTCCATGGCGATCGGCGCCCAGATGCCGAGATGGGCATTGAAACGGGCGGGCAGATAGTTGGGGATGGCACCGGCCATGACCACGGCGTGATGGACCGACTTGTGGCAGTTGCGGTCGAGCAGCACCGTCTCGCCGGGGCGCAGTAACGTCATCAGCATGGCCTTGTTGGAGGTGGTCGAGCCATTGGTGATGTAACAGCTTTGCGCCGAGCCGAAAATCTCCGAGGTGAGGCGCTGCGCATCGGCCAGCGGCGTGCGCGATTCCGGCGTGGAGAGGTCGCCCAGGCTGTGGACCGAGACGCTGAGGTCGGCGCGGAAGGTCATGGCCCCGTACTCGTGACGGAAACCCTGAAGGAAGAGCGACCGGCTGAAGGCATGACCGGCGTTGTGGCCCGGCGTGTGCCAAGAGGTGCCGGCCTCCTCCATCACATAGTGGCGCAGGGCATGCCAGAAGCGCGGCTCCCACAACGCGCGGAACAGGTGGCGCACGCGCGGCAGGTGAGCCTGGATATTGAGGAAGACCTCACGCGGCTTGAGCACCCAGCGGCGCGACGGCACGCGGACCCGTTCTGCGCCGTGCGTCGTCAGCACGATTTTGGGAATCGGCGGGAAATAGGTGTAGAGCCACTGGGGCAGCGGCATACCTTCGAGGTGCAGGGCATGTAACGGCAGACACCGCGACGGCTGCTCCGGATCAACGAACGCATCGTCCAGCAGGAAAAGGATACAGGTCTTCCCATCATCCGTCAGCATGCCCTCCGCCGTTTCGTCCGAGAAAAGGCGGTTTCGAAGCTGTTCCGGAGAGGCGACCGGCACAATCCGCAGCGGCGGCCAGTCGATCGGGTCATCCGACGGAAAGGTCTCGTTGCAAAAGCTGCGGAAGGTGTCCGACAGGCCATGGGTCAACGTCTGAAGACGCTCGTGATCCAGAGGAGCGCTCTGGAGATAAAAAACGGTGAGTTCGTTCATAGTCGGTTGATGGCAGTAGAGTACGTCAAAGCCGGAAGACCTGCCAGCGGAAACCTGAAAAAAAGATTGCTTCCAAACACGCATTACGTTATAATTTTTAACATAGATGGAGGTATAAATGCGTGCAAGAAGTGCCTTGAAAAATAATACCACCCCCCAAAAACAACAAGCGCAGACGCGTATTTTGCTGGTGGATGACCACCCTTTGGTCCGCGAGGGTTTGACCACCCTGTTCCATGCCACTCCCGACCTCAGGGTCGCCGATGAGGCAGGCAGCACGGAAGAGGCGATAGAACTGCTGAAGGTGCGCCTTCCGGACTTGGTGATGATCGACCTGTCTTTGCCCGGTAAGGACGGCCTTGATCTCATCAAGATGATCCGTGACGCCTATCCGACGCTACGCATGATCGTTTTGTCCATGCACGAGGAGTCGCTTTATGCGGAACGCGTGTTGCGCGCGGGCGCCCAGGGTTACATCATGAAAGACATGCCGGGGCCGCAGATCGTCGAGGCCGTCAGATCCGTCCTGCGGGGCGATATATTCGTGAGTCCGGCCATCTCGTCCCGCATGTTGCGCCAAATCTTTGACCACGATGACCCGCCCGCCCCGAACAACGGCGTCGAAACGCTGAGCGACCGCGAGCTCCAGGTCTTCCTCTGCATCGGCAACGGACTGTCATCCAAGGAGATCGCCACGCGTCTTGGCCTCAACATTAAAACGATCCAGACCTACCGCGAGCACATCAAGCACAAGCTCCGCCTGCGCAACGCCACATGCCTCGTGCATTTCGCCACACAGTGGGCCAGGGACAAGTCGGTGCGGCTCTGAAGTACGCCGCCGCTAGTCCAACGGCATGGGATTGCAGAGGTTCTCTGCCTTGTCCGCCACCCTTCCGCAGTTGAAGCAGATGTGTTTTGGCATTTTGGTCAGTTGCTTGATCGCTTCAAACTTCCCCTGACTGGCCAGCAGACAGAGGTGCCCCTCGTGTTGCCCGGGGCACGTGCAGTTCTTTTCGCTCATGATCGGAACCTCCCATAAAAAAAGTGCGTTTTACTTTACCAAACACCCAAGGCTGGCGCATCTTCTTATTGTCAGTTTCCGTTCCGTTCATTGGGCGACGCCTGCGGGATACTGTTCAGCGGAGAAACAGGATCGTGCCACTCTGCTTGAAAACGGCAAGACTAAGACCGGTCCGGCGGATATGGAGATCCGGGTCACATGTCAGTGTCAACGCGTCGATTTGTCCCGTGTTGGCTGTGGTCAGGAGCGTCGTCCAAGAACCATGCGGCCAACCGGGATCGGTCTAGACGTGAATCGACGCACCCGCGTTCACCGTCTCAAAACCGCCTTTGCAGACGAACGGCGTTTCGGCAAAACCCTCCGCCGGCACGACAAAACGGATCTGTGCCGTGGCATTGCGCATACGGATGTTCCGGTCGACGTTGACCTTGGCATGACGGCCTCTGATTGTCAGCGTAGCGTTGCGCGGATCGACCGCCCCCTCTTCATAGGCGGAGTAACCGATGTCAAGATAACCTCCGGACGGGACACCGTCATGATCGACCAGATTCAATGTTGCGTCGTCGACAATCGCCGAACACCCCATTGTCTTGTCGCTAAGCACTAGCCGCGTCAGGTTCGCCACGCCGCCGTTTTTCACTTCAAACACGGCATTGGATCCCCCGTATTGCGCACCAACCACGAGTCGCAAGACCCCCAGCGCCTCCATTCGGCCGCCGTCGACCACCAGATGCGCACGCGCACCGTTGTTGCCCACCGCACAATACTCAACGTTCGTGACATTCAGAACCGAATTCGTCCCAACCGTGACCAGACAGTCCGTCGCAGGGACACCAGCGCCAATCGTCAGGCCACTCTGGGAAAGAGTAGCCCGCCCCCCATTGACGACTTCCACGCGACTAGACGCACCGTTATAACCGACGCAAAACAGGGCTGCGTACTGTATGCCTGTGTTGATGACCTCTAACTCGCCCTCAACCCGAGCGTAGTTTCCGCGGGCTGTATACTCATGGCCGATACGGAAAAAGGGACTCGTGTTGCCTGACGCAGCGGCATACTCCTGCACGAACCTGCCCCCGGGACCGACATGGAGCCCGTTCCGTTCGCAGACGGTTGCCGGCTCGCTGGCACTCCTGCCGCGACCGAGAAAGAACAGGCCGTTGAACATGCGGAACTCACCGCCATCGGCCACATAGACCGTGGCATTGACGTTCGTGGTGTTCGCCGCATTGTTGTAGCCGAGAACGAATTCCGCGCCGTTCGTCACCACGAACTTCGATCCCTCACCGGACACGCGGATCAGCAGGTTGGAACTGAAGCCCCCCACGGTCTGCGTGTAGGGAAGCTGGATAGGGTTCCTGCTCTCGAAATAACCCCCGTCTTCAACCAGCATTTGGTTGCCGAGCTGACCGTCGAAACGGTCGAACCTGAAATCTGCGTTATTCATGAATCGTGCGCCGGCTCCATGGATCCAGAGCCGATTGCCGCCCGGCTTGGTGCCGTCCTGACGGTTATACCAGCCGAGACGGAACTGTGTGTTCATGTTGACCGTACCGCCTGCGGCGACCTCGAAGGTGTTAGAAGCACTGTAGAGTCCGACATGCATAAAACCTACGCCCGAATCAAAAGTTATCACGCCATTGTTTGTCACTGTCAACGTGTTACCGTCGCCGTACTTTCCGAGGTGGACATTCGGTCTTTGCGCAACCAGAATACCGCCATCGATGAGTAAGCGGTGTCCTGTACTGCCGAGTTCTTCTCCGATGTTATATTCGGGCCCTGAATTGCTGAACGAAACCAGCGCGCCATCCAAAATTTCAAGGGCGTCACCGTATGAATCGGCCGACCGGCCAAGCTTGAGCGCACCGTTGAGTATCAGGACAGAATAGGCCCCTGTTACGCGGACAACATTGGCGAACGGGTGGATACGGCCCTTGAGGTTGTCATGTGTCGCATAGCTCGTAGAGAGGCTGTTGAGCGTCACCTGGGCGCCATTCGCCACTTCAAGTTGATTGGAAAAACTGTGTGCGCCGACTTGGGTCTCGCCGGCGACGGTCATCGTCGCCCTGTCCGCCACCCGTACGCGGTTGGCCGGCCCGGCATAGGTCCGGGTACCGTCCGTATTAGCCGATCCAATCACAAGGTTGCCCTTGATCGTTGCCTGTGCTCCGTCATCCACCCATAACTGAGAGAGCCCCTGCTGCATGCCGACGAAGGTTGCAGATGTCGAGGACTCGAAGCTGGAGCCCGTGCCCGTGATCCACACGGTGTTCGTACCGCAGGTCGCACGGGAGTCGCCGTTGGCCAGACGCCCGATCTGGAGTGTACCCCTTGCCGCCCCCCCATTCTGAACTTTCAGAAGATTATTTAACGCTCCCCTCCGGGGGGGCGTTTGTGGTATGCTATCCCCACTTTTGAAACACGGAGTAAGGAGCGGGTTATGGCCGAGAAAAAGGCTGGAAATACACAGTTGGAAGCGGTTTTGTCCCAGATTCGCAAGGAATTCGGCGACACCGCCATCATGCGCATGGGCGACGCGGAGGCCTCTAAGGATATTCCGGTCATCTCCACCGGCGCGTTCTCGCTCGACCTCGCCCTCGGCGTCAACGGCCTGCCGCGCGGCCGAGTGGTTGAAGTCTACGGCCAGGAGTCTTCCGGCAAGACCACGCTCGCGCTCCACGTCATCGCGAACGCCCAGAAGGCTGGCGGACTGGCGGCCTTCGTGGACGCTGAACACGCGATGGACCCCAACTACGCGCGCCGCATCGGCGTGGATCTGGACAACCTGCTGGTCTCGCAGCCCAACTCGGGCGAAGAGGCGCTGACCATCACCGAGCAGCTTGTCAAAAGCGGCGCACTGGACGTGATCGTGATCGACTCCGTCGCGGCACTCACCCCGCAGGCCGAGATCGACGGCAACATGGGCGATTCTCACATGGGTCTGCAGGCGCGCCTGATGTCGCAGGCCATGCGCAAGCTCACCAGCGCCATCGCGCAGACCAAGACCCTTTGCATCTTCACCAACCAGGTGCGCGACAAGATCGGTGTGATGTTCGGCAATCCCGAAACCACCCCTGGCGGCAAGGCGCTCAAATTCTACGCCTCGGTACGTTTGCAGGTTCAACGCATCGGCGCGATCAAGGATCCCACGGGTTCCGTGATCGGCAACCGCACGCGCGTCAAGATCGTCAAGAACAAGGTCGCGCCGCCTTTCACCGAGGCGGAGTTCGACATTCTCTACGCCCGCGGCATCTCGTGGGAGGGCTCGGTGCTTGACGCCGCGCTCACGCGCAATGTCGTCACCAAGCGTGGATCGTGGCTGAGTTTCGAGTCCGAGCAGATCGGCCAGGGCTCGATCGCCGCTACCGAATTTCTGCGTAACCATCCCGAGGTCGTCGAGCAGATCATCGCCAAGATCAAAGCCGAGCCCGCCCCCGCCATCGGCAAGGCCTCTTCCAAGGCCGGCGACGCGGATTGAAACGCCTTTCGTGTCTCACGAATCAACCCACACAATCAATAACACGTTGTCTCTCATACTAAGGCACACAGGACGCGAAGGTGAGTGATCAAGCAGAAACCCCTTTGTGCACGTTGTGCCTTTGTGTGAGATAAGAGTGTTGCGGGCCCTGCCCGCATTTGAAAACGAACCATGAAACTCACTGCTGATCAACTCCGCGACAAATACCTCAAATTCTTTGAATCCAAGGGCCATGCCATCATCTCGGGCGCTTCGCTGATCCCGGAGAATGACCCGACCGTGCTTTTCACCACCGCCGGCATGCATCCGCTCGTGCCTTATCTGCTGGGCGAGCCGCATCCCGCCGGCCGACGCCTGACCGACGTGCAGAAGTGCGTGCGCACCGGCGACATCGACGCCGTGGGCGACTCCTGCCACCTGACCTTCTTTGAGATGCTCGGCAACTGGTCGCTCGGCGACTACTTCAAGAAAGAGGCGATCTCCTGGTCGTTCGAGTTCCTCACGCAGCATCTCGGCTTTTCGCCCGACCAGATCAGTGTCACCGTTTTCGCGGGCGAGGACGGCATCCCGCGCGATGACGAGTCGATCGCCATCTGGAAGAGCCTCGGCATCCCCGAGTCGCGTATCCACGCGCTGCCCAAGGAGGACAACTGGTGGGGCCCGGCCGGCACCACCGGCCCCTGCGGTCCCGACACCGAGATGTTCATCGACAACGGCCAGCCGGCCTGCGGCCCCGACTGCCGTCCCGGCTGCCGCTGCGGCAAGTACATCGAGATCTGGAACGATGTCTTCATGCAGTACAACAAGACGGCGGAGGGAACCTACGAGCCGCTCAAGCAGCATAACGTCGATACCGGCATGGGCGTCGAGCGCACCATCTGCATGATGAACGGTTACGCCACAGTCTTTGAATCCGAACTGTTCGCGCCGCTGATGGCCAAGATCCGGGGTCTCTCGACCACACGTCCGGAAAACGAAGAGTCTGCCGTGCGCGCCGAGCGCATCATCGCCGACCACATGCGCACCTCGGTCTTTATCCTGGGTGACCCCAAGGGCGGCGTCAAGCCCGGCAACGTCGGCGCGAACTACGTGTTGCGCCGTCTGATCCGCCGTTCTGTGCGCTACGCCAAGCTGCTCGGGATCGCCCCCGGCTATACCCGCGCGCTGGCGGAGATCGTGATCGACAACTACAAGCACGTCTATCCCGAGCTGGAAAAGAACCGCGAGACCGTGATCGGTGAGTTGACCGCCGAGGAAGAGCGTTTCGAAAAGACGCTCGCCGCAGGTCAGCGCGAGTTCGACAAAGTCGCGGGCGCGCTCAAGCAGCACGGCCAGACGACGCTCTCGGGGCGAACCGCCTTCAAGCTGTACGACACCTACGGCTTCCCGCTGGAGTTCACCGAGGAGCTGGCCGCCGAGCAGGGGCTCGCGGTGGACCGCGCCGGTTATGAAGCGGCCTTCAAGAAGCATCAGGAACTCTCCAAGCAGGGCGACGCCACCTTTAAGGGCGGGTTGGCCGACAATACTGTCGCCACCACACGCCTGCACACCGCCACGCATCTGCTGCACAAGGCGTTGCAGATGGTGCTCGGCCCGCACGCCCTGCAGAAGGGTTCCAACATCACCCCCGAACGCCTGCGTTTCGACTTCTCGCACCCCGAGAAGATGACGCCCGAACAGCTCAAGCAGGTCGAGGAGATCGTCAACGACGTGATCCGCCGCAATCTGCCGGTCACGATGGAGACCATGACGATCGAGGAGGCCAAAGCCCGCGGCGCGACCGCCCTTTTCTCCGCCAAGTACGGCGAGCAGGTCAAGGTCTACACCGTCGGCGACTTCTCGATGGAGGTCTGCGGCGGTCCGCACGCCGCCACCACCGGCGAGCTGGGTGGCTTCAAGATCCAGAAGGAGGAGTCCTCCTCCGCCGGCGTGCGCCGCATCAAGGCTGTGATCACCGCGAAAGCGTGAGGTATCTATGCCCAGTATGATGGTACACATGTACGTCGACCTCAGCGTCCTGCCCGAAGACAAACACTTCGAAAGCATGAGGTTCTGCGCGGAGAGAATCACGGACAACAAAACGCCGATAGAGATCGTGCGGCAAGAGAGACGTCCGAAAACGTTCATCGCGAAATTTTCGATGCCCAAGGCTCGGCAGATGGATGTGGTGGATGACATCACCCAAGTGTTCGCGGATTTTGTCGCAGATTCGATCAATTTCGGCGTGGATTTCCCCCGTTCAGCGGCCGAAGAGCGCAAGGCGAAAAAAGCCAACGAACGGGCCAAGGCCAAGCGGCGGGAGATGGCCGAAATACGTGCGCAGGCCAAAGCAGCCCGGTCGGATGCCGATCCGCATACTGTCGGGCTGGTTTTCAAGGGCAAGCGCCGCAATCTCAGCAAGAGGTGTTTGACTGTCTTTTTGAACGCGGTGTTCAGTTGGACCAACGGCTGGCGGATCTCCACAAATCGATTCTCGACACCTATGACCCCGAGGCGGCGGATGAGGATCAGGAAGCCCGGGGCGGGAACGATGGCCCCCAATACGCCGAAGACGCTTTCAATTTTCAACGGAGCCTGTTGGAAGATGAGCTTTACTTCCAGACTGGCGTGCGTTTTGACTTGAGCGGACTGCGCAGCGACATGAGCGAGGCCGAGGCGATGGGGGTGTGTGTCAGGAAAGTGACAGGATTTTCTGAAAGACCTTGCCGCAGTGCTGCCGTCTTGCTAATGTTATATAGATTCCATTTATAACCAGGAGGCCGGTATGACGCTTGCAGAATTGACGGTGAAGATCATCGAGAGCTTTCCCGCGAGGCGGGGCAATGTTTACGAGACGACGATCAGGAAGATGCGCGCGGACGGGAGTGTCCGGGAGAACGGGCCCTACTTCATCTGGACACGCAGCGAGGGAGGGAAGATGCGGTCGTCCTACGTGCCGGCGGCGGATGTGCCCCGCTACAGGCAGGAGATCGAGAATGGCCGCAGGCTGGAAGGTCTGATCGGCGAGCTGTGGAAACTTGCCGAGAGCGCTGCCGACGCAGAAAAAAAAACTCCTCGACGCTCGACGGCGCCGCGGCCGCGCTGATCGCGGAGAGCCTCGCCGTCACGGAAGGCGTGGAGGCGGGGCGTTGCGGCCTTGCGGAGGCGGAGGGCCGGATACGGACGGCAGCGCTCGGGTTCGCGGCGCAGGCCGTCGGCGGGATCCTGCCCGGCCCGGCCCCGCGCAGCGCGCGGCGGGCGTGGACGCGCCGTACGGGCGGCGCGGCATGCGGACGGTGAAGATCCTGTCGAGCGTGGGCGAGGTGTCCTACTCGCGGGCATACGTGACGGGGAAGGACGGGAAGCGGGGCTTCCCCGCCGACCGGGCGCTCGGGATCACCTGCGGCTGCACGCCGGCGGCCGCCAAGCTGCTCTGCCACGAGGCCGCCCGCAGCCAGTCCTACCTCCAGGCATCCGAGAACCTGTCCCTGGCCTCCGGGCTGTCCGTGTCGCCCAGCACCGTCCACCGGCTCGTGGCCGCGGTGGGCCCGGACATGGAGAAGTGGTCGATGGAGCGTCCGCCCGCCGCTGTCGAGGACGGGCGTGAGGTCGTCGTGTGCCTCGAGATGGACATGACCGGGGTCAGGATGCTGAAGAAATACCTCAAGGGCGTGAAGGGCATGGACGGGGCGCCGAAGTGCAGGCAGATCAAGTGCGGGCCCCTGTTCCTGATGGAGCGCGACGGGAAGGGCCGGTACCGCCGGCTGCCGGGCACGGCCGTGCACATCGTCTCGTTCTGCGACCCCGCCTCGTTCTCCGCCGCGATGGAGGAGGCCCGCCTGAAGCTCGGCGTCAGGCCCGGCACCGCGCTCATCGTCGTGTCCGACGGCGCGGAGTGGATCTGGAACATCGTCTCCGACCGCTTCAGGGAGGCGACGGGCATCGTCGACTTCTGGCACGCGGCGGACCACCTCCACAAGCTGTGCGAGTTCGTGGAGGGGAAAGGCGACGCGGCGGAGGCGCTCTTCAAGGAGTGGCGCCGCAAGCTGAAGGTCTACGGCGTGGACTGCGTGATCCGGCACTTCGAAAAGCTGGATCTGAAGAAGGCGAAGCGGAAGGGCCTGCGCGAACGCCTCCGCTACTTCAGGAACCACCGCGACAGGATGCAGTACCGGCGTTTCCGCCGCGAGGGCTGGCCGATCGGCTCCGGCGCGATCGAGGGCGCGTGCAAATCGCTCATCAAGCAGCGCACCGACCTCTCGGGACAGAGATGGTCACCGGACGGCGCTCTGGACATCCTGTGGGTCAGGGCGCTCATCACGGACGGGCTCCACGACGACTATTGGAAGGGGAGCCGCGACCGTGAGGCCACTGTCAGAGAGGCAGTCTTTGCGGCATGACCTCCGGAACGATGTCACTTTCCTGACACACACCCGGCGATGGCGTATGTTGCTGACCTATTGGATCATCACCCGCAGAACCCGAAAAACCGCAAGAAAAGCCGTCGGCAACAGGCAAAAGAGGCGCAAGAAAAGCTAGCCGCCGAAGCCCGTGCCAAAAACATCAACACCGTGTACCGACAGTTGGCGCGTCTGTTCCATCCCGACCTTGAGCAGGATCCGGAACTCAAGAGCAAAAAAGAGCAACTGATGAAGGAGTTGACCGCCGCGTATGAAGCGGGCGACCTCCACACGATCCTGATGCTCGAGCTACGCTGGCTGCAGAACAATGACGGGGACATCTCCCGGCTCAGCGATGACAAGCTCCGGGCCTACACCGTTGCGCTTGAAAAGCAGAGTGACGACATTCAGGCCGAAATCAGTACGCTTGTGTACCATCCCCGCTACATACCGCTGGGACTCGACACGTTCAGCATCCGGAACCCTTGCTCTGTGCTTGTGGGCATACTGAAGGAAGACGCGAGAGCAATACGAGAGTCGGCCGTGGCCTTGAAACGAGATGCCGACAGCCTTGGACGTCTTTTTGCTCAACCTCCCGGCAAGGAACGGGACAAACAATTACGCGCCTTCTTGCGTGACCTCAATCGTATGCTCATCCGGCAGACAGACATGTTCGCGCGAGATATTCCCTTTTGATACGCCCCGGCGGTGTGTTCCCGTTTACCGCAGAGGCCGCGGGCTCCAGCGTCCCGGATGGAAACGGGAGGGGCACCGGAATGCGCCCTTGTGGGGAGGGACGAGCGTCTGCTCGTCCAGCCGCTGAGCATGCAATGGGGTGCGGCTGGACTTCGTCTGAACGCTGTCAATGCGTAAGCGGATTAACTTTGGCCATCTCCCGGCGCTCGCCGTCGGTGTGCCGCTTGCGCCCCGCCTTCTCAACCTTTACGGTTTGTGCGCTGATGCCTGGGCTATAACACGGCCTTCAAAACCCGCATAGGCTGTCAAAGTTAAGCCGCTTACGTTACACGCTGGTGGGCTGGATGCGGACCAAGGATGCGATCAGCGTAAGCGTCTCACGAACCCCATCTTTCGCGTGCCCCGGCGTTTGTTGATACCGGCGGCCTTCTGCCGGGAGCGGGGTCTGCGGGCCTGGCAGCGCCGGTACTGGCTGAAATCGACAACAACCCGGCCGAGAACGCGATCCGCCCCATCGCCCTCGGACGTGTTGGTTGTCGGAAAGGCGCTGGACGAAGCCGAAAGCGAGGAACGAAAGAATGAGCTGGACCGCATGGCGGCGATGCTGAGTCGGCTAGGCGGAAGAGGATACCAGGTGCGGGAAGCAAAATCGGCCTACGGCGGAAATACAATCGATCCCGATCCCGATTTGGATGAAACCAAGCCCCGACAAGGCGGTGGAGCAAGACAAGCAAGAGGAGTCCTTCGGCGGAAAATGAAACTGTCTGATGACACGAAAAAGAAGAGACGGCAGTATCCGACTCAGGGACGTCCTGCGTCCGCCGTGGATTGTGTAGCCCACGATCCGGTTTTGAACGATTACGGGACATTGAGTTCAATCGATTTGTTCGCCGGGGCAGGCGGACTTTCTGAAGGGCTCTCAATGGCCGGGTTTGTTCCTTTATTCGCGTCGGAACTTGTCGAGAGTTATGCCCGCACCTATAAATTCAACCACCCACGAACCGAAGTCAGGTGTGCCGACATACGGTCATTGGATCCGAAGGCCATCATGAAGCAGGTCGGAGTGCGCCGCGGGGAACTTGATTTGATCGCCGGCGGACCGCCATGCCAAGGGTTTTCGATCAACGCGCCTGTGCGCAGTGTCATGGATCAAAGAAATCACCTTTTCAAAGAATATCTGCGTTTTGTGGATGCGTTTCAGCCACGCGCCGTGTTGATCGAAAACGTGCCGGGACTCGTTTCTTTTGAGCACGGCGCAACATTGCACGCGATACTCAATGCTCTCGCGGAACTTGGCTATGGGGCAGATGTCCGCATTTTGGGCGCGGCGTATTACGGCGTGCCGCAGATGCGATGGCGAACCATTATCATCGGATTGCGCGGGAAAACCGTTCCATCCTATGCTTTCCCGGAACCGGTCAGACATGCGCCGATTCGCCCGAACTTCACGACCACCTTCGAGGGGAAGATGCTTGTCAAAATGCCGACTGCGGCAACCGCGTCCCCTTTTACGACGGTCGAACAGGCCCTATCTGATTTGCCGTCTCTTGCTTGCGGAGAACGCGGCGCTTTACTGAAGCAGTACGCGACGCCGCCCTTATGCGATTACCAACGTTGGGCCCGGATCGTCAGCAATGGGGTCAGCAATCATGAGGCGCCAAAATTATCCGCCCTCAATCTTGAGCGTCTGAGCCACATCCAGCCGGGCGGGAATTGGACCGACATCCCCGATCACCTGCTCCCGAAGGGTATGACACGGGCGAGAAAGTCGGATCATACCCAACGGTACGGCCGCCCCAGACCGGACGGGTTAGCTTCAACAATCCTGACAAAGTGCGATCCGCACTGGGGAGCGTATTTCCATTACGCCCAGAATCGCTCATATACCGTACGTGAAGCCGCCCGCTTACAGTCGTTCCCAGACCATTTTTTATTCACCGGGACAATGGCCGAACAATTTGCACAGGTTGGCAATGCAGTCCCTCCCCTCTTGGCGGAAGCGGTCGGACTAGCTATCAAAAACGTCCTCAACGAGGAAAACTGATGTCTGGATATATTGCGGAATTCTTCGGCTATAACGCGGCCGATTCCTCCGATGTGGCTTTGGAGCATGCGGCTTCTTCGACCTGTCCATTTCTGTCTGCCCCTTGCGCAAAAATGCTTGCCAGGGATGGTTGCCGTTCATCGAGTAGTGGGGTCGTAGTTTGACATTAGACATTCGAGAGTTGCGGAGCGTTTTCTCGGTGTGGTAATGTATCGCCATGGCAAGACAACTGAGGCACCACTATGCGGGGGGATGGTATCACATCACCAGCCGGGGCATGGGGCGGATGGCGATCTTTATCGATGACCGCGACCGCGAGCACTTCGTGGAGTTGCTGTCCGAGATGGTCGGGCGTTACGGGGTCGTGCTACACGCCTACGTGCTGATGGATCATCACTACCATCTGCTGATCGAGACACCTACCGCTAATGCGAGCCGGGCACTGCAATGGCTGAACCTGAGCCACAGCATGTGGTTCAAAACTCGTCATGGCCACGCGGGGTCTGTTTTTCAGGCGCGGTTCAAGAGCATCCCAGTCGAGGATGCTGGCTCGTGGGCGCTGACGTGCAGCGCGTACATCCACCTGAACCCCGTGCGGATCAAAGCGATGGGACTCGGGAAAGAGGATCGTGCGAGGGAGAAGGCGGCACTCCCGCCTGAAGGGCCACCCAAAGAGCTGGTGCGCGCGCGGCTGGCCAAACTGCGGGGCTATCGGTGGAGTTCTTACCGAGCGTACGCGGGTTATGCGCCGCCTCCGGAATGGCTGACCTGCGCGACGCTCTGGGAGCGTTGCCGTCCGGCGGACGCAGACCCAAAAATGGAATACCGTCGGCATCTGGAGGACTATCTGCGACAGGGTGTCGGGGAGGACCTGTTCGCCGAAATCAGTGCTGCAGTCGCCATCGGCGGGGCGGCTTTCGTCGAAACCCTGCGCAAGAGAGTGCTGAGGCGGGCGCGCGGCGAGACGAACGCGCGCGCATGGCGCAGGATGTTGCCGTTCGACGAGGTCGTGCGCGCGGTCGAGTCGGTCAAGGGCATGGGATGGGCTGACTTTGCTGAACGCAGGGGCGACTGGGGCCGTGACTTGGCTCTGTACATCGGAAGGATGCGGTGCGGACTGGCGTTGAAGGAACTCGGAGCACAGGCTGGCGGGTTGAGCGTGCCCGCAGTTGCCAAGGCAGTCGAACGGATGGCGGAGCGGCTGAAAAACGACAAAGCCTTGCATCGGTCGGCGGCGCACGTATTAAGGCTGCTGGAAAAACGAAATGTCTAATGTCAAACTACGACCCCAATAACCTCTACGTCACGGTTCTGCTGGGTGTCGCGTCCGGCATTCTGTTCCTGATTTTTGCGGTGTATCCGCTCGTGCTCGCTTTGTTGCTGCGCCAAAATCCCTGCCGCATCTTGGGTGCCGCGAAAGAAGCGATGGTGCTGGCCTTTGTCACGCGATCAAGCGCGGCAACGCTCCCGGTTTCCATCCGTGTCAGCGAAGAACATCTGGGCGTAAACCGTGAACTGGCGAGTTTCGCCTTGCCGCTGGGCGCGACGGTCAACATGGACGGCGTGTGTGTACACCTGCCAATGTTCACTATCTTGGCCGCAAACATGTTCGAGACCATGGGCAACGTCACCGGCGACATCCTCTGCACCTACGCCGTCGCCTCCCACGAAGGCCTGACCGTCGGCGTTACTTCCCCCACTTGAACGTTGAACGCGCCCTCCATCCTCCCTATTCCACCCGAATCGTGACGCGGGAGGAGGTGCCGGCGAGGGTAGCGCAGACAAAACGGTGGGTGCCGCGTTCCGGCGTCCAGAGGAAAGGCGAGCCGCCCGTGACAGTCGCTTCCAGCGCATCGTTCCGAAACCAGTACAAAGGCTCATTCCTCGCGGCTCCGGTCACGTTGAAAGCGATCTGTTGAGAAACCAGACCGTCCACCATCCGATAGACCGCGCCATCCGCCGGAGCCACGATTTTCAGACCGCCTACAGGCATATCCGCACGACCTCCCGCCCGTGCACGCAGATAAGCCGCCGTATCCGCAGGCCAACGCTCGACCACCCGCCCCTGCGCGTCGCGCACATGCACCGGACAAATCCCGCAAGACGAGCACTGCCGCAGCTCCCAGTCGGTGACGCGCCGCTCGCAGAGCGGACCAGGCATCCGGCCGGACACCGCACACACCTCACGCTCCACCACTGTGTCCGGTCGGGTGTACCAACGCGCACTTCCCGCAGGATAAAGCTGCCGGGCAATCTCCCACGCGACCGGTGCGGCGATCCGCTTGCCGACCAGCTGTTCGTTCCCGCGCCGCCCGCTCTTGTACCCACACCAGACCGCCACCACGTACTCCGGATTCCAAGCCACCGTCCACGCGTCACGGAAACCGGACGAGGTTCCGGTTTTCCACGCGAAACGCGGCACGTCGACCTCCGCCGCATGCCCGACCGCATCCCGCGCACGCTCGCCGCCGCTGAGCGCCTCCGCCACCATCCAACAGGCACCCTCCGAGAACATCCTCTTACCCTCACGTCCCTCACTTGGGCACGGCTCAAAAGCACGGCACGGTCGCCATGCGCCGCCACGCGCCAGACAGGCGTAGGCATTCGCCAGTTCGGTCAAGCGCACCGCCCCATTGCCCAGCACCAGCCCCAGCCCATAGTAGGCCGCAGAACGATTGAGCGCGTCAAAACCAAGCTGCCGTAGCGCAGTATAGAAGAGCGGTTGCCCTACGCTCTCTACGACCTCGATGGCCGGCAAATTCAACGAGAGGATCAGCGCTTCACGTGCCGTGACCAAGCCCATGAAAGCGCCCGAAAAATTGAGCGGCGCGTCAGATCCAAAACGGCGTGGCACATCGGCCAACACCCAGCCGGGGGTCAACTGTCCGCGATCCATGGCCAAGGCGAAGGCAAACGGTTTGAGGACTGAGCCCGCAGGCCGCGGCGCAGTCGCCGTGTTGACCTGCCCCGACGGCTTTTGAAAATAGTCTCCAGAACAGGCTAGCGCACGCACCGCGCCAGAGCCGACCTCGATCACCACAGCCGCCGCGTCAACCCCCTGCGCATCCGCCTGACGCGCGACCTGTCGCGTCACGACATCCTGCAGAAGCGGGTCGAGCGTCGTGGTGTGGTCGCCAGAAGCGAGCGCAAACGAACGCTGTACCCAGTCGCAAAAAAAGGGGGCCGCGAACGGACGTGGCGACCGACGCAACACGAGCGCTGCTCGATCCGCCGTTTCGCGGGTTTTTGCATCTATCCAACCGACCGCCTCCATCCGTTCCAATACATAGGATCGACGCTTTTGAGCGCCCTCCGGATAGCGGTCGGGACGGAAGCACGTCGGCGATTGCATCAGTCCGGCGAGTAGCGCAGCTTCACCGAGGTTGAGCTGTTGCGGGGACTTGCCGAACCACCCCCACGCAGCGGCCTCAATGCCCACCAGATTGGAGCCGAACGGCGCACGGTTGAGATACTGGCTCAGGATCTCTTCCTTGGGCCAGACCCGCTCCAAGAGCATGGCCTGCACCGCTTCCACAGCCTTCCAGAACAAGGTGCGCCGGTGAGGACGGATCAACCGCACGGTCTGCATGGTGATGGTCGAAGCCCCGGAAATGCGGGCCCGTGTGGTCAGATTCTGACGTGTCGCCCGCGCGATCGAAAGCGGGTCTACACCGTGATGCGAGAAGAAGCGTTTGTCCTCTGCGGCAATGACGGCCTTGACGATCCAGTCATCGCGTGAAGCGCGGTAGTACGGCCGGCAATCCATATCGCCCGGCCCGAGCCCCACGCGCAGCACCTTTCCCGTGCGGTCACGCAGAATCACGCCCGACGGGAAATGCGCTGCCTCTTCCAATGGCGGAGGACAGCAGCGCCACACGATGACTGCCGCGCAAAGACCAAAGGCCGCCAGACCTAAGCCCCACTGCCCCCGCCATCTCTGCCACACCAGCCTCATCGCGTGTTCATTTCACCGTCACACGCCCAAAGCCGTGACAGCTGTAGATGTCGGGCGCGTACATGGCGGAAGCCCTGACCTGCGGCAACGTGAACTCGCCAGGGCTGACCACACGCGCGGCGTAATGAAAATGCTTTTTTTCATAGAAGGTTTTGCTGAAGAGCAACAGCCGATCGTCGCGCACCTCGCGGTGCAACACCCAGTTGTCCTCATTCGGCTTGATCCACGGCAACGTGCCGGCCGCAGCCATTTTGGCGTTCTCGATCTCCAGTCCCGCCGGTAACAATTCCTCAACCACCACATCGCTCAGTATGCGTTCCAACGGGTCAAGCTCCAGCCGCACGATCACCACGTCGCCACGCTGCAATCCGGCAAGATCGACGGGTTGACCCTTCATATCCAACACCGTCCGTCTCACCTTCATCCCTGCATCGACCGCTTCGACCTTCGCCGCGTTCGGCACATAGGATATCCTGCGAGTCACATACATCGCCCCCGGGCCCTCGTTGCGCAACCCTACTGTGCCGCGATCCGCTCCCGCTCCAGGCGTCCACGTATAGGCGTTGGTGGCCGCGACGGTCCGCGTGTGATCTGCACCCCACTTCAACGTCGGCGAGAACGTGTGCGGTTGCTCAGGGATCGCGCGCAAATAGGCCCCCATCGCCAATAACGCCAACGCATTGTCCTGGGTACTTCCCCAATGCCCCTCACTGCGACGCGTCTTTTCAATTTCGCGGCAACAGATTGCCACCGCCGGGTTGGCGGGATCGATCTCAAGCCATGCGAGCAGGGCAAAGGCTGCCTCACGTATCCCCTGCACCGAACGCGACTGCGCCAGCACCTCGCGTCCCCGTTCCACTTCGCCGGAGCGGATCAGCGCGCGTGCCAGGTGAAAGCGCTCTTCCGGTTTCAGGGAATCCATCCGTTCGTAGAGCCGCAACATCCACGCATGCTCGGGACTCCCCGCCAGTGCCAGCACGTGACAAACATAGGCACAGGCGCACGGCACGTCGCCGTAATAATAATAAGCAGAAAGCCTGTCGCGCAGAAATTGGACGGTTTCGCTCAGTGTCTCTTTAGGTACCACGTAACCGGCCTGCGACGCTTGAACGAGAAACAGTGCCGCATACAAGGTGGCCTGCGGGTCGATCTCTCTAACGTCCGGCCACATCGCAAAGCCATTGCTGCGCCGCATCGAGAGCACGCGCAAAAGCGCCGCGTTAATGCGGTCCGTCGCCTCTTGGGCAAGCGAGCTTTCACGCGACGGAAAACGATCCTCCAAACCGCTGAGCGCCAATAGCGGCAGTGCGCCCGACACCGTCTGCTCCAGACAGCCGTACGGATATTCGACCACATATTCCAGTGCGCCAAAAAGATTGACGGCAGAGTGCGCCGAGCAGAAGAAAGTCTGCCGGAAGCTGCCTTCCAGCATGCCGTGCGGCGGTTCGAACGCACGCTCTTCTCCCGGCTGCAGCACGATGCTCTCGTTCGCCACACACAGCGCCGCCGCTGGACGCACGGCCAGCTCAACGGGCTCCTCGTACACTTCGCCCGCACCCTCAACCCGCACAATCACTCGTGCAGTTCCCGCCTGCGCCCGCGCCGTCACCGGCACCTGCAGCACGGACGACGCCCCAGCCTTCAATGACGCCGCAGTCACATCCTGAGCGCAGCTCAGCGGCCCCTCTGTCCGCACCGACACACGGGCCGCGCAATCCGCGCCGCTCTCGTTGTGCAGCACCACCTCGACGGCAGTCTGATCGCCCGGCGCCAGAAAACGCGGCAGATCGGGCTGCACCACCAGCTTCCGCTTGACCTTCACCACCGCATCCGCAGCCCCAACCGCGTTTGCATTCCACGCGATTGCCATCAGCCGCAGCTCTCCCGCAAACTCGGGCAGTTCGAACGGCACCTCCGCACATCCTGCGGCATCGGTCTTCACATTGGCCTGCCACAGCGCCAGCGGCTTGAAGCGCCGCGCCGCCACCGGGTTGAGCCGCTTAAGCAACTTATCCCCACCATCGTCGCCACCGATATGTGACGCCGCGCCGAACATCCTCTCGCTCGTGATCGGCATGAGATTGCGATAGACATCGAAAAAGCCCAAGTCCCCCCAGCGCGCCGCCATGAAATAGCCGTACGGATCGGGTGTCACGTAGTCGGTCAGCAGACAGACCCCTTCGTCCACGGCCAGAACGGTCACCGCCGCACCAGAAGCGGGTCGCCCGTCAGAATCCGTCACCGCAACCCGCGCGATCCCCTTGTTTTTGGGGCGCCAAAGCACCGCGTCCGGTTGCACGCGGACCGTGAGCGCGCGCTCGGACGGGAGTACGCGCAGCAGCACCGCGCCTGAAGCGCGGTGGGCACCCCACACGCCTTCACCCACGACCGGACGCACCACGCTCACCGACACCGCCACATTGGGCACAAAGGCTTCCGTCACCGTCCACGCGAGCGTGGCCGTGTTGTTCGTCAGATCAAGCACACGATTTTCAAGCAAGCGGTCGTGGGAGAGCGCGACCCACGCCTGACCCGAGAACGGGGCGCGGAGCTGCAGGCGCGCCGTCTCGCCCGGCCGGTAGGTTTCTTTGTCAAAAACCAGCGCCACACGGTCGGGAGACGCGCGACTCCAGTTGCCTTCGGTTTGCCCATCCTCGCCCGCTGCAAAGGTCCAGCTTGTCGACGCCTGCGACACAGGATCCGTGAAGGTCATCACGTATTCACCGGTGCCATCGACTGTGAATGTGTGGGAGGCATCCTCCGGCCCTGTCTCGGCGCGAGCCTCCGAGACCGTCGTCTTGACGCGCTCGCTCTCCCATCGGTACTTGCCCGAAGGCTCCTTGATCAAACTGCTGACCCAGTCAACCCTCTCGACGCGCACGAGCAACGGCGTCTTCTCGACATGTCGCGTACCGTCGGGCTTTACAGCCGCCAGCCTGACCGTACGCGGTGTCCCCGCGCGGACCACCCGACCATCACCAGGCGCAACGCCAATGTAGAACGGGTAGGGATCCAACTTGCTCTCCGCCTGGGCTGAGACCGTCCGCCCGCTCGTTTCGGTCACCGCGGCCTCCACCCGCACCCGCACCTGCGCGGGTGGTAAGCCCTGCACGTCGGCTTTTGCGGAGAAGACCGCAGTCCCATCCTCTGCCAGCGTCTGCCTCGGACAACTCAGACGCCCCCTTACCCAACTCCGTTCCGCATCACCGAACAGAAAGCCTTCCCAGCCCTTGGGGGTGAACTTTCCGTCAAGAAACGCCAGTGTCACCGCGGCCGACAATCCAGCCGCCGGCTTCCCAAACAGATGTTCAGCCGACACCTTGCAGGTCAGATCACCGTCCGCCCGTACCGCCGCGGGCAGATCTGTCAGTTTAACCCGGGTCTGCGGCGGCACGAACGCCTCCAACATCACGGGGTGCGCGCCCAGCACAGCGCCCCCTCCGGGGCGTCGCAACTCGAACGTGTAGGTACCGGAGGGCAGATAGTCGGGCAGCGTCACTTCCGCCGTGACAGCTCCCAACGCATCGGGCATGACGGGAACCGTTTTGAACGTGCGTCCGTCCGGCTTGACCACATGCAGTACCGAGGGAAAGGGCACGGGAGGTTTCCCGTCTGCCTGGCGCAGCAACGCCTGCACAAAGGCGCGCTCGCCGTGACGGTAGATGTCGCGGTCGCTCATCACGAACGCCTCGCACGCGCCGCGCTGGAGATAACCGCGTGACACAGGGGGGCGTTGCTCCACCGCACTGCCATCCGTCAACCGCAGGAACGACAAGTCTCGAACATCGGCCGTCATGGCCAACACAAGCAACGGTGCGCCTTCTCCCGCTTTGCGGGCAAGGCGCACCAGCCCCTGCGTATCGCTCACACCCTGCGCCCACAGCAGATTGTTGCGTCCGTAGAGTTCCACGTGCACGCCCGGCAAGGGGCGTCCCGTGCGCAGCGCGGTCACCCAGACGGTCACCGCTTCCGCGTCGCAGCGGGCACTCAACCCTATGTCCGTCACGCACACGAGCCGGCTGCACGACTTCACATCCGGGGCGCTCACCTCCAGCACATAGACGCCCCACGCCGGTTCCTGTCCGTAATCATTGAGCCGCAGCATGAGGCGTTGCTCCTGGTCACGCGCGGCAGGCAGCGCGTTGGTTCGCACGACAGCCCGCGCGGTCAGATCCTGCGCCAGTAGTTCGGCGGGGTCGTCGCTCCACCAGCCCCTGTAGTGCCCGCCTTCGCGCATGGCGTACTGCACGAGGTTCTGCGGCAGCACACGCGCCAGCGAGCTGACCACGTGCGGCGTGTTCACCGCCAGGACGGGCACCAGCAGGTCGCCCTCCGGCGCGAGAGTGCATCCTTCCACCGGGATCGACAAACTCGGTTGACGGTGTTTAATGATCACCGTGCGCCGCACCTCGCGTCCCAGCCGATGTTCGGCGCACGAGCGTAGCCCGGCCTTGAGAACCAGCGTATAGGCCGCCCCTATCTTAAACGGGCCCGTCACTTGCAGATCGTTCCCCCATCCATATGGCCCGGGCGTTATCGTCAACGGCACGGGCGGCTCGCTCTCGATCTGTGCAACGGCGTCACGGACATCGACCTGCTGCGTGAAGCGGACGATCACGTACGGCTGACCGAACGGGGGCGTGCTCGTCTCGACGACGGAGAAACGGAACTCCGGAACCACCGCAACGGTATACGCCACGGGCTCGGCCAGCTCCGCGAAGTCACGCGAGACCGACTGAACACCTGCCGCGAAGCGCATCTCGATGCGGTCTGCATGCACCGGCCCCTCAGTGCGGATCTGGCAGGCGGTTGGCCTGACCTTGCTGACATAATCCCAAGCTATCAGTTGGCCGTCGGACACCAGCGTCAACCGTGCGGCGAGCGACGGCCAGTCGACCGGCCCCGAAAACGTCAGCGACAACGTCATCAGCCGCTCCGGCGATAACGCCACCTGCACTGCACTCGTCAGCTTCAAGGGTTTCAAGACCGGCACGGGCTCGGGTATGGACGGGGCAGAGACGCGTTCCGGCGCGCCATCAGGTTCCGGTTGCACCCTTTTCTCGAAGGGGTGATGCTTCACCCACCACCAACCCGACGCATTGAGCAACAGCAAAGCGATAGCAAGCCAGAAACCGCGATCCAAACGGAATGCCTTCATGGGGACACTCCTGCCAAGGGAAAAGACGGGGACGAAAAACTAAAAAGAACAGACTGACAGACAAGAATCTAGCCGTTACTCATAAAACCTGGCACGCAAGATTGGTTGTCAATCTATATGTTAAAGTTTAGCATTTAGGCGAAACGGAAACACGGGTGAAATTCAAGATAGTTAACGCTTTTCTCAATCCGGACGGGCCAACAAAAAAATGGTCGCCGGACAGAGTGAATGCAACCATGGGCAAGGTAAATGCACGGCCTCGCGTCGAGGCGCATTGACTCTGCCTTAAGTTCGTGTTCTGTGGCGTGCGGTCGGACTGTGACTGGCGGATGAAGGCGTTGACGTGTGACAGCGCCAGGTCGATTTGCTCCTGCTCGAGGGCGTCGAACGAGACGCCCTTGGGCAGGATCTCGCGCACGAGCTCGTGGTAGCGCTCGATTTGCGATTTTCGAGTAGTGGGGTCATAGTTTGACATTATGTTGCGCTGAAAAAGTCGGGCGGCAGGCGGCATAGCCGCAAGCCGCCCTGTTTCATTTTTTTGGCATCGCGCCCGCCTTGCGGGCGGCAGGTGGCCGCTTACGGCCGCCGCTTCCAGGCTCTTTTATCCTGCGCCTGTTTCTCGTGCACCAGCACGAGCAGGTCTTGCGCGGGGACGAGGTGGCGCCAGAGGAAGGCCTGCATGCGGTCTTCGGCGGCGACGGCGTCGCGTACCAGCGTGGCACCGGCGTTGGCGGACACGCCCTGGATGACCATGGGGATCGGTTTCTCCGTGGTGGACAGCGTGGTCCTGACGGTCAGCCGTGCGACGGTCTGGGTGCCGGTGAGGGGGCCGCCGCTGACGCTGAAGCCGCTGGCGGGCTCTTTGATCTGGAACCCGATGGGCCCCGTGAACCCGTCCTTGCGGATGGCATGGACGGTGATGGTGGCCGAGCCTTTGCCCGGCATGACAAGGCGGGATGGCACGGCGCGCAGCTCGAAGTCGGGCTGTGGCGCAGAAACACGCAGGCGATAAGCATAGGCGGCGCCGCCGGCGTGCTGGGCATCGGCCAACGTCAATACATACGTGCCGTCGGCTGGCAGTTTCACGCGCAAGTAGGAGTCGGCGTGATGGGTGTTGATGCCCGAACCGATATCTTCCTGATCATCATTCCGTGCGAGGCAGGTGCCTTTGGCGTCGGTCAGCGTCAGGATGGCGTCCAGCGGTGAGTCCAGGCGCCGGGCATTCACCTCCGCGACGATTTCCTGTCCGGCGCGCCCTTCGATCAGAAAGGTGTCGCGGTCGCCGGGGGTGCCGATGGTCCCGTTCATGATGATGGGCGGGCGGATGCGCTGTGCCTGATGAGGGGTGTTGTTCGGTTCCTGTTCAAGGCCGTCCGGCAGGGTGTCGATGGCGAAAGGCACCGGCGGCGCGAGCAACCCGCCCTTGCCGCGTACTGTGATTGGGTAGATGCCCGGCGCACGGTCCCGCGTTGCGGGAGACAGGTGGCTTTCGGTCAGGTTGATGCCTTTGACATCCACGCCAGCCTCGACGTTGGCCTGTCCGCCGAGGGGAAAGACGCTGGTGACGAAGGGCAACTCGCCGATTGAGATGCGGTAGACGAAGTCTTCGCGCCCGCGAAAGATGGCATCGTGGATCGCCAGAGTATATTCGCCGTCCATGGGGATCTCATACCCGATGACCGGATCGGGCTTGAACCGGAAGTCGTCGTTGTAGGCGACTTCGCGACCGCGAGAGTTATACAGGGCCAGGACCGGCTGGAACCAGCCCGGGACCGCATCGGCCATATAGGGGACGAGTGAGCGGGCGAGGGTCGTGATCACCAGCCGCTGCCCGCGCCGCGCGATAAAGCGGTAGCGGTCGACCGATCCGGAGGCGATCTGACCGTTGATCGTGCAGGGCAGCGAGATGGCGACCACGTCATCGTCGACATCGCTCTGCGCGCCTGAGCCGCCCATGCCCATCATCGGCATCATCTCCATGCCCATCATGTCGCCTTTTTTAGCGTCTTTGGCGGGTTCGCGTTTGCGGCGGCGCAAGCTTTGGGCCTCCTTGCCGAGAATCTGCTTGGGGCTGGTGGGGAGCGGTTCGCCGGTGAATTCCGGGAGTTGTCCGACGTGGAACGCCATCGGGTTCGAGATGCCGCGATGCGTGTAGAGGCGGATCTCGCGCTGGCCGAGCGGCGCATCTTTGGCGATGGTGATCTCGGCGAGAACGAGGTTGGCGATCGAGTCACATTGCGGCTGCTGCACGTAGTCCTCCAGCAGCTTCTCGATGCGGGCCTGCATGTTGGTGATGGACGCATCGCGCTCAGATTCCGGCATCCGCTTCAACTCACTGAGCTGTTCGCGGATCACCTGCACCTCCTGCGGGTTCATCTTCTTGTTGTACTCGAGGATGCGACCGGTCACGCCCGAGCCGGTCACCACAACACCTTCGACACCATCCAACGCCTGGCCACCCAGTGTGCAGACAAAGGTGGTCCCCTGGCGGCCGCCTGCGGGATAGGCAAAGCCGATGTAGCACTGGGCGTGCGCGGCGAAAAACGCCACAACGGACATGAGGGCGGCGAGCGGCAACACCGATGCGGAAGACTTACATGATTTCATGCAGCAGTCCCTCGGCTTTGTATCCCTTTTCAGTGGGGGCGGGCAGCACATACGCCTCGGCGCCTTCGGGATGCGGCAGGCGGGTCCGCGCGTCGATCCCCGCGAGAGAGTAGATCGATCCCAGCAGATCGATCGGATAGACCGGACGCTCTTTGACCTCCTCGCCTTTGGCGTCCGAGGCACCGACGATTTGACCACCTTTGAAGCCGCCGCCGGCGACCAGCACCGAGAAGACATTGCCATAGTGGTTACGTCCGCCGTTCCAGGGCGGTTGCCAGTCCACTTTGGGGGTGCGGCCGAACTCACCGCAGCACCAGACGATGGTGCTGTCCAGCAAGCCGCGTTCCGACAGGTCCTGGAGGAGTGTCGCAAGGCCTTGGTCGAGCTGCGGGCACTGGCGGTTCATGGTGGCGAAGTGGTTGGAGTGGGTGTCCCAGCCGCCGGGGTAGTTGATGGTGACGTAAGGTACGCCGGCCTCGACCAGGCGGCGTGCGGCGAGACAGTCCTGGCCGAAGGTGTGCCGTCCATAGCGATCACGCAGTTTGGGGTCCTCCTTCGACAGGTCGAAGACCGTTTTTCCCTCGCCGAGGATCAGGTTGTAGGCCTTCTCTTCGGCCTCACGCGCGGCGCGCAGTTCGGGGTGTCCGGACTGGAAGTGCCCATAGGTGTTCAGCGAGGAGAGCAAGTTGCGGCGTGCCTGCTGGCGCTGGTCGGTGATGCCGCGGGCGATGACGCCCTCGACTTCGAAACGGCCGGCATTCGGGTCGCCGCCTGTGGCGAAGGGTTTGCAACGCGACCCCAGGAACCCGGCTTCGGAGAAGCGCCCTTGGGGTTGGGTGAGTACCACGTAAGGGGGGATCAATCCCTTGTAGCCGGCATTATAGCCCTTCAGCAGGGCGAAGATTGCACCGATGCAGGGGTAGGCGAGCCGCTCGCCCGGGAGGTGTCCGGTCTGCATCAGGTAGGCGGCGGTCTCGTGTCCGTTGTTGCGGTGGGTCATGCTGCGGATGATCGAGAACTTGTCCGCCTGCTTGGCGAGCTGCGGGAAGAGCGCCCCCAGCTTGATACCGCTGACCGAGGTGGCGATCTCTTCCTTAAACTGGCCGGTGTAGTCATAACCGGCGTCCATTTTGGGATCCCAGGTGTCGGTGTGCGACATGCCGCCCCAGAGGAAGACCTGGATCACGGATTTGGCCTTGGCCTTGAGCGGTACGGGCGTGGGTTCGGCGCGGGCGAGACGGTCGCCGAGGAGCAGGCCGGTCGCGCCCAGGAAGCCGCGACGCAGGGCCTGGCGGCGGGTGAGGCGCGCGCGGGGCGCGTGGTGATCGTGACGGGATTCGCGCGCGCCAGAAGGCAGGACAGGCCTGCCTGCCTGTCCGGACGGCGAGGCCGCCACCCCTCCCTGTGCGGAGAGGTCAGAGATCGGCGTATGCGTATTCATGGTGGGTCTTCTCCTCTCAATGCCGGAACAGGAATTCGTCGCTGTTGATCAGCGCCCAAGCCAGGTCGATGCCGGCCTCATTCTTTTTCGCGACGCCCGATTTCATGTAGGATTCGACCGTCGCGATCTCCTCGGGGGTCGGGAACCGCGAGAGGATTGTGAGGTACAGCTCCTCAATGGTCTCTTTCGGTTTGCGGGCGGGGTCGAGGAGGCGCTTCATGTTGGGGCCGGTCTCGAATTTTCGCTGGATATGGCTCGAGTTCAAGAGGTGCATGCGCTGCGGGGCGCTGGGCTTGTTGACGCGCTCATTTTCAAGGCCGGTGGCGCGCGCCGGCCGGCCGAACAGTTCGAGGAAGGGGCTGGTGATGGAACCGTCCGGCAGGGCGACCGCCGGCTTGTTGGCGGGGATGAACGTAAAAGGCTCGGGGATCGCGCTGGTATAGAGGTCGGAGGCGCCGGTGATCGCGTTGATGGCGTCGATCAGCACCTCGGCATCGAGTTGACGCAACGGGTAGGAGGCGAAGAGCGGGGCGGTCTGCTTGATCTTATCCGGGGCGACGATCGAAGAGAGCTGGTAGGTGCGCGACGTCAGGATCAGGCGGAAGAGGGACTTGATATCACAGCCGGAGCGGGCGAACTCACGCCTCAGGAAAAGCAGCAGCGCGGGATTGCCGGGCGGATTGTCGGGGCGCAGGTCGTCCGGCTCATGGATGATGCCGCGGCCGAGCAGCCAGGACCAGACACGGTTGACGATGTTCGCGGTGAACCACTCGTTTTTGGGCGTGATCAGCCAGTCGGCGAACACCTCGCGCGGATCGCGTCCCGGCGTCAGCGTGAGACGTGTGCCGTCCGGCAGCACCCCGACCTGCGGCACGCCGGCGGTCACCTTGTCGGGATCCCAGAAAACGATCTCCTCCTTCCACTCGCGGGTCGGCTTGTAGTTGACCTGCGAAAAGAAGACCGACATGCCGGCCAAGGTGTTGGAAGGCCAGTTTTCGGCACGGCAGCCCATGAAGGTGAGTGCCACGGCGGTGGCGATGCCTTCGGGCGAACGGTCTTGGATGGCGCGGTAGAAATTGACGGGCCCGACGCGGAAATTACTGCCGTTCGAGGTGAGCAGCTCGCGGACAAAGCGATCATAGGGTTTGTTGTCGCGGATCGAGGTGCGCAACCAGCGGTGGTAGGCCTGCGCCGCGTTCGGCCAGAGGTTCACCGGGAACTCGGCCTTGACGCGCAGCAGGTCGCTCCACTTCATGGCCCAGTAATCGGCGAACTCCTCGCGCTCCAACAACCGCTCTGTCAGGGCGCGCCGCTTGTTGAGCGAGGTGTCGGAGAGAAAGGCGCGCGCCTCGTCGGCGGTCGGCAGCGTGCCGATGACATCCAGGTAGGCGCGCCGCAGAAAGACCGCGTCGGTACAGTACATCGGGCGGATGCCGGCCTTGGCAAACTCCTTGAAAACGATCCCGTCGAGCGCGGTTTCCGGCGAGGCGCACTTAGCCTCCTCAAAAAGCGGTGTTCGGGGAACCTGCGCCGCAGCCTCCCCGATAATCATGCACCCCAGCAGAACTGGCAACCATCCCCGTCCCATCCGAGTGTCCCCCGTGCGCCGACCGTCGCAGACATAAAGCAATCCGTAAGTGTTACCATCATACAGATGCCCGGGTCGGAGTCAAAACATTTCAGGGGGTATTTTTACGAATTTTTCGCTTTTTACACTGGAATCTCGGGGTTTATTGTGATAACCTACAGCAATTTCCTGAAGAATGACCGAAGGACGAGGGCTCGGATGATCAAACAGACGGATAACACTCAAAAAGTTTCTGCGTATGCGCAGGCCGGAGTGGATATTGATTCCAAAATGTCTGGCATCGAGGTCATCAAGAAGATGGTGGGCGCCACCACCACCAAAGGGGTCGTGGGCGGGATCGGCAGCTTCGGCGGCCTTTTCCAGTCGCCGGGCAAGGAGAACCTGCTGGTCGCCAGCACGGACGGGGTCGGGACCAAGCTCAAGGTCGCCGTTCTGGCGAAAAAGCACGACACGGTCGGGCAGGACATCGTCAACCACTGCGTCAACGACATCCTCGTTCAGGGTGCGACGCCGCTCTTTTTCATGGATTACATCGGGGCCTCGCGTTTTGACGCCGCCATTTTCAAAGAGGTGATCTCTGGGCTGTGCAAGGCCTGCAAGGAGAACGGCTGCGCGTTGTTGGGCGGTGAGACCGCCGAAATGCCCGGACTCTATCCGCAGAATGAGTACGATCTGGTCGGTACGATCGTGGGCTCGGTCCCCCGTAAGAAGATCATCACCGGCAAAGCGATCAGGCCCGGCGACGTCATCATCGGCCTGCCCTCCGGCGGGTTGCAGACCAACGGCTTCTCGCTGGCCCGCAAGGTGATCTTCGACCAGTGCGGGCTGACGCCGCAAGATCTGATCCCCGGCACCCGCTATACCGTGACCGAGGCGTTGCTGGCGGTACACCGCAGTTTCCTGAAACCTGTGACCGCGCTGATGGCGAAAGTGCCGATCCGCGGCATGGCGCACATCACCGGCGGCGGATTCGTGGACAATATTCCGCGCGTGCTGCCCGAGGCGTGTACGGCGGTCATCGACCGGTCGAGCTGGCGTGTGCCCACACTGTTCACCTTTATCGAACGCCAGGGCAAAGTCGACCATGACGAGATGTACCGCGTCTTTAATATGGGCATCGGTTACGTCATCATCGTGCGTCAGAAGGATGCCGCCGCAACGATGTCATTGCTCACCAAGATGCGGCAGGCGCCGGTTCTGATCGGTGCGATTGAAAAGGGGCCGCGGAAAGTGATCTACCGCGATCGCTGAACATTTGTCGAGACGGTAAGGCAAAAAAACACGCCTGCGGCGCATGACCGCAGGCGCGTTTTCTTTATCGGTCGCGGCGTTATTTCTTCGCAGCCGCCTTCTTGGCCGGGGCCGCTTTTTTCGCAGGGGCCGCTTTTTTCGCAGGGGCCGCTTTCTTCGCAGGAGCCGCCTTCTTAGCCGGGGCCGCTTTCTTCGCAGGAGCCGCCTTCTTAGCCGGGGCCGCTTTCTTCGCAGGAGCCGCCTTCTTAGCAGGAGCTGCCTTCTTCACCACGGCTTTTTTCGCGGGTGCCTTTTTAGCAGGAGCTGCTTTCTTTGCTGTGGCCATTGCGCTGTCCTTTCGTTAGGTTGAACCCTTTAACCACAACAGATCGTTGCATCACAAAACAATGCATCGATATGTTGTTTTGTCGGTACTGTAACGCGTGCCGGAAAAAATGCAAGAACAGTTTTTAAAAAAAGTGAAAAAAAACTTGACGCCCTGTTTTTGTCTTCGCCGACACTCTCGTGTGACAATTGCGGTTCCTGCTGCTGCCTTTTTTTGTTACGTTAATCCGGAACAATTTATTGGAAGGATATGCAGATGCGGAGAGTTCATGGGGGAATGAGACTGCTGATTGCGACCTCGGCTTTGTTCGCGCACGCGCAGCAGACGCCGACCGCCGCGTGGCAGACCTACGCCGACGATGTGATGCGTTGCCCGGGCCTCATGCGGTTTTACACCCTGTTTGATGATGCGCCGAAGCAGCCCGACCGCTCTGGTTCGGACGCCGTGTTGACTTACCGTCCGCATCAGGGTGCGCCACTCGCCACCGAACCCGGGCGCATCGCCGGACGGACGGCTGTGGTGCTCGACAGCGCCTGTTTCGAAGCGGCGCCCGTTCATTTCCCCAGCAATGCCTTCACCGTGACCCTCTGGGTGCGGCCACTCGGCACCGGTACTCAGACCGGCAACGGCGGCAGCGTCAACGGGATGCTGGTTTGCAGCGGCAGCGGGTATACGGATGGCTGGCGCCTGGCTGTCTATGACTGGAAGTCGCGACATCCCTCCTTTGAGATCGGACGCGAAAAAGGTGCGGTCTCGATTCGCGCCAACGATCCGCTGAGCGCCGGGTTCTGGAACCATCTCGCCGCCACCTGGGACGGCACGTGCATGCGTCTCTATGTCAACGGTACACTTTCAGCCGAAAAACCCTACGACGGTGTCCTGATCCCGCCGAAAAGCTCGCTGAAGATCGGTTTCGCCAACTATGGTGTCGGCTCGCTGCGCATGGCGGTCGATGAGTGTGCACTCTTTGACCGCGCTCTTCCCGCCACAATGCTCGCATCGTTTTCGCTGAACGGCGCTCCTCTGAGTGCCACGCTGTCCGGACAGGTACGAACCCTTCAAGAAACAGCCCTCATTCCCGAACGCGACGCTGACTTCAGCCGCGCCGCACAGGAGATCGCGTCGAACACGAGTGCCCCCGCCGCGTGGCGCCACTGGTCCGCGCTAAACGTGGCGCGCCGCCACGCTGACACGATGACGTGTGCTGCTCGGGTCGACGATTTCTCGGTGCCGGCCCACCTGCGGGGCATGGCGGTCGAAACGCTGGCTCAGGCCGTGCGCAAGGGCGTAGAACTGCCGAGCCGTGTGCTGGTCAAACTGCCTGAGTTTCTGGAACTGGACGCCGACGATCAACGCCAGTTCGCCGTGGCGCTGGCCGATGCCTATGCGCGTGAAGGCAACGTCGATGCAGCCTCGGCCGTGTTCAATCAGCTTCTCTCGTTCAGCGATGTGTTGCCGACCGACGCCGCAGAGGTCCGTCAGCGTTGCGCCAGGATCTTGCGTCAGGCCGGCCGTCTCGAAGAAGCAGGTACTCACTATGCGGCTGTACGCGACGATTCACGACTGCCCGCGTCTATCCGGGCCATCGCCGCGCTCGGCTTGGCACAGACATGGCGCCAGGCTGGGAATCTCGAACAGGCCGAGATGGCTTTCCGCGAGGCGGCCGGCGTGACCCACGCCCCGCCGCATGTGGCCGACGAAGCGCGCGCGTGTGCCGAAGCGTGTGCCAATCTGCGCGCAGGACGCCCGGCGCGCGACCCGGAGGCGAACCGTCGTCGGTTGCCCGAGTTCCCAACGCCCGCAGTTGCCTTCTACGTGGCGCCGAAGGGCGATGACCACGGATCCGGTTCATTCGAACAGCCGTTCGCCACGCTGGAGCGGGCGCGCGATGCGATCCGCGCACAACGTAAGAACGGTGTCCTGCCGCGTGGCGGCGTTACCGTCTATTTACGTGGCGGCACCTATCCGGTCACCAACACGTTCACGCTGACCGAGATCGATTCCGGCAACAGTGGCGCACCTGTGGTCTATCGCGCCTGGCGTGATGAACGGCCGGTCTTCGACGGCGGTTTCCGTGTGCGTCGTCTGCGTGCCGTGCGCGACAAGGATGTGCTCGCGCGGCTGCCGGCCGAAGCGCGCGGCCGCGTGCGGATGGCTGATCTCAAGGAACAGGGGTATGCGTCGTTCCCGCCCCAGCGCAGCTTCGGCTACGGCATCAACAACAAGACAGTGCGTGAGTTGTTTGAGGACGGCCAGCCGCTGATTCCCGCCCGCTGGCCGAACAGCGGTACGGTCATGACCGGTACGGTGCTTGATCCAACGAACTTCGTCTTCAGTTTTACTTCTGAACGTCTGGCGCGCTGGTCGCAGGCGAAGGACATCATGGCGAATGGCTACTGGTATCACCTCTGGGCGGTCTGTGCCGTGCCGGTCGGTGCCGATGCCGCAACCCGTACGCTGACCCTCAAAGAGCGTCCGGGCGGATATGGTGTACGCGCTGACCATCCGTTCTATGTCTTCAACCTGCTGGAGGAGATCGACCAGCCCGGCGAATGGTATATGGACAGCGAGACGGGCAAGCTGTATGTCTGGCCGACCCGCCATCCATGGTTCAGCACGTTGGTGCTTTCACGTTGGGACAAGCCCTTCATTCAGGCCGATCGGGTGCGCGACGTTATCTTCCATGGGCTGACCTTTGAATACGGCCAGCAGCACGGCCTGGTGCTCAACGGTTGCGTGAATGTCACGGTCGCCGGTTGCGTGGTCCGCCGGCTGGGCGGCAGTGCGATCATCGCGCCGAACAGCGCGAACCTGAAGCTGTACGGCAACCGACTGCACACGTTGGGCCACACCGGCATGCATGTCGGCGGTGGCAACCGGCGTAATCTGACTTCCGGCCAGGTGCAGATCGAAAACAACGAGGTCCATCATTTCGGCCGCTGTTCCCGTACTTACAATCCCGCCGTGCTGCTGGAAGGCTGTGGTGCGCGCGTCGCGCACAACCACTTCCACCACGCGCCCTCCAGCGCGATGCGTATCGAGGGCAACGATCACCTGATCGAGTACAACGACGTGCACCATGTGGTTCAGGAATCGGACGATCAGGGCGGCATCGACATGTGGGGCAATCCTGCATACCGCGGCGTCGTGATCCGTTTCAACCGTTGGCGCGACATTGGCGGCGGCGCGCATGTGCCGTGCGGTCAGGCCGGCATCCGCTTTGATGATGCGATCAGCGGTATGCTGGTGTACGGCAATCTTTTTGAACGGGCGTCGAACGGTCATTTCGGCGGCGTTCAGATCCACGGTGGCCACAACAACATCATCGACAACAACCTGTTCATCGACTGCCGGTACGGCGTGAGCTTTTCACCGTGGGGGCAGAAGCGTTGGGAGGAGTTCTTGGCGCGCGATACGATCCAGCGATTGATGTTCACCGATGTGGATATCCGCCAGCCTCCTTATTCGCGGCGTTACCCGGAACTGGCCGACCTCGGCACGCGCGCCGACCTCAACAGCATTTGGCGTAACGTGTTCGTGAATGTCGAAGAGTCCTGTTTCAAGAAGCCCAAAGGCACCGACACCTGGGACAACCTCTCGGTGGCCACGCTGCCGAAGACCGATACCGGCGCGGCGTCGGTCTTTTGCGCGCTGCCGCTTGACGAGATCGGAACGTACGACGACCCCATGCGCGCGACGGGTGAGTGACATTGGGGGCGCGGGCGGCCTCGTCCGCGATGTCGACGTCTCCTGCAGGTGACTGACGAATGACGGCACTGACCCACTACACGAAAGGTAACGATGCAGACTTCCACTCGTTTCATTGCCCTGCTGTCTGTCCTCGCCGTCGCGGCGGGACATTCGGACGGCACGCCTCTCACCGCGTTGCCGCCACAACCGGCCGAAGACCGGCCGCTGGCTGAACGTTTCGCCAATCCTCCCGCGTCAACCCGTATCCTGCCTATCATCCACAGTCAACGGGACAAGCCGGAGGATCAGGACAAACACCTGCTCAAGCTGGCTGAACAAGGCTTCGGAGGCTTCGCGGGCAACGTCTCCTTCGACGGCTACGTTGAGGATGACACCAAGTGGCCACCCTTTTTGCGCGGTGTACACATGGCCAAAGCGTCCGGCATGTCTCTCTGGCTTTATGATGAACGCGGCTATCCCTCGGGCAGCGCGGGGGACCTCACCTTGCGCGGTCACCCTGAATGGGCTGCACGCGGCTTGTTGATTGCCGAAACGAATGTCACGGGGGGCGCGTCCGTTTCGCTTTCGATGCCGCCCGGGCGCCTGGTCTCGGCGGTGGCCGTGCCGCGACGCCAGGGTGTGCTCGCGCTCGACCGCGCGGTGGATCTTACCGCGTCGGTCGTGGTCGGGCATCTCTCATGGCAGGCTCCCGACGGGGAGTGGTTTGTCGCCGTCATGACCGATGACCTCATCTACGAAGGCACCCACGCCGCGGTCAGCCTCGCCTATAAGAAACCGTGCATCGACCTGCTGACACCCGAGCCGACCGCGCGCTTCATCGCAGTCACGCACGAACGCTACGCCGAAAAGCTGGGCCGCGATCTCGGCCAATATTTCGTCTCCACCTTCACCGATGAGCCGTCGCTCCAGAACCTCTGGTTCCGGCCCATGCCCTGGCGCGTCCTGCCGTGGTCGCTGACCATCGGGCAGGAATTCAGGAAACGCCGGGGCCGCGCGCTGCGTCCGCTGCTGCCGGCGCTGGTGGCCGATGCGGGGCCAGCCGGCGCGCGTGCCCGTTACGACTTCTGGAACACCGTCGGGGAACTCGTCTCCGAGAACTACTTCGGCCAGATCCAGACCTGGTGCCGCGACCACAGCCTCCTTTCCGGTGGCCACCTGCTGATGGAGGAGGGCCTGGTCGGCCACGTGCCGCTCTACGGTGATTTCTTCCGTTGCGTGCGCCGGCTCGATGCGCCCAGTATCGATTGCCTCACCAGCCTGCCATCCGAAGTCCCGTGGTTCATCGCCCGTATGATCGGCAGCGTCGCCGACCTTGAGGGGCGCACCGTCACCATGTGCGAGGTTTCCGACCACAGCCAGCGCTGGCGTGCCCCCGGCGACGCCACCCCCGTCCGCGTCGTGACCGAGGACGAAATCCGCGGCACCTGCCACCGCCTCGTCTGGGGCGGCATCAATACGCTCACCAGCTATTACTCCTTCGACAAACTGACCGACGAGCAGTTGCGTCGCATCAACGAGCACGTCGGCCGCTGTCAGACGATGCTGCGCGGCGGACATCAGGTGGCCGACATCGCCGTGCTCTATCCGGTCGAAAGCGTGTGGACACGCTTTGTCCCCGCCTACCGGGGGGCGAGCGACGAACCCGCCGCGCGCCGTATCGAAAGCGTTTTCGACGGCGTCAGTTCCGCGCTCTACAGCGCGAACCGAGACTTCCGCTACGTAGACGCATGTGCGCTGTGCGATGCGACTGTCGATGGCGATACCTTGCGCCACGGTGACCTGAGTTGGCGTGTGTTGGTGTTGCCGGGGGCCGACACCTTGCCGCTGGCGGCCTGGCGCAAGATCCATCGCTTCTGGCGGGGTGGCGGTACCGTCATCGCTGTCGGTGCTCTGCCTGCTAACAGTGAATCAGAGATCCCTTCATCGACTGTGCAGGCATGGGCGCGCGAGATGTTTGGAACGACGACGTTACCGAATGTCGCGACGAACCGCGCCGGCGGCACGGGTATCGCGCTGCCCTTCAGCATGCTCGCGCTGACGCCGAAGATGATCGACGCGGTGCTGGAGCGTGACGCCGTCTGCGACGATATGCGTGCGCCGATCAAAATCACGCGCCGCCGTGTCGACGGCCACGATATCTATTTCGTGATCAACGACAGCGCTGCCGCATGGGAGGGCACGATACGGTTTTGCGGGGATGGCGTGCGTGAGCAGTGGGATCCGGCGACCGGATTGCAGAGCACGGTTGTGGACGCGACGCGCGTGCCGCTGCGTCTCGGGCCGTACGGCGCGATGTTTTTCCGCACACCGCAGGCCGGTGTTCCACGCCGCCTTGCCCAGGCCGGCGCGGTCGCGCTCGCGATGACGTGCAAGCCCCTGCCGGAAGCGGGCCGCCCCACGATCGGCAAGGGCACCTATGTGCGTGCCGAACTTGTCGGCGATGCGACCGGCGGTTGGCGCGCACCGGCCACGCTGACCCGCGGGCAGGTCGACACCCACCTTTTTGTCAACTTCCCGTACGCGAAACCGCTCGATCTCTCCGGCTATGAAGGTTTGGTCTTGGACACCACTGTCCCGACAGGCCAGCGCACAGCCGCCGAACTGTTGGTCTTCATGCAGACGGCAGACGGCGGCACGTACCTCGGGCGTACGGGACGTTACCTGAACGCGGCGGGAGCGGTGCGGGCCTACGCGCTGTTCGGCCAGTTCGCACCCTTCGGCCACACCCAGAAGGCGCTGGACCTGACTCAAGTCACCGCCATCCGGATCGGCTGGGGCGGTTACTTCGGCAGCGAGGGCGAATCGGTCGACCTCACCGTCCGCCCGCCGCAGGCGCTGTCGCTGACTTCCCAATAACCGTTCAGGCGAGCGACCACGGGCCACGCATGGCGCGCGTCAGCAGACGGTTGGCCATCTCGTCGCCCTCAAAGATCTCTTTGACCGGATCCCACTTCAGCTTGCGCTGGAGCTGCATCACGATGTTGCCGATATTGCAGAGGTTGGTGGTCTTGTGCCCGATCGCCAAATCCGACACCGGGCGCTCGCGCGACTTGACGCACTCGATCCAGTTGCCGAAATGGTCACGGCTCTTATAGAGATGGGTCTCGCCGTCACCGATCTTTTCGTTGAGAATGCTCGTCGGATTGGATTTCAGCTTACTACGTGAAACGTCCAAGGTGCCTTTGTCGCCGAAAAAGATGATGTTGCCATCATAGATGCCATCTGTGCGGGTCCGCATGCGCATTGTCACGCCGTTGGCATAGGTGTAACGCACGTCCACACGCGTGGGCGCGGTGAACAGTCCGCTGCTGGGATAAACACCGTGGCCATCCACTTCGACCGGCCCCGACTCGTCCATGCCCAATGCCCACTGTGCGATATCGAGATAGTGCGCCCCCCAGTTGGTGGTCTGTCCGCCCGCATAATCGAGGATGTAACGGAACTGGTAATGGGTACGCTGCGAGGTATACGGCGCATAAGGCGCGGGCCCCAGCCAGAAATCATAATCCAATCCGGCGGGCACGGGCTCGGGCTTCCATGTCGCGCCGACATAACGGTTATTCGCGGGGATCAGCACGTCGATGTGCCGGATCGTGCCGAGACGTCCGTTGCGGATCAGTTCCGCCGCGCGGTGGAAGCCTTCGGACGACCGCTGCATCGTGCCGGTCTGTCCCACGCGCTTGTGCTTACGCAGCTCTTCAACCAGCACCTGACCTTCACGGATCGTCAGCGTCAGCGGTTTCTCCACAAAGACATCCTTGCCGTTGCGGATCGCGTCGATCGCCGGAATCGCGTGCCAACTGTCCGGCGTGGCCACGGTGATCAGATCCACATCCTTGGCGCGGGTGACCTCGCGAAAATCACCGGTCATACGGCAATCGGTGTTGCCATACTGCTTGTTGATGATCTGCGCCGCGCGTTTCTGATGGAAAGCATCGACATCGGCCACGGCCACAATCCGCACCGTGTCGCGTTTAAGCATCTGCGAGATATGCGAGAGCCCCATGCCGCCCACGCCCACGCAGGCCACGGTCAGCACCTTGGACGGCGCGTTCTGCCCCAACACGGAGGCCGGGATGATTGTCGGGAAGGCGGCCAGCGCCCCGGCGGCCACGCCTGACTGCTTCAAAAAACCACGTCTGGACATGCTCATACTTCTCTCCTCGAAAATGGGTTTGACGGTTGAATCTCCAATGTCCGTTTCGGTCTTACCGCGCAGCGCGGGCCCGCATCGCGACCGCGCCGGCACAGCCGTCCGCTTCACGTCCTTTGAGGGCACCGGCTGCCGTCCGCAGCGCCGCGGTCGCCTCATCGCCCGGCACCTGCTCGATGGCCATGCGCGTCGCGAAGGCGATCACCTCGTTGTCGCTCGTCAGGTTTTTCTGGAGCGCCGCCACGCTTTTCGGCGAGGCGATCAGCGCCAGCAGGCGGCAGATAAAGCCGTAACCGGCTTCCGTGCAGGCCGGATCGGTCGCGCACTTCAGCAGCTTGTCCTCAAAACCCGGATACTGCGACGGATCGGCATCCAGGATCACACGCTCGATCGTCGAGACCATCGTGCGGTCGTCACCGTAATTGAGCGTCCCGATCACCTTCCACGGATCGGCCGTCTCATTGAAGCTCTTGTAGCGCGCGTCCGCCGCCTGTCCGGCCAATGGATCACTGGCGGCGCGTTTCCCGTCAGACACAGTCGTTTTGTCGCTCATCCCTATTCCTCCGTAACATCAATCTGAAACCGCGCTCAGTGTAGCATATCCGACCCGCTTGATCCCAGCCGCTTTTCAGGAGGATCGTGCGGCATCGTGCGCAATCGGTTCGTGCCGGGGAGACGTGAAGTTCATGCTCTATTCTGACTCGTGTTGCAGGCGTCACGCCTGCAATGAATCAATTTTCACAATAATTATTTTTTGAACATTTTTGAATGACTTGTGTGGTATAAATACAAGGTATCTTGGAATCGGCATCCTTGATGCGTTGGGGGATGGCCGCTTCACAGTGGTCGGATGAATCGTCCCGGGATGTAGACTATGGAGGTCTCACGTAAGGCATTCCTGACGGGTGGAATTTCCGCGCTGGCAGGTGTCGGGTTTTGTGCGGAGAAACCTGTTCGTCAAGAGGTCGTGATCGCCCATTGCGGCGACCCTCAGATCGGTTTCTGTTCGAGCCGTGCGGAATACAACCGTCTTTCGGCAGATTTCCAGGAGAATTATCGTGCCGACTTGATGCGGCTTGAAGCGGTGATCGATCGCCTGAACGGTCTCCGGCCGGATCTCGTGTACTTTGCCGGAGATATGATGCAGAATCCGACGGATATCCCGAAGGAGTGGCCGAGACTCCTGAAGAAGATCAAAAGCCCGGTGATCGTCACCCCCGGCAACCACGATGTGGGCAACAAACTGACAGCCGCGGACGAGGATCGCTTCATCGATATTTTCGGATATTCCTACAAGACGATTTTCGTCAAGGGCTGGCGTTTCATCGCCATGAATACACAGTACTGGATGCCGACCGAGGAAAAAGAGCGGCAGGGCCGATATCGCGAGTGGCTCAAGGGGGAATTCGCCGCCGCGCAGACGGGCGTAGAGCCGGTCATCGTGGCGGGACACATCCCGCCGTTCGCGCATACACCGAACGAGAAGGACGGCTACAGCAACTGCCCGGAAGCTGAACGGACGAGATTTCTCGACGCCTGCCTTGCGGCCGGCGCCAGACTACTTCTGGCCGGGCACACGCATGCGTACATGGCCCGCGGGTACAAGGCACTTGAGATCCTCAACGCGGAAACGACCTGCTGCAATTTCGACTGGCGACCGTTCGGCTTCCGGTTGCTGAAACTCTCGTTAACCGGTGACTATACCTGGAACTTCATCGGAGTCTGACCCAATAAGAACCAACCATTCCCAAGGGAAGGAAACGACCATGAAAAGAATACTTCTAGCCAATGTTGTTGGTTTGGCCGTCGGCATTGTACTGGCGAAGGACATTTTCTGGACCGCGGCTGTCAACAACAACTGGGATACCGGCAAAACCGCCAACTGGTCCGGCAACCAGACCTTCGCAACGGGCGACAATGTCACCATCCGCGATGCCGGTCTGACCGACAAGTCGGTCATGATGACCGCGCGCGTGCAGCCGGGCGACGTGATTTTCGACATCACCGACCACCTCGATTTCGGGTGGGGCGACAATAACACGTACGGTCTGCATGTCGATACGAAGTCCTTCACCAAAACAGGGCCAGGTACGCTTCTCCTGCGCAGCGATCTAAGCGGGACGGAAAAAATGCCGCGGGTGACACGCGTTATGGCAATGCGACGACCTGTGGTGTCGAGATCGCGCAAGGCACGATCGCGATGAAGAACCGCAACTGTCACAACTTCCTCGGTCCGCGCACGCTGCCGTTCTGGGTCTATGTGCGCAGCGGCGCGGCCTTGGATATGCGCGAGGCCAACCAGTTCGGCTCTTTGAGTAGCAGGCCCTACGCGAAAATCCAGTTGGATACCGGTTCAATGCTTTACCATTGTACAAATTCGGTGTCAGATTCTAAGATCACCTCAGGCTTCTCTATCGACACCATCCGTTTTAACGGCGGCACCTTCGTGAATGGTGATTTAGCCTATGTTAGCGATAATAACAGTACGGCTGGGCAGAAGATCGCGATGAGGGTGTTCGACACCTTGTGGTTCTCTGGGCCGACGCCCCATGCTTTCGGCTTCGACGAAGGAACCTATGCTGGTTATAAACACTATAGTAAGGGTAATGCTTCCACCGGCACCTTCAAGGGATATTTTGTCCAGACGGTTGCCGACAGTACGCTTGAGTTGCGGGTCGACAAGATCACGCCGGGAGCGGGTGACGTCGACCTTTATTTCAGCGGCAATCCACTTTTCTGGCAGACCAATGCCTCCGTCCGCAGTCGCTGTGAATTGGTGAAGACAGGCCCAGGCAAGATGACCGTGGTGAATATCGCATGGGGAACGAATGGTAGTGGTTACAATGATTTCACGGTTGCCGAGGGCACACTTGAATTTACGCAGCAGGCACATTTTCTTTCCGACCCGTCCCTGCCGATGCAGACACTCTGCGTATCCAACGGAGCGACTTGCCTCATGTCCATGCGCAATGTGGTTCAAGGCACGCTGCACGTGCGTCCGAACGCCCAAATCATCATCGACCATGCGACCCTCCAGTTTATCCCGGCGAGCTCAAACAATCACGGTTGCCAACGTGCCTTGCGCTGGACTTTCAATGACGCGACGTTGGATTTGCGTTCGAAGGGGATGTCGAGGAACTACGCGGGTGTGCTTTGTTTCCTCGAGAAGGCAACCTTCAAAGGCACGAAGCCGTATGTGATCGCGCCGTGCCCGGACTACGAATCAACCCATCAGGTGATCAATGTCGGCAACAAGCCGATCTGCGAGATTGAGGTCGATGACATCACCGGGGACTGCCGGAGCGACGTTACCTTCGGCATGGCGGTCTATAACTGCGCGACCAACACTTCGGCCTTGGACCAGCAGACCGACAGCGGCATCCGCAAGACGGGTCCCGGCACGCTCTCACTCGCCTCGACCGATAATGCGGTTACCGGCGAGATCGCGGTTGACGCGGGAACCCTGCGGGTGGACGGCGTGCTGACGACTGCGGCGGCGGTGAATGTCGCGGCGGGGGCGTACCTGGGCGGCACGGGAACGGTCGCGAATGTGACGCTCGCGGAAAACGCCGGTTTCGACATCGACCTTTCAGACAGTGCGCAGGCGAATCTGCTCATCCGCAACGGCCTCGCCCTGCCGCAAACGGCCGTCGTCAAGCTCTCGACGGCGAACGGGGATGGCGTTGTGACCAAGCGGACGTTTGCCGAAGTCGAAGGAGCACTGACCGGCTCGACCGATGCCTGGACAGTCGTGGTGGACGGCGTCGTCAATCATAGCGGGGTGGTCTCGGTCACGGACGGTCCGTCCAACCGCAGGATTCTGGAGGTCAAACTCAAACGCGGCATGGCTGTGATCATAAAATGATGCATGGCACACCAACCCGAGACAGCAAAACAAGAGAGAAAAGCATGAAATTTCAAATGATATGCGGTGCGAGCGGGTGGGGCTGGAGAAAGTCTCCGGCACGCGATACCGCTCCCCGTTTCATATCCAACGGCTGGACGAGCTGACGCTCCCACAAAGGTATAGGACAGGCATTCCTGCCTGTCCCCGACGACAACCGAAACGGTTGGAACTACCGGTACTACCGGCCCTTGTCTGCCACACCTGCGCTTCGCATCACACACACACATCATACTCGCGCTTGACTTGGGCATCCTTGCCCGGCCTTCACGATCTTGAGTGCGGCAAAGCGTTTTGCGAAGGCCTTGTACTGCGCGGCAGTCAATGGCTCGAAGGGCTTGCGGTAGGGGCCGCAGTCAAGCCCGATGAATGTCATCATCGCCTTGCGGTAGCTCCAGTTGTCGGACTCGATCATCAGCTCGATCACACGATTCGCCTCGTCCTGCCACTTCGCCGCCGTCCGGAAATCATTTTTAGCGGCACGCTCGCAGATCGTCGCGAAGTGCTTCGGGATGATGTTGTAGGTCGTGCCGATACCGCCCGCGAAAACAGGACCGAGAGCCAGCCCGCAGAGAAGCTGCTCGTCACAGCCGGCAAACCAGATCGTTTCCTTGCTCTGGTCGAGCATGCGTTTCAGCCGCTGCGCGGCGAAGTAGTCGCGACCCGTGTACTTCATGCCCTTGACGTTCTTCAGGTCGAAGAAGCGGATATCGCGCTCCGGGACGAGTGCCGCGCCCATCGAATACACCATGAAAGGCAGGTCGGTCGCCTCGGCGATCTGGCGGTAGTGATACAGTGCCGCCTCGAACGAGTTGCTGTAGAGCTGCGGCGCAATGGAACTCACCCAGTCGATGCCGATATCCGCCGCGTAGCGTGCGAGTTCAATCGAATCATCGGTACGGCTGGCTCCCACGTGCGCGATCAGTTTACCGCGCCCCTTGTTCGCCGCAACCGCCGCCGCGAGCACCTGTTTGCGTTCCTCGATGGAGAGCAGCCACCATTCGCCGGTCGTTCCCGTCAGATAGAAGCCCTTCAAGCCGTTCGCGTAGCCGTAGTCCATGATCCTTGCGATCATCTCCGGGTTCACCCGTCCTTTCGCATCGAACGGCGTGAACATCGCCGCATGCGCGCCACACATACCTTGAAAACAGGCGTCCGTCTTCATCTCTCTTGACCTTTCTTCCTCGACTCTTATCATCGCGCTTCTATCGGTCACTTGACCGATTCACGCGCCCACGGAAAAAGAACGATACGTATCTGGGTAGCCCCCATCGGCACAAGTTCCGCCGTCTGAATCTCGCCTTCAACCGCAATCGGGCTAGGCGGCGGTTCAACGGCCCGTCCCGTGAGAATGTCGCGCGTGTGTCCCCAGCCGCCGAAGTCGGTTCTGAACGTCTTGACCTTCAGGGACACGGGGGCCGAGCCGGGCGCGAACGGATTCACGGTGACGTCGCGTGTCACGACTTCGGCGTCGACAACGCCGCGCGCATTCAGAAGCAGGGCGCGGTTCCACGGCTCGGTCGCGCGGATCTCGTGACGTGGAAACCCGTTCAGGTCGCCCACTTTACGCTTCTCAAACGGCACTTCATACGACTCGACCTTCCGATCCTCGTAGGCGAGCTTGAGCGCGTAAAGGAGCGGCCCCCGCGTCACCGCCACCGCGTTCTGATCCCAGCCGGTCGAGACACACACTTCCATCGGGAAGCGCAGCGACACTACATCGCCAGGTTTCCAGGCGCGGTCAACCGTGCAGAACGACCCCGGCTTGGCTCCCGACATAGCCTCGCCGTTGACCGTCACCTGCGGCGCACGGCACCAGCCGGGTATGCGCAGCTTGAGCGGGAACTTCGCCGCCCCCGCGCGGAAGACCAGCTTCACATCCGGGCCGAACGGGTAACTCCCCGTCTCCTCCACCGTCACCTGTACGCCGCCGACGGTGGCCGTCACCGTGCATGGCCCGTATACCGTCGCGGCGAGGCCGTTGTCCGCCGTTTTCATCCAGAGCGACTGCACGAATTTCGGCCAGGCGAAATGGAAGTTAGAGCGGCAGCAGCCAAATCCCGCGTGCGGGCCGGGACAGAGCGCTCCCACCTTCTCGCCGTTGTTGACGAAACCGAAGGGTTCGTTCACGCAGTATGGCAAGTTGAGGATGTTGTAATAGCGCATGCCGCGTCCGTCTGAGTATAGCGTCGCGGGGAGTGTGTTGTAGGCTACCGTTTCCAGATCGTCGCCGATGGCGGCATCGCCCCAAACACCCAGAGCGATCTGGTTGCTGAGAATGCGCTCGGCGATCGCGCAGAGTTCCGTGCCCTCTGACGCGCTGCGGCTGGAGAGCGGCTCGCTGCCGTTCACCATGCGGTCGGGGCGCCCAAAGGACCGCATGATCCAACCCTCCGGCGCGAACGCCGCGGCGTAGGCGTCACGATGCCGGGCGTCGCCGTCGACACGCCATTGCAGCGGCGGCGCCTTGACACCCTGCATGAAATTGACGATGTGACTGCGGCAGCCCGTCTTCGAGGGATCGCCGCCACGGTGATAGTAAGTGCTCCAGTCGGCAATCTGACCTGACAGCAGGCGGGCGAACGTTTCCAGATCTTTGTTGCCTGTGCGCGCGTACAGCCAAAGGACCACGTCCAGTTCATCCGCCCCGCGAGCCGTGGCCCACTTGGACTCGTCCGCCAGCGAATACCGCTGCAGCGCCTCCGCCTGAAACGCGAAGTACCGCTCTAAAAACGGCGGCACACGCGGATCATCGGTCGCCGCACACCAGTCGCGCACGAGCCAGAGCGCGATCATGTTCGCCCACCAGTTGCGCTCGCGCGGGCCAAAATCGCCGTTCGGCCGCTGGCTCGCGAGAATGGCGTCCACCCAACGCTTCCCCTTGGCCTTCAGTGTGGCGTCATCGAGTGCCAACGCCAATGCCACAAGCCCCTTCGCATAATAGGGCCCACGCTCCCAGGCATATTGGCCCCCTCGCCCCGCGCCGGTCAGCCAGTCGCTGTTGCCGATGTCGTCGTAAAGCTCCTCGGCATGCCCTGTCAGGCCGTCCCGCTGCAATTCAAGCTGATGCCGGAGCCATGCCTGCGCCTGGACCGCACCGTCGGGCAGTACACTCATGACCGTCGGCCGTTGCGCCAACACAGGCAACACAACCGAACAAACGGTTGCCAATACTGCTGTTTTCTTCATTTGCTTTTCTTGAAAAGGTCGCCAATCTCTTCGATCTTGAAGCGCGTGAGAACCACGGAGCTCTGACGGTGATCGGCCCGGAGTTTACCCCTGAAATGCCCCACCGGATACCAGTATATCACGAAAGTTATTTTTTACACATCCGCCACTCAGAAGGGGGGCGTCCGGTGATGTCCTTAAACTGCTTCGAAAAATGCTGTGAGGAAGAAAAGCCCAGGCGATCCGCAATAAAGGTGATGGGTTTCGCTTCGGCCAGCATCTCCTTGGCGCGCGCAACGCGCTGGGCGACCAGAAACGCATGCGGCGGCAAACCGGTAAGGCGTTTGAATCGGATAAGCAGATTGCTGGTCGAAAGGGCGGTCTTTTCGGCAAGAACATCAAGCGGATACGCGCGTTCTGGATGTTCGCGCATCTCCGCGATGATGCGTTCCAAACGGGCTTCGGGGTGCTCGCGCGGCGGGACGGATGCCGCGTCCACGATCGCCAGCAGAAGCGTCAATGCCGACGACCGTAGCCGCAAAGACCGTTCCGGTGCGCCTGCCGGCAATGTATCGTATTGCTGAAACAGCTTTTTAAAAAGACGTTGTACTTCATCGGTCCCATTGAAAAGCCGGTTCCGCAGGCATGTTAAATCGCGCACGAGCGACCGGGCTTCCTTGGCCGGCAGTCCGAGAAGCTGACTGTCTGGTTTCGGAATGCGGAACAGGAGCCAGTATTTGCTCATACCTTTCGGATAGGACTTCAACCGATGAACATCCTTCGGCCCTGAAACAAAGATAGAGCCCGGCCTAAAGGGATAGGTTCTTTTTGGGGTCTCAAACTCCAAGTCGCCGCGTAAACATAAGGAAATTTCGAGACACTCGTCATGGACATGCAGTGGCGCCTCTTGCCACTTCTTGCGGTAACAGTCAAAACCGATAACAGGCAGACAGAACAGGCCATCTTTCTCCAAAGACAGCACACGCCGCTCGGCGGTGTCCACATAGTCAAACGACAACTTGAGTGGCGTCCGTCTGCGCATGTTTCACCTAGCGTTTGACGGCCAACGGCGTGACGGTGATGCCCACGCGTGCAGAGGTGACGGGCGCGGCGAAGGTCACGGCCAGTCGGCGCGGCGAGGCTTTTCCTGGATTGACAATCCATTCCTCTTCCAGACGCCACTCCCCGCCTTCCGCGATGATCTTCACCTCGACGCAGCGTTGTTTGTCATGGAGATGCAGGGTGGTGCCGTCGATGCGCGTCACCTCGCGGTACGTGATGATCGGCACGCTGAACGTCTGCGCCGTCGTGAAGCGGACTTCGTCACTGATCGTCATCACGCGTGCCGTCCGGTCATGCGTGAAGGTCCGCGTCAACGTGGTGAGATCGGGTACGCGGTACGCGGCCGCATAATCGATGCGGAACAGGTCGCGCGTGTCGCTGAAAGTTGCCTCCAGCACGCGTGCGGCCGCATGTCGGCCCGTCGTCTGGAGCTGGCCGGCCACCACCGGCACCGGATGGCCGTAGGAGTTGAGCATCTGGCTGACATACCGCTCGCGGCTAAAGGTGCGACGCGTGTAGATCTCGCCACCGGGATCGCCCAGCATCTCCATGCCGTCGAGCACAATGGCGTACGAGCCGACATCGTTGTGGTTGTGGTGCTCGGCGTTGTGTCCGCCCTTGATGGCCGCGCCGAACGGCACATCGTGGGTTGTCCCGCCGGAGCGCGTGATCAGCACCTGCGCATCCTGGAAATAGGTGCGGATCGGCAGGCTCTCTTTCGCGTCAACAGCCGGTGGCGGCTCTTGTCCGAAAGCCCGTAGCCCGATGATGGCGTGACCGCCCTTCAGCAGCGGGGGAACGGGCATATCGGCCGGCACGGCCGCAGGATAGACCTGACGGACCAGCGCCCAGATCTCGTGGCTCGGCGCACCGCCGCCATCTGCGAACCAGGGCGCACGACCTGGCTGGATCTGATACCCCTTGGCGTATGCGGCGATACGCGGCAGTTTGTCGCAGGTGAAGAGATCGAGTTGCCCGCCGGTGGCCGCGCGCACGGCAAGCCCCATCATCACATAGTGACCGAAACCGTAGTTCCAGTAGCCCATCCCCTCACTGCAATAGCCGTCATCGGTAAAGCCGCTAATGAAAAAAGGATTGGAAAACTCTACAGCGGCCAGCACCAAGGCGCGTTCCTCGCGCGACTCCAGCAGCGCCAGGGCGCAGCCGACGACACCGGCCGAACAGACCGCATTCCAGTTGTTGTTGCAGCGCATCCACCAGTTGCCGTTGATGTTGCCGTCGCGTATCACGTTCAGGTAAGGCCCAAGCACGCGCCGGCGAACCTCGCTGCGCAGCCGTTCACGCACTTCCGGCGAGAGGCGGTGGCCGAGCCAGGCATCCACTTCGGAGAGCAGCCAGCCGCGCGCGGAGGAGCCGAGATCAATGGTCAGGCGAGTGCCTTTGAAATTACTGAGACTGCCATCATGCGCTGGCATGGTCCAGCTCCGCTCATCACAGACCGCGAGCAGATCGCGTTCGAGCGCGGGCAGAAAACGTCCCTTATCCTCCAGGCATTCGGCCAGCAACAGGGATGTGATCCGCTGTGTGCGCTGACCGTAGGGGCGCTCGTAGTTGCGCCGGTTCCCGTTGGTGGTGAATTCGAGATAGAGCTCGTCGGGCAATTCCGGCGGCGGTGTTTTCATGGCTTTTTCCGCGTCGCGCAGGATCGGCCCCGCTTCGGGCAAGGTGGCCAGGCGATCCCACGCCTCACGGTCGGTGGCGGGCCGCCCCAGGCCATGCGGCGCGGGCGCCAGCCAAGCGGCGATCTGCGCGACGCGCGACTCGTCGGGCGGCGGAAAGCCGTTCTTGGATGTGCGCAGGGCCGCGATACGCGCCCGACGCGCCTCAGCCGCGCTCACCTCGGTGACGGCGAAATCATCCACGTCGGCCATGCCGCAACTGCCGTTAAAACTGTGCACCCAGACCCACATCACGGTCGACTCCGGCGGGGCTTCTCCGTAGACCGTGAAGGCCCGCCACTCGCCTTTGTCACCTTGGATGGTCTGAATGATTTCCCCGTGGCGGGAGGGCGAAGTCAAGACTTGTCCTTTTGCATTCGCGAACTGCAGGTAGACACCGACCGCGCCGTCGTTTTCCCATACGCGCCCCCAGAAGGAGAGCGCGTAGGTCTTCCCAACCGTGACCGGTACAGCAACAGATCGGCAACTGCTGCCTTGACTGCCGGAAGTGTCAGTGACACGCAGGCCGCGCTCGCCGGTACGCGCCGCCTCTTTCGTGATGACACTCATGCCAGCGTCGGCGATGGTCCAGGCCAGCGCTTCGGTGTCCTCGAAGCCGGCGTTGGGAATGGCCTCCGCCGCAACCGTGATGGAGAGTACAGCGTCCGAGAGTGCGGCGGCAGCACTGCAGACGGCGAGCAGAGCAACTCCCAATGTCCAATTCGTCATTCGTCCCCCGTTTCCGTTATCCGGTTACTATCAGTTATGCACCCCCTAAGAGTATCATGGCCGCGCCTCCCTGTCGAACGGAAGGGGGAGGACGCGGCGGTTCCAAATCAAGGGGGTCGAGATGCTGGGAAGCGCGAGGGGGGAGGG